>NZ_JBZGBY010000088.1:0-225 GCF_059159975.1 Cellulosimicrobium sp. BMG9.22 | reverse complement strand
CTTGAGGAGCGCGGCCTTGACGCCCTTCGCATCCGACGCCGCCCCACCCGCTCAGCCCATCACCTCACCCCCGGCCGTGGTCGACGTAGGCCCGCCGAAGTAGAGCCGTGGTCGCCCGAGGTAGAGGCCTGGTCCGCCGAAGTAGAGGCCTGGTCTGGCGAGGTAGAGGCCTGGTCCGCCGACGGCGGCGCCCCGGGTCGCGCGCGCCGGGCCGCCCACGGGGAC
>NZ_JBZGBY010000087.1:0-242 GCF_059159975.1 Cellulosimicrobium sp. BMG9.22 | reverse complement strand
TTCGGCGCGTGACCACGGTCCGACCTGGCCGACAGGCCTCTACCTCGGTGACCAGGGTTCTACTTCGGCAGACCAGAGTTCTCCTTCGGCCGGCCTGGGGCCCGGGCGTCTGCCCGGGGTGAGGTGCTGGCGGAGCGGGTGGGGCGGCGTCGGATGCGAAGGGCGTCAAGGCCGCGCTCCTCAAACCCACGCCCGACGGACCAGGGCGACGGCGCGGACAGCCCGAGCACCGACGCCGCCCC
>NZ_JBZGBY010000086.1:0-248 GCF_059159975.1 Cellulosimicrobium sp. BMG9.22 | reverse complement strand
GCTCGGCGAACGCCGCGTTCGCGGACCAGCGACGGGCGTCGCGCCCGGGTCCCGGACGAGGTGCTGATCGCCAACCGGCCGGCCGAGGTCACCGACCGGGCCGTGCCCGGCAACTGGGAGGGCGACCTGATCATGGGGACCGCGAACCGGTCGGCGATCGGGACCCTGGTCGAGCGCACCACCCGGTTCACGATCTTGCTGCACCTGCCCCACGGGCACCGCGCCGAACACGTCCGCGACGCGATCTG
>NZ_JBZGBY010000085.1:0-256 GCF_059159975.1 Cellulosimicrobium sp. BMG9.22 | reverse complement strand
CCGTCCGGTGCGTAGCGCGCTGGTCAGCTCCTTGCGCAGCCCGCCACGGCCCTGGACGTACAACGCCTGGTAGATCGTCTCGTGGCTGATGCGCATGGACTCATCCTCGGGGAAGTCGGTCTTCAACCGGTTCGCGATCTGCTGCGGGCTCCACCGCTCGTCCCCGTCCAGCTTGTCGCCGACCCAGGCCGCCAACCGCGGGTTCGTCTCCAGCTTGCGCGCCTGAGGCCGAGACATGCGCTCGGCCGCGCGCTGA
>NZ_JBZGBY010000084.1:0-267 GCF_059159975.1 Cellulosimicrobium sp. BMG9.22 | reverse complement strand
GGGGCCGGCCGAAGGAGAACCCTGGTCAGCCGAGGTAGAACCCTGGTCTGCCAGGTCGGACCGTGGCCGCGCGCCGAACACGACATCCGTGTCGCTAACTGGGGCCTGGCGACCTTAAGGTCGTGTTCGACCGCGCGGCATGTCGTGCTCGACGACGGCCCGGGGGCTCGGGCGTGGACCTCGCGGCGCAGCGGTGGCGAGGCGGCGGGAGACCGGCCCTGCGGGCAGGTTCGCTCGGGTGAGCGAAGGTCAGGGTGAGGCGATGCC
>NZ_JBZGBY010000083.1:0-275 GCF_059159975.1 Cellulosimicrobium sp. BMG9.22 | reverse complement strand
CGACAAGCTCGCCGAGGCCCGCGAGACCGGCGACTTCGCCGCGATCAACCTCCACGAGAAGAACCTCGCGTTCAACCTCGGCGGCCACGTCAACCACTCCGCGTTCTGGACCAACCTCTCCCCCGAGGGCGGCGGCGAGCCCACCGGCGAGATCGGCGCCGCGATCGACGAGCACTTCGGCTCCTTCGACGCCTTCAAGAAGCAGTTCGCCGCCGTCGCCGCAGGCGTCCAGGGCTCCGGCTGGGCCATCCTCGCCTGGGACTCCATCGGCTCCA
>NZ_JBZGBY010000082.1:0-292 GCF_059159975.1 Cellulosimicrobium sp. BMG9.22 | reverse complement strand
CCACCCTGATCCCGGCTCACGCAGGCAGACCGCGTGGCGCACCGAGCCCGTCGTTGCGGCTCGTCCTGGTCGACGGGGGCCCTGACGGCCGGTTCGACCGGCCTGGACCGCAGGGTCGGTACGAGCGCTGCATGCCCGTGCCGCGCCACCGCCCGTGACCCGGCGTGCTGCCGTCGGCGGACCACGGCTCTACCTCGGCGCACCAGGCCTCTACCTCGGGCGACCACGGCTCTACCTCGGGCGACCACGGCTCTACTTCGGTGGGCTGGGGCCGTGCACGGCCGGGGGTGGG
>NZ_JBZGBY010000081.1:0-304 GCF_059159975.1 Cellulosimicrobium sp. BMG9.22 | reverse complement strand
CCGACACGCCTCGACGAAGTCGCCGCAGCACTCAACCGCCGACCCCGCCAAACCCTCGGCTGGGCAACCCCCGCCGAAGCCTTCACCAAGCTACTGTTAGCCACCTGAAACAGCCCCTGTTCGCAGGACGACTTGAAACCGCCGCCTGGTCCGCCGAGGTAGAGCCGTGGTCGCGCGAGGTAGAGGCCTGGTCCGCTGAGGTAGGGCCGTGGTCCGGCGAGGTAGGAGCCTGGTCGTCGGTGTCGAACTGTCGGCCGATCAGACCATGGCCATGCGCCGAACACGACATGGGTGTCGTTATCCC
>NZ_JBZGBY010000080.1:0-311 GCF_059159975.1 Cellulosimicrobium sp. BMG9.22 | reverse complement strand
TGCGTCGTCCCACCCCGGTCGTGGCTCACCCGGGCGACTGCCCGCGGGGCCGGTCTCCCGCCGTCGCGCCGTCGCGCCGTCATGCCGCGCGGCCGACGCCCGAGCCCCGCTCGGTCGTCGAACACGACATGCTCGCGCTCGAACACGACCTGAGGGTCGCCACGGCCTGGATAACGGCACCCATGTCGTGTTCGGCGCATGACCATGGTCTGATCGGCCGACAGTTCGACACCGACGACCAGGCTCCTACCTCGCCGGACCACGGCTCTACCTCGGCGGACCAGGCCTCTACCTCGCGCGACCACGGCTCT
>NZ_JBZGBY010000079.1:0-311 GCF_059159975.1 Cellulosimicrobium sp. BMG9.22 | reverse complement strand
TCGTCGTCTCACCTTGGTCTGCGCTCGGCCGGGCGACCGCCCGGGTGCTGTGCCCAGCCGGTCGGGCGGCTCGCCGCCCCGGCGGGCGACCGGGCTCGGCTTCGTGCGAGGGCGTCGCGTGTCAGCGCCCGGCCCACCGCCGTCGTCGGCCGACCCAGAGGCTCTACCTGGCTCTACCTCGACGGATCAGGCCTCTACGTCGACAAGACCAGCCCGCTGCCCGGTGACCAGGGTTCTACCTTGCGCGACCCGGTCGCCTGCCCCGGGTGAGGTGGTGGCTGAGCGGGTGGGGCGGCGTCGGATGCGAAGGG
>NZ_JBZGBY010000078.1:0-378 GCF_059159975.1 Cellulosimicrobium sp. BMG9.22 | reverse complement strand
GGCGTCGTCTCGCCCTGGTCGTGGCTCACCCGGGCGAACCGCCCGCAGGGCCGGCCTCCCGCCACCTCGCCGCTAGGCCGCTGGGCGACGGGTCGGCGGAACCGCCCGCAGGGTAGGTCTCCCGCCGCCTCGCCGTCTCCTCCCCGCGTCGCCGCCGGGCCGCCTGGCCGCGGCGCCCTGCGGTCGGTGCCCGTGCCCGGGGCCGTCGTCGAACACGACATTGCGCCGGGTCGAACACGACCTGACGGTCGCCGGGCCCCGGTTTGCGACACTCATGTCGTGTTCGGCGCGTGACCACGGTCCGACCTGGCAGACCACGGTTCTACTTCGGCGGACCACGGTTCTACTTCGGCGGCAGTTCGGGACCCGGGCGTCTGC
>NZ_JBZGBY010000077.1:0-389 GCF_059159975.1 Cellulosimicrobium sp. BMG9.22 | reverse complement strand
GCACGCTGGTCGTGGCTCACCCGGGCCAAGGCCCGCGGTGTCGCGTCGAGCGTGTCGTTGGTGGCTCGTCCTGGGTGCCTGACGGGCCAGGACCGCGTGGTTGGTCTGGGCGCTGCACGGCCCGGTGCCGGGCCGACGCGCGCGACCGGGCCCGCCGTCGGCGGACCACGGTTCGACTCCGGCGCACCAGGGCTCTACTTCGGTGGACCGGGCCTCTACTTCGGCGGACCAGGGTTTTACGTCGGCGGACCCGGGGCAGGCCCGTGGTGAGGTGATGGCTGAGCGGGTGGGGCGGCGTCGGATGCGAAGGGCGTCAAGGCCGCGCTCCTCAAACCCACACCCGACAGACCACGGTGACGGCGCGGACAGCCCGAGCACCGACGCCGCCC
>NZ_JBZGBY010000076.1:0-405 GCF_059159975.1 Cellulosimicrobium sp. BMG9.22 | reverse complement strand
GGACCGCCCCAACCGGCGCGCGATCTGACGCACCCCGGCGCCCTGCGCGGCGAGCAACGAGATCTCAACCCGATCGTCCAACGTCAGATTCCGCTTGCCTGGCTCCTTCAACGACACGTCCGCTATCCCACCAGCCGCAGCGAACCACGCCTGCCCCGTGCGCGCCGAGACACCCGCGGCCGCGGCCGCGACCCCCAGATCCCCACACTCGCGCACCCGCCGCCAGAACACCCGCCGCAACGACCGCGACACCGGAACACCACCACGAACCATCGAACACTCCAATCCTCAAGTGTTCGCACGACGCCCTGAGCCCGCCGGCCTCTACCTCGCCGGGCCCGGGCTGGGGCGTCGGCCCCGGGTGAGGTGGTGGCTGAGCGGGTGGGGCGGCGTCGGATGCGAAGG
>NZ_JBZGBY010000075.1:0-536 GCF_059159975.1 Cellulosimicrobium sp. BMG9.22 | reverse complement strand
CGCCACCTGGCGCACCCGCGCCGAGGACCAGCTGCACGCCCAGGCCCGGGCCATCGCCACCCGCACCGCCAAGCGCATCGGCGAGCTGGACACGCTGCTCGACCAGAACCAGACCCGGCTCGACACTCTGACCCGCCACATCCTGCCCGCAGTACGCGAGGAGACCGGATACGGCCCCATCACCTGCGCCCGCGCGATCGCGGCCTACTCCGAGCACGGACGCATCCGCAACGCCGACGCGTTCGCCGCACTCGCCGGCACCTGCCCCATCCCCGCGTCCTCGGGCAAGCACGAACGCATGCGCCTCAACCGCGGCGGAGACCGCCAACTCAACGCCGCGACCTACACCATCGCCCTGACCCGCATGCACCACGACCCCGCGACACGCGACTACGTCGCCCGCCGCCGCACCGAAGGCAAAACCGACCGCGAAATCCGCCGCGCCCTGAAGAACTACATCGCCCGCCACCTCTACCGAGCACTCAAGCACGCCAACCTCTCACTGACCGCTTGACAACCCATAGAAGCTTCTCGGC
>NZ_JBZGBY010000074.1:0-595 GCF_059159975.1 Cellulosimicrobium sp. BMG9.22 | reverse complement strand
CCGCTCGTGGTCGGGTCTCAGGCCCGCGGGTCGGGTCCGCGGCGTGGGTGGTCTCGGCGCTCGGGGCTGCCGCGCCGTCACCCTGGTCTGTCGGGCGTGGGTCTTGGGAGCGCGGCTCTGACGCCCCTTCGCCACCGAGCCCACCCCCACCGCTCCACGTGCACCTCGCCCGGGCAGCAGGCGCGGCCACGGGCCCTGGGCGCGCCGAGGTAGTGGCCCGGTCGGCCGAGGTAGAGGCCTGGTCGGCCGAGGTAGAGGCCTGGTCGGCCGAGGTAGAGGCCTGGTCGGCCGAGGTAGAGGCCTGGTCGCGCGGCATAGAGGCCAGGTAGCGCGTCGTAGCCGGCGGACGACGACGGTGGGCCGGCGCTTACCGGACGTCGCCCCCTCGCGAGGCCGAGAAGTGAGAAACGGCCCCGGAATCGCGCGATTCTGGGGCAATTTCTCACTTCTCGACGACACAGTCCCGTGACCTGCGCGAGGGCGAGCCCACCGACCTGCCCGGCCCAGCACCTGCTAGGCATCCGCCGAGCGGTGAGCCCACCGACCGACCCAGCCAGATGCCCGGGCGGTCACCCGGGTGAGCGAAGACCAGGGC
>NZ_JBZGBY010000073.1:0-634 GCF_059159975.1 Cellulosimicrobium sp. BMG9.22 | reverse complement strand
CGTCGGTCCCGAGCTCGATGACGTACCCGGCGATCTCCTCGGAGATGCGCGCGACCATCTCGAGGCGCTGGACGACGGCGCAGACGTCGCGGACGGTGACCAGGTCCTCGATCTCGAGCGCCGACAGCGTGCCGGACACCTCGTCCAGGCGGGCGCGGTAGCGCTCGAGCGTCGCGAGCGCCTGGTTGGCGCGCGACAGGATGGTGTCGGAGTCCTCGAGCACGTGCCGCTGGCCGCCGACGTAGAGCGCGACGATCCGCATCGACTGGCTCACGGAGATGACGGGGAACCCGCACTGCTTGGCGACGCGCTCCGCGGTGCGGTGGCGCGTGCCCGACTCGGTGGTCTCGATCGTCGGGTCCGGCAGGAGCTGGACGGCGGCGCGCAGGATGCGGTTCGCCTCCCGGTCGAGCACGACGGCGCCGTCCATCTTCGACAGCTCGCGCAGCCGGGTCGCGGAGAACCCGACGTCGAGCACGAACCCGCCCGAGCACATCTCCTCGACGACCCTGTCCAGCCCGAGCACGATGAGCGCGCCGGTCCGGCCGCGCAGGATCCGTTCCAGGCCGTCGCGCAGCGCGGTGCCGGGCGCCACGGCGGCAAGGGTTTCCCGGAGCAACTCGTCAGGGTGCGC
>NZ_JBZGBY010000072.1:0-718 GCF_059159975.1 Cellulosimicrobium sp. BMG9.22 | reverse complement strand
CCGCCCGAGTGGCAGACCGGCGCCGTCCCGGCCCACTGCGATGGCTTGATAGAAGCACGCACCAACCTCCCTGCCCTGCAGGAGGTTGTGGCCCGTCACAGGTTTGCCTCGTAGTGACTCACCCCGGGTCGACGCCGGTCAACGACGTCCGTCCTGGAAGGGGAGTCCGCCGCAATGCCCATCGTCGCAGAGACCTACCGATACGTCATCGGGGTCGACACTCACGCCGAACAACACACCTACGCCCTTGCCATGACCAACGGTGCGGTCCAGCAGATCCAGTCGTTCCCCACGACCGCCACCGGGACCGGGCGAGCGATCGACTGGGTTGCCCGCCACACAGACGGCGACCTGGACGCGGTCCTGGTCGTGATCGAGGGCGCTGGTTCCTACGGGCGCCTCGCAGCAGCAGCGTTCACCCGGGCCGGGTACCAGGTCGTCGAGGCGCTGGCCCCTACCCGCGCCCAGAAGAAGGCCGCGAAGTCCGACCCGCTCGACGCCGCCCGCATCGCCCAAGCCGTCCTCGGAACCAACACAGCCAGACTGCCCCGCCTCCGCGCGGGCGAGGCCGGACAGACCGCCGCCCTGCTGCTCGCCGAACGCGACGCACTGGTCAGCGAACGCACCATGCACGTCAACCAGCTCACCGCCCTGGCCCGCACCCACGACCTCGGCATCGACGCGCGCCGCGCCCTGAGCCAGGCCCAGATCACGACCA
>NZ_JBZGBY010000071.1:0-763 GCF_059159975.1 Cellulosimicrobium sp. BMG9.22 | reverse complement strand
CCCCGCAACAACGCCTGCTCCGCCACCGCCTGCACCGCACCCTCGCTGAACTCCAGCTCCACCCCGTCGATCGCGAACATCCGCTGATACTGCTTCACCAACGCATTGCGCGGCTGCGTCAGGATCCGCACCAACGCCTCCGCATCCAACGCCGACACCGCCGCGATCACCGGCAGACGCCCGATGAACTCCGGGATCAACCCGAACCGATGCAGATCCTCCGGACGCACCTGCGCGAACAGATCCTCCCCCGCACCCGTCTCGATCGACGCACCAAACCCCACCCCACGCTTCCGCGCCCGCGCCGCCACGATGTCGTCCAACCCCGCAAACGCCCCCGCCACGATGAACAACACGTTCGACGTGTCCACCTGGATGAACTCCTGATGCGGATGCTTACGACCACCCTGCGGCGGCACCGACGCCGACGTCCCCTCGATGATCTTCAACAACGCCTGCTGCACACCCTCACCCGACACATCACGCGTGATCGACGGATTCTCCGCCTTCCGCGCCACCTTGTCGATCTCATCGATATAGATGATCCCCGACTCAGCCTTCTTCACATCAAAATCAGCCGCCTGCACCAGCTTCAACAGAATGTTCTCCACATCCTCACCGACATACCCCGCCTCGGTGAGCGCCGTCGCATCCGCAATCGCAAACGGCACGTTCAACATCCGCGCCAACGTCTGCGCCAGATACGTCTTACCCGTCCCCGTCGGACCGATCAGCAGAATGTTCGACTTCGCCAGCTCCACGA
>NZ_JBZGBY010000070.1:0-801 GCF_059159975.1 Cellulosimicrobium sp. BMG9.22 | reverse complement strand
CGCGACTTTCTGACTCCCCGGTGAACTGTCAGATCCACCAGAAGGGTCCCACAACCCCGAACACGCAACGCCTGACAGCTTGAACACGCGCCCGGTTTGGCCTCATCCGCTTTCGCTCGCCACTACTCACGGAATATCTCTTCCTGTCGGTACTGAGATGTTTCACTTCCCGACGTTCCCTCCACACACCCTATATATTCAGGTGCGGGTCAC
Organism: Cellulosimicrobium sp. BMG9.22; assembly: GCF_059159975.1. NCBI lineage: Bacteria > Bacillati > Actinomycetota > Actinomycetes > Micrococcales > Promicromonosporaceae > Cellulosimicrobium > Cellulosimicrobium sp. BMG9.22. The sequence continues at coordinate 588 of NZ_JBZGBY010000070.1, read as the reverse complement.
ACGACATGACTCGTGCGGGGTTCCCCCATTCGGACACCCTCGGATCACAGCTCGTTTGCCAGCTCCCCGAGGCTTATCGCAGGCTACAACGTCCTTCTTCGGCTCCTAGTGCCAAGGCATCCACCCTGTGCCCTTAAAAACTTCAACAAAAACAACAAAACTGCAGAAACCAAGAACCACACCCACCAACTGAGCCCCGAAGGACCGAGCGGCAAGCAGGTCTTGATCTTACAAAGATGCTCGCGTCCACTGTGCAGTTCTCAAACAACCAACGACCCCGACCCCCACCCGACCCGCCTACCCCATCCCCTCACAGGGATCGAGCGGTTCGTGGCCCGAGGACCGGCCCGTACCAGGCACCCCACCAACCGGTGGCCGGTGACCTGAGGACCCAACAGTGTGCTCGACAAGCCCAGACCCCCACCAACCCCGTTCCACCACACCACCACCCGCACCCACCACCCCGAAGGACAGCAACCACGACCAGCGACGCAGGTACTAGAAACCAGCGACGACCCAAGCTCTTTCGTCAATGTTCCACCCATGAGCAACCACCCGTCACACGTGCGGCGACGGCGTGGCACCTGA
>NZ_JBZGBY010000069.1:0-974 GCF_059159975.1 Cellulosimicrobium sp. BMG9.22 | reverse complement strand
GAGGTGTTCTCACCAGTCTGGTCAGCGGGTTCCGCGTTGAAGGTGGAGTAGGACGAGGGCTGCGGCGGTGATCTCGGTGGTGCGGTTCGGGTCGAGGGTGATCAGGCGTAGGGCTCGCCAGGTGTTCTTCAGCAGTGCGTTGCCGCGTTCGGCCACGGCGCGCAGTGAGACGAGGATCATGTCGCGGGACCGGTCGTCGACGTGAGCGGCTGTGGTGAGGCGGCGCGGGTGTCGGATCCCGATGCCCGCACCCTGGTAGCCCTTGTCGGTCAGGGTCGGTATCCCGGCGGTGGCCGCGGGGTAGAGCGCGGGCAGGACGAATCTGCGGGCGGCGGTGATGTCGTGCGTGGACCCTGGGCTGGCTGGGGAGACCCACACGGGGTAGCCGGTCGGGTCGCACAGCACCTGGATGTTCGCGCCGTGGCGGTGGTGCTTGCCGGAGTACCAGGACTCGGCACCGGTCGGGTTGCGCGGGCCGTGCAGCTGGGCAATCGGCACCAACGTCCCGTCCAGAGCGACGAACGGCCACTGCTCGGTGCGGGCGGTGGCCAGGACGTCGTGCAGGTCGGGCGCCTTGTCGGCGATGACGTCGATCGCCTCGTGCAGGTACCGGTAGGCCGTGGCGAGCGAGATGCCCGCGTCCCGAGCGAGCAGGTGCACGCGGGTGGCGTCCTTGAACCAGCGCAGCACGAGCAGTGCCTGGGTGCGCGCTGTCGCGGCGCGCTGCCAGGGGCGGATGTCGCGGGTACGGCGATGGGCCGCGATCCAGCGGGTCACGACCGTCAGGGTGTGGGCGGGCACGTCGAGGGTGGCACCATAGGTGATCAAGCAGGGTCCCAGTCGTCCAGTTTGTGCGTTTGGCGACTTGCATCCTGGTCCTGGGACCCTGCTGCTACCAAACTCACGACCCGACGAACCTGCAGGTCAGCGCGCCGTAGCGCCGATCAGGTCACCACCTCTGGTGAGAACACCTC
>NZ_JBZGBY010000068.1:0-1015 GCF_059159975.1 Cellulosimicrobium sp. BMG9.22 | reverse complement strand
GGGTCGAACGGGGCCGGCAAGACGACGCTGGTGCGGATCTTGTCGACGCTGCTCAAGGCCGACGCGGGCACCGCGGTCGTGCACGGGCACGACGTCGCCACGTCCGCGGGGCAGGTCCGGGAGTCGATCAGCCTGACGGGGCAGTTCGCCGCGGTCGACGAGATCCTCACCGGGAGGGAGAACCTGATCCTGGTCGCCAAGCTCCGCCACCTGAAGAACCCCGGCCAGGTTGCGGACGACCTGCTGGCCCGGTTCTCCCTGACCGACGCAGGTTCGCGCCGGGCCGGGACCTACTCCGGCGGGATGCGCCGCCGGTTGGACATCGCGATGAGCCTGATCGGCAACCCGCCCGTCATCTTCCTCGACGAACCCACCACCGGCCTGGACCCCCAGGCCCGCATCGAGGTCTGGGACACCGTGCGCCAGCTCGCCCAGGGCGGCACGACCGTGCTGCTGACCACCCAGTACCTCGACGAGGCCGAACAGCTCGCCGACCGCATCGCCATCCTGCACCAGGGAACGATCATCACCAACGGCACCCTGACCGAGCTCAAGGCCCTGCTGCCCCCCGCCAAGGTCGAGTACGTCGAGAAGCAGCCCTCCCTCGAAGACGTCTTCCTCACCCTCGTCGGCCACACCGGCGAACCCGCGAACCCCACGACCGCCGAGGGCACCCAGCCCGCCGGAGAGGAGCTCCGATGACCACCCACGCCCTGGCCGACACCCGCACCCTGACCGGCCGGTCCCTGACCCACATCCTGCGCTCACCCGACACCATCATCACCACCGCCGTCACCCCGATCGCGCTCATGCTCCTGTTCGTCTACGTCCTGGGCGGCGCGATCAACACCGGCACCGACGAGTCCTACATCAACTACATGCTCCCCGGCATCCTGCTCATCACCATCGCCTCCGGCATCGCCTACACCGCCTACCGCCTCTTCCTCGACATGCAAGGCGGCATCTTCGAACGCTTCCAATCCATGCCCATCGCCCGCTCCTCCGTCCTGTGGGC
>NZ_JBZGBY010000067.1:0-1349 GCF_059159975.1 Cellulosimicrobium sp. BMG9.22 | reverse complement strand
CGGGCGGATTTGCCTACCCGACGGCCTACAGCCTTGGACGTGGTCAACCATCGCCACGCCGGGCTACCTTCCTGCGTCACCCCTGTTAATACGCTTACCTACTACCGGTTCGGGTCCCGTGCGCCCTTGCCCGATGACCCCGAAGGGTCGGTGGGCAAGTTTGGACGGTTAGCATCACCGGGCTCGGTATGGGCGGTTCTTCGCCGGTAGGAGAATATCAACTCCTTGTCCATCGACTACGCCTGTCGGCCTCGCCTTAGGTCCCGACTTACCCAGGGCGGATTAACCTGGCCCTGGAACCCTTGGTCATTCGGCGGACGGGTTTCTCACCCGTCTTTCGCTACTCATGCCTGCATTCTCACTCGTGTGGGCTCCACCGCTGGGTTCCCCCGCGGCTTCACTGCCCACACGACGCTCCCCTACCCACCTGCGCCTCTGGACCACGAAGGCCTGAGTTGAGCGCAGATGCCACGGCTTCGGCGGTGTACTTGAGCCCCGCTACATTGTCGGCGCGGAATCACTTGACCAGTGAGCTATTACGCACTCTTTCAAGGGTGGCTGCTTCTAAGCCAACCTCCTGGTTGTCTGTGCAACTCCACATCCTTTCCCACTTAGCACACGCTTAGGGGCCTTAGCCGGTGGTCTGGGCTGTTTCCCTCTCGACTACGGAGCTTATCCCCCGCAGTCTCACTGCCACGCTTCCACTTACCGGCATTCGGAGTTTGGCTGACGTCAGTAACCTTGTAGGGCCCATCGGCCATCCAGTAGCTCTACCTCCGGCAAGAAACACGTGACGCTGCACCTAAATGCATTTCGGGGAGAACCAGCTATCACGAAGTTTGATTGGCCTTTCACCCCTAACCACAGGTCATCCCCCAGGTTTTCAACCCTGGTGGGTTCGGTCCTCCACGCGGTCTTACCCGCGCTTCAACCTGCCCATGGCTAGATCACTTCGCTTCGGGTCTAGACCCAGCGACTGTATCGCCCTGTTCGGACTCGCTTTCGCTACGGCTTCCCCACACGGGTTAACCTCGCCACTGAGCACTAACTCGCAGGCTCATTCTTCAAAAGGCACGCTGTCACCCCAACCAAGGAGGCTCCAACGGATTGTAGGCACACGGTTTCAGGTACTATTTCACTCCCCTCCCGGGGTACTTTTCACCTTTCCCTCACGGTACTGGTCCGCTATCGGTCACTAGGTAGTATTTAGGCTTAGCAAGTGGTCTTGCCAGATTCACACGAGATTTCTCGGGCCCCGTGCTACTTGGGATCCCCTTCGGGAGGCCACGCCATTTCGTCTACCGGACTCGCACCGTCTGTGGTCCGCCTTTCAATGCGGTTCGACTATG
>NZ_JBZGBY010000066.1:0-1395 GCF_059159975.1 Cellulosimicrobium sp. BMG9.22 | reverse complement strand
CATCAGGCTGAGAGCTGACGGTGAGCGCGCATGCGCGAACTGGGTGATCCTATGCTGCCAAGAAAAGCCTCGGCGCGAGGTTCTAGCCGCCCGTACCCCAAACCGACTCAGGTGGTCAGGTAGAGAATACCAAGGCGATCGAGCGAATCGTGGTTAAGGAACTCGGCAAAATGCCCCCGTAACTTCGGGAGAAGGGGGGCCCGAAACGTGAACCGACTTGCTCGGGGAGCGTGGACGGCCGCAGAGACCAGGGAGAAGCGACTGTTTACTAAAAACACAGGTCCGTGCGAAGTCGCAAGACGATGTATACGGACTGACGCCTGCCCGGTGCTGGAAGGTTAAGAGGACGGGTCAACCCTTCGGGGTGAAGCTCAGAATTTAAGCCCCAGTAAACGGCGGTGGTAACTATAACCATCCTAAGGTAGCGAAATTCCTTGTCGGGTAAGTTCCGACCTGCACGAATGGCGTAACGACTTCTCCGCTGTCTCAACCGCGAACTCGGCGAAATTGCACTACGAGTAAAGATGCTCGTTACGCGCAGCAGGACGGAAAGACCCCGGGACCTTTACTATAGCTTGGTATTGATGTTCGGTGCGGTTTGTGTAGGATAGGTGGGAGACTAGGAAGTCCGCACGCCAGTGCGGGTGGAGTCAACGTTGAAATACCACTCTGACCGCTTCGGATGTCTAACCTCGGTCCGTGATCCGGACCAGGGACAGTGCCTGGTGGGTAGTTTAACTGGGGCGGTTGCCTCCTAAAATGTAACGGAGGCGCTCAAAGGTTCCCTCAGCCTGGTTGGCAATCAGGTGTCGAGTGCAAGTGCACAAGGGAGCTTGACTGTGAGACTGACAGGTCGAGCAGGGACGAAAGTCGGAACTAGTGATCCGGCGGTGGCTTGTGGAAGCGCCGTCGCTCAACGGATAAAAGGTACCCCGGGGATAACAGGCTGATCTTGCCCAAGAGTCCATATCGACGGCATGGTTTGGCACCTCGATGTCGGCTCGTCGCATCCTGGGGCTGGAGTAGGTCCCAAGGGTTGGGCTGTTCGCCCATTAAAGCGGTACGCGAGCTGGGTTTAGAACGTCGTGAGACAGTTCGGTCCCTATCCGCTGCGCGCGCAGGAAACTTGAGAAGGGCTGTCCCTAGTACGAGAGGACCGGGACGGACGAACCTCTGGTGTGCCAGTTGTTCCGCCAGGAGCATCGCTGGTTGGCTACGTTCGGAAGGGATAACCGCTGAAAGCATCTAAGCGGGAAGCCTGCTTCAAGATGAGGTTTCCACACCCCTAGCGGGTGAGAGGCACCCAGCAGAACACTGGGTAGATAGGCCGGACGTGGAAGCGGGGACCAACGACCCGTGCAGCTGACCGGTACTAATCAGCCGACAACTTCAACA
>NZ_JBZGBY010000065.1:0-1437 GCF_059159975.1 Cellulosimicrobium sp. BMG9.22 | reverse complement strand
CGCGCGGGGTCTGGTCGCCGGGCTGGGTAGGACTGTGCGCCCCTGTCGAACGCATGATCCGGTGGGTGTTGTCGCCCGGTTTCGGTGGCGCAGGTGACCGCTGATAGGGACAGGGCCGCCCCGTCGTGGGGTAGGTCTCTTCGTAACGTGGGTGTCGGCATTCTGCGTCAGGACTGGGGCGGCCAGCAGCTCGAGGGCAGGGAGGGACCTGTGGACGGATACGAGGTGTTCTGCGGGTTGGATGTCGGCAAGGCCGAGCACCACGCCTGCGCCGTGGACCGGGACGGCAAGAAGATCCACGACAAGGCGCTGCCGCAGGACGAGGCCCGGTTGCGCGAGGTCTACGCCCGGCTGGCAGCAGCGGGTCGGGTGCTCGTCGTCGTGGACCAACCTGCCTCGATCGGCGCGTTGGCGGTCGCGGTAGCACGCCAGGCCGGGATCGATGTGGCCTACCTGCCCGGCCTGGCGATGCGTCGTATCGCCGACCTTCACCCGGGCAACGCGAAGACGGACGCTCGCGACGCCTTCATCATTGCCGAGGCCGCACGCACGATGCCGCACGCCCTGCGCGAGATCGGCGGGACCGACGCGATGCTGGCCGACCTGAACGTCATCGTGGGCTATGACGACGACCTCGCCACAGAGGTCAACCGCGTCACCAACCGCATCCGCGGGCTGCTCACACAGGTCCACCCCGCCCTGGAACGAGTCCTGGGACCCAGAGCAACCCAGCCCGCCGTGCTGGAGCTGCTCACCCGTTTCGGGGGACCCGAAGGGCTACGCACCGCAGGACGACGACGCCTGGCCGCGGTAGCCAAAGCGCGAGCACCCCGATCCTGGCAGCACCTGGTCGACGACATCCAGGACGCACTCGCTGCCCAGAGCGTGACCGTCCCCGGCACCACCGCTGCCGAGAAGGTCCTGCCCAAACTCGCCACCACCTTGTCCGGGCTGCTCCAAGAACGCCAGATCGCCGCCGAACAAGTCGAGGAGATGCTGAACGCACACCCTCTCGCCCCGGTCCTGACCTCGATGCCCGGCATCGGCGTCAGGACCGGCGCCCGCATCCTGCTCGACGTCGGCGACGCCTCCGCGTTCCCCACCAGCGCCCACCTCGCCGCCTACGCCGGCCTCGCGCCCGTCACCCACCGCTCAGGCACCTCCATCCGCGGCGAGCACCGACCACACGGGGGAAACAAACGCCTCAAGCGCGCGTTCTACCTCGCCGCCTTCGCCAGCCTGCACGACCCCACGTCCCGCGCCTACTACGACCGCAAACGAGCCCAAGGCAAACGCCACAACGCCGCACTCATCTGCCTCGCCCGACGACGCGTCGACGTCCTGTTCGCCATGCTGCACAACGGCACCCTCTACCAACCCCGACCCGCCACCCCGCCCCCGATCGCGGCTTGACGACGGACATAGGGACACCCACCC
>NZ_JBZGBY010000064.1:0-1474 GCF_059159975.1 Cellulosimicrobium sp. BMG9.22 | reverse complement strand
GGGCGGGTTCTAGCGGTCCCCGCAACACCCAGAGTTTCTGGGGGTTGCGGGGATCGTGGTTTCTGCGGAGTTGAAGGTTCGGTTCTTCGAGGCGTTGGACCGTGAGGGCGGGAGTATCTCGGCTGCTGCTCGAGGGGTCGGGGTCAATGTGAGCACGGCGTTCGGGTGGGCGCGTCGGGCGGGTGTGCGCGGGCGTGGGAAGCCTGGCACGCAGGGGCATCCGGGTCGTGTGGAGTACGACCGTCTGCGTGCTGAGGGTGTCTCGCGGCGTGCGGCTGCGGCCCGGGTCGGGGTGCATGAGCGCACCGCGAAGGACTGGGACTACGGGGTGGTTAAGACACGCAACGGCAGGACGTATCCAGACGGGCGTCGGGTCGACTACAACTCGGGGGTGACCACCATCGTCGCGACCTCGTCGGCCCTGTCACTGGCTGCGGTCGAGGCAGAGCTGCACCCGCGCTACCTGACCCTCGCGCAGCGGGAGCAGATCGCTGACCTGCGCCGTGAAGGTGCGTCGTTACGGGCGATCGGGCGAGCGTTGGGGAGATCGGCCTCGACGATCAAGCGGGAGATCGATGCCCGGTCGCTCGAGGGTGTCTACCGCCCGTATGCGGCGCACCGGGACTGGACGATCTCTCGTCCGCGTCCCAAGGAGTCCAAGCTCGCGCAGGCCGGGCCGTTGCGTGAGTACGTGGCCGCCAAGCTCGCGGTGCGGTGGTCGCCCGAGCAGATCTGTCACGCTCTGGTCAAGGAGTACCCGAACGACGAGGGCATGCGGGTGAGTACCGAGACGATCTATCAGGCGCTCTACGTCCAGGCGCGCGGCGGCCTGAAGCGGGAGGTCGCTGCGGCGTTGCGCACGGGACGCACCCGCCGCAAGCCGCGCAAGTCCCCGGACCAGCGCAGGCCCCGGTTCGTCGAGGAGATGGTGATGATCTCCGAGCGCCCACCCGAGGTCGAAGACCGGGCCGTGCCCGGGCACTGGGAGGGCGACCTGATCATCGGGACCGGTTCACAGTCCGCGATCGTGACCCTGGTCGAGCGCTCCACCCGGTACGTGATGCTCGGCCACCTGCCCGGCGGACACACCGCCGAAGAGGTCCGCGACGTCCTGATATCACTCGTCGCGATGTTGCCGGCGCACTTGCGCGGCTCGCTGACCTGGGACCAGGGCTGTGAGATGGCCGCGCACAAGCAGTTCACGATCGCCACGGGCGTGCCGGTCTACTTCTGCGACCCGCACTCACCCTGGCAGCGCGGCAGCAACGAGAACACCAACGGACTGGCCCGCCAGTACTTCCCCAAGGGCACCGACCTCAAGCAGTTCGGACCCGAAGACCTCGAGCACGTCGCCCAGGAACTCAACGGCCGACCACGCAAGACGCTCGACTGGGATACCCCAGCCGAGCGCCTGCGTGATCTACTGACAGCCACATAGACCATCAGGTGTTGCGAGGACCCCAAGAATCCGCCA
>NZ_JBZGBY010000063.1:0-1546 GCF_059159975.1 Cellulosimicrobium sp. BMG9.22 | reverse complement strand
CGACTGATATGTAGAGGCTTCCTGTCAAGTGGCAGGTTGAAGCGCTCGCCCCGGGCCGTCGCTCGGGGCGAGCGCTTCGCTCTTGTCCTGGTGGGTTCGCGCGGGGCAGCGTGTCGTGATCGACGCGCGGTCGAGACTGATATGCGCGGGTTGGTTACCGCATGACGGTGTTCGGCAGGAGCGGGACCACGGTGTGTCTGAGGTCGAGCGTGACCGGTCAGGGCTGCTCACAGTCGTAGCGTGGGTCGCTCCTCGCGCTGAGCACCGCGGTGAGCCCGCGAGGACAAGCTTGGTTACCCGCTGTCGGGGCGGCGGGAGTCGAGGGATCGTCAGGCGTCGAGAGTGGCCAGGGACCAGCACCAGCCCGCGAGCTCGCGGGCGATAGCGGTCGTGGCCACGGTGTGCTTCTTGCCGCGGGCGTCGAACCGGGTCCAGCGGTGATGCAAACGCCGGTTGCCCTCGTCCGCGCGCACGCGCGCGGCGGCAGGGGCACTGTCCCAGCGGTCTTGGAGGACCTTGCCGATCTTGTAGGCGGGCTTGTGGTGCCAGGCGGACTCGACCAGCAGGCGGCGAGCGTGGGTGTTGCCGGCCTTCGTGATCCCGCCTTGGCGGCGGGACCCGCCGGAGGAGTGCTCGGTGGGGGTCAGACCGAGGAACGCACCGATCGAGGACCCGGTGAACCTGGTCCAGTCACCGATCTCGACCGCGAGAGCGAACCCGGTCAGGGTCGAGACCCCACGCAGGCAGCACAAGTTCGCAACGACCGGGGCGAAGGACGAGTCCGCGGCCATGACCGCGATCTTCTCGTCCAGGCGGTCCCTGCGGGCTTCGAGGTGGCGGACCAGCTCCCAGGATTCCTCGAACGCGGTCGCAGTGCCGAGGTCGTCGAACCGGATGGTGCGCAGCCAGGCCGCGTGCACGCCGGTCCACGCCTTGCCACCGCAGTAGACGAGCCCGTGACGCAGCAGCAGCTTGCCCACCCGGTGGCGGGCGGACATCAGATCGCCACGGTTGTCGAACCGCAGCCGCACCAGATCGCGGGCCGACTCCTGCTCGACCGTGGGAACCACGACAGCAGTCAGATCATCATTGCGCAGCAGCCGTGCGAGCAGACGAGCGTCGCGCGCATCGGTCTTGACCCGGTCCCCGGGCGCTCGGTTGATCTTCGACGGTGCCGCCACCACGCACCTGATGCCCCCGCCGGCCAGCACGCGGGCCAAGCCGAATCCCGTTGGACCGGCCTCATACGCCACCGCGACCGGGCCAGCCAACCGCGCGATCCAGTCCATGACGGGCCGGTAGCCCTCGCCCGGAACCAGGGTCTGCTCGAACAACTCGCCGGTGGTCGTGTCGATCGCGCTCGCCCGGATCGATCGTGCGTGCACGTCCAGGCCGACACTCGTACGCTCGGTAAACACGGGGCCTCCTATGAATGTGGACAAGGCCACGGGCAGGGCAATCTGCTCGATAACCCACGACCTTCATAGCGAGGCCCCGCCCGTGCGACCCGGGGCGACACCGCCCCGACCCCTCATACCGTCTGACC
>NZ_JBZGBY010000062.1:0-1698 GCF_059159975.1 Cellulosimicrobium sp. BMG9.22 | reverse complement strand
CGTCTGGGTGGGGTGGTTGGTTGTGTCCGGGATGTTTTGTGGTTGAATTTCGGAAGATGATGTCATCTTTCGTGTTGATGCCAGTTTTGTGAACCTCTTCGGGGGTTTGCTTCGTATGGATTGTCTGCTGCTGGGTTTGCCTGGTGGTTGGCGTTGTTCATTTACGGAGAGTTTGATCCTGGCTCAGGACGAACGCTGGCGGCGTGCTTAACACATGCAAGTCGAACGATGATGCCCAGCTTGCTGGGTTGATTAGTGGCGAACGGGTGAGTAACACGTGAGTAACCTGCCCCTGACTTTGGGATAACTCCGGGAAACCGGGGCTAATACCGGATATGAGCCGTCCTCGCATGGGGGTGGTTGGAAAGTTTTTCGGTCAGGGATGGGCTCGCGGCCTATCAGCTTGTTGGTGGGGTGATGGCCTACCAAGGCGACGACGGGTAGCCGGCCTGAGAGGGCGACCGGCCACACTGGGACTGAGACACGGCCCAGACTCCTACGGGAGGCAGCAGTGGGGAATATTGCACAATGGGCGCAAGCCTGATGCAGCGACGCCGCGTGAGGGATGAAGGCCTTCGGGTTGTAAACCTCTTTCAGCAGGGAAGAAGCGCAAGTGACGGTACCTGCAGAAGAAGCGCCGGCTAACTACGTGCCAGCAGCCGCGGTAATACGTAGGGCGCAAGCGTTGTCCGGAATTATTGGGCGTAAAGAGCTCGTAGGCGGTTTGTCGCGTCTGGTGTGAAAACTCGAGGCTCAACCTCGAGCTTGCATCGGGTACGGGCAGACTAGAGTGCGGTAGGGGAGACTGGAATTCCTGGTGTAGCGGTGGAATGCGCAGATATCAGGAGGAACACCGATGGCGAAGGCAGGTCTCTGGGCCGCAACTGACGCTGAGGAGCGAAAGCATGGGGAGCGAACAGGATTAGATACCCTGGTAGTCCATGCCGTAAACGTTGGGCACTAGGTGTGGGGCTCATTCCACGAGTTCCGTGCCGCAGCAAACGCATTAAGTGCCCCGCCTGGGGAGTACGGCCGCAAGGCTAAAACTCAAAGGAATTGACGGGGGCCCGCACAAGCGGCGGAGCATGCGGATTAATTCGATGCAACGCGAAGAACCTTACCAAGGCTTGACATGCACGGGAAGCCACCAGAGATGGTGGTCTCTTTGGACACTCGTGCACAGGTGGTGCATGGTTGTCGTCAGCTCGTGTCGTGAGATGTTGGGTTAAGTCCCGCAACGAGCGCAACCCTCGTCCCATGTTGCCAGCGGGTTATGCCGGGGACTCATGGGAGACTGCCGGGGTCAACTCGGAGGAAGGTGGGGATGACGTCAAATCATCATGCCCCTTATGTCTTGGGCTTCACGCATGCTACAATGGCCGGTACAAAGGGCTGCGATGCCGTAAGGTGGAGCGAATCCCAAAAAGCCGGTCTCAGTTCGGATTGGGGTCTGCAACTCGACCCCATGAAGTCGGAGTCGCTAGTAATCGCAGATCAGCAACGCTGCGGTGAATACGTTCCCGGGCCTTGTACACACCGCCCGTCAAGTCACGAAAGTCGGTAACACCCGAAGCTCATGGCCCAACCGGTTCGCCGGGGGGAGTGGTCGAAGGTGGGACTGGCGATTGGGACTAAGTCGTAACAAGGTAGCCGTACCGGAAGGTGCGGCTGGATCACCTCCTTTCTAAGGAGCTACCA
>NZ_JBZGBY010000061.1:0-4627 GCF_059159975.1 Cellulosimicrobium sp. BMG9.22 | reverse complement strand
GGTCCGGGTCGTCCGCCGCGACCGCCTCGCCCTCGGCCTCCGCGGCTGCAGCGGCCGCGGCGGAGGCGCGGACGCGCTTGTAGTGGTTGTGCACGGCGACGGCGAGCGCGCGCTTCGCGGGATCCTGACCGACGACGTAGCGGCTCAGGTGCGCGAAGATCTCGTGCGGCGTGGGGAGGGGCCCGTCGCCCGTGACGACGTCCTGGGACGCTGCCTCCGTCTCGCGGTCCTCCTCGACCATCTCGAGGCACAGCGCGACGCACTCGTCGCAGATGAACACGCCGGCGGGCCCGGCGATGAGCCGCTTGACCTGGCGCTGTGACTTGCCGCAGAACGAGCACGTGAGCGCGTCGGCCGCGCGGGGGCCGCGCTGGCCGCGCGGCGTGCCGCCGTCGTCGGTGCCGTCGGAGCGTGCCACAGGGTGCCTCCAGTCGGTGCGGGTGCGGTCGGCTGCGGCCGATCGTAGCCTCCGCCCACGACATGGCGGCAGCGCAAACCCCACGGGGCGACGACGCGCCCGGTCGTCAGGCCCCGAGGAGGAGCAGGCGGCTCGTCATACGGAACGCCTCGGGTCGGTCGGGGAGGGCGGCGCGGAACGCCGCGAGGTCGTGCCGCGACGTCACGACGAGCTCGACGTCGGCGTCGCACAGCACGTCCACCACCGCGATGAACCGCTGCTGCGCCTCGCGGTCCACGTCCGTCAGCAGCGGGACGCCGGTCACCACCCCCTGACGACGAACTCCCGCGTCCCGGTGCGCAACGTCGCGGTCGTGCCCGGCTCCGGGGCGACGAGGCCGTGCGCGGCGAGCTCCGCCGTCGTGCCGGGGGAGCCGCCGGCCCCCGGACGTACAGGCCGTGCACGGGCCGCCGCCTCGACCGCGCGGCGGACGCGGTCGAGGCGGGAGCGGGCCACCGGACCTGCCTAGGCGCGGCGTCCGCGCAGGGCCTTGACCCAGACGTCGGCGACGTCCCAGACGGCGATGACGACGGTCATCGCGATGATCCCGTCCGAGAGCCACGTCAGCGAGTCGCCGCCGGAGGCCTCGAGGAACGCCGGGTTGACGAGGCGGTCGGCGTCCGCGAGCCACACGAACGCGCCGGCGAACAGCGTGGCGGTGACGGTGTTGACGACCGCGAGGCCGACGGTCCACCGGCCGCGGACGTACGTGACGATCGTGAGCACGATGTCGACCGCCACGATCGCCAGGAGGGCGACGGTCCAGGCGGGCCACAGGTCCGGGTGCAGCACGGGGATCGCGGTGCCGTCGGGCTCGTGGAACCACGAGAGCGTGGGCTGCAGCAGGAGCGCCGCCGCGACGAGCACGAGCAGCCCGACCGACACGACCGTGTCGACGAGCGAGACCTCGCGCCGGGGCCGCTCGGCCGGCAGGCGGTCGACGGTCCAGGGTCCGGTGAGGTCGCCCGGCTTGGTGCCGGTGAGGTCGCCCGGCTTCGTGCCGGTGCGCTCCATGACCACGAACACGAGGGTGGTCCAGAACGCGATCTGCAGCGCAACGGTCGCCGCCGTCCAGAGGCCCTCCCAGATCGCGGAGCCGACGGGACCGCCGTCGGCGAGGTCGACCGTGAGGACGACGGCGCCGGGGATGAGGCTGAACCAGAGCAGCACCTTGAGGAGGCGCAGCCAGTCGAGATAGAGCGCCGGGCCGATGAGGTAGAGCGGGCGGCCGGCGAGGTCGGCGGCCAGCCGGTCGGGGTCGCCGAGGTCGCTGAGCACCGTGGTCTCGGCCTGGTCCTGCGCGACGCCGGAGTCGAGCTGGGCGTCGACGGCGTCCGCGATGGACGCGCGGAGTTCTTCCTCGATGTCTCCGTGCTTGTCGGCGGGGATGCGGCGCAGCGTCGCCGCGACGTAGCGGTCGGTGAGCGTCATGACGTGCCCTTCTGGGTGTCGATGGTCCGGAGGATGTGGGCGACGGCCGTCCACTCGTCGAGCAGCGCGTGCACGAGGCGCTCGCCGTCGGGGGACGTCCGGTAGAACTTGCGTGGACGCGCCTCCTCGGTGTTCCACTCGCTGACGAGCAGGCCTTGCTTCTCGAGGCGGCGCAGGAGCGGGTAGAGCGTGTTGGCGTCCACGGGCAGGTCGGCAGCGGCGAGAGCCTCGAGCAGCCCGTAGCCGTAGCCGGGGGTCCGCAGCATGAGAAGGCTCGCGACGACGACGGAGCCGCGCCGCACCTCCTGGCTGTGTCCCGCGACGATCTCTGGATCGATCATGTGTCACACCATAGTGTGCGACACACAGTATGCGCAACCGACACACCATTGTGTCCGCGTACCCCGCTAGACTTGAACGGTTCCAGAATGCGTGCGTCGTACCTGTGCCGGGAGGCTTTCGTGACCGACCTGATCGACACGACCGAGATGTACCTGAAGTCGATCTACGAGCTGCAGGAAGAGGGGATCCCCCCGCTGCGCGCGCGGATCGCCGAGCGGCTCGGGCACTCCGGCCCGACCGTCTCGCAGACCGTGGCGCGCATGGAGCGCGACGGTCTCGTCGTCGTCGGCGGCGACCGCCAGCTCGAGCTCACCGCCTCGGGGCAGCAGACCGCCGTGCGCGTGATGCGCAAGCACCGCCTCGCCGAGCGGCTCCTCACGGACGTGATCAAGCTCGACTGGGAGCAGGTGCACACCGAGGCGTGCCGGTGGGAGCACGTCATGAGCGACCGCGTCGAGCAGCGCCTCGTCGCGCTGCTCGACCACCCGGCCCACGACCCCTACGGCAACCCGATCCCCGGGCTGCGCGAGCTCGGCGAGGACCTGCCGGAGGTCGAGTACCTCGACGGCGTCGTGTCGCTGCCGCGGCATCTCGTGGCCCACGGCGTGCGGGACGGCGGGGAGGCGCGCGTCGTCCTGCAGCGCATCGCCGAGCCGGTCCAGGTCGACGTCGAGCTCCTCGCGCGCTTCGCCGAGGCGGGGATCTTCCCGCGCCAGGCGCTCGCCGTGGCGGTCGGCGACGGTGTCGTCACCGTGTCCGGGGAGGGTGCCGAGACGGTCCTCGACCTGCCCGACGACGTCGCGCGCCACCTCTTCGTCACCGCGGACTGAGCCGCGGTCCGACGTCAGCGCGCGACGCCCGCCAGGCTGCCGGACACGGTGCCCTCGAGCGGCTCGATGATGCACTGCACCGTGCGGTCGCCGGCGAACCAGTTCTCCTTGCCCGGCGGGAACCACCAGAGGTAGAGCTCCGATTCGTCGTAGGTGAGCCCGACGAACCGCTCGAACTCCGCCGTGCAGTACTCGTCCGCCATGACGTGAACCTGCTCGTCGCCGGGGAACTCGCTCTCGGGGAGGGTCGTGACGGCGTAGACCTCGGACCGGTGCTCCCCCTCGCACGTGGTCACCGGGACCGTCAAGACGCTCTCGCCCAGGGCGTCGCCGTCGAAGCAGTCGCCCGCGGCGAGCTCGGCGACGTGCTTGTCGACGGGCGCGGCGACGTCGGCGGGCTGCTCCTCGAGCGGCGCCTCCTCCTCGGGCACGGGCTCCGGCGCGACGTCGTCGGCGGGCTCCTCGGTCACGGAGGACGGGCCCGCGAGCTCTGTCGGGCCCGACGACGTCGCCGCGAGCACCCCGGCGTTCACCGCGACGACGAGCGCGACGATCCAGCCGATCGTGAGGACCGAACCGGTCACGACCGCGGCGATCCCCCAGGAGCGCGCGCGTCCGGCCTCCTGGCGCGTCTCGTCGAACCGTCCCGCGTTGCGCGCCCGGGACGCCCGCTGCGACGCGAGGAGCGCCGGGATCGCGAGCGGCCAGCACAGGATGAACGCTGCGACGACCCAGCCGACGCTCGTCGAGGGCGCCCCCGGCGGGACCGCGCCGGGGCCGGAACCGGGGGAGCCGTACGGCCCCGCCGGTGCGCCCGGCGTGGTGGCGTACGGAGGATACGGCGCTCCGGACGGGACGCCATAGCCCGTGGGCGGCGCTCCCGGAGTCGTCGCGGCGTGGTGCTGTCCGGCGCCCGGGCTCGCGTACGACGGCGGTGCGGGGGCCGCGTACGACGGCGGTGCGGGGGCCGCGTACGACGGCGGTGCGGGGGGCGCGTACGACGGCTGCGGCGCGGGGACCGGGACGGGCAGCGGGAACGAGCCTGCCGGGGGAGCGGGCGCGTACGGGTCGGGCTGCGGGACGCCGGGCGGCGTGCTCGCGGAGCCCTGGGGCGCGGGAAGGTGGTCGGGTCCGGGTGCGGTCACGGTGGCCTCGGCTCGTCGTCGGGAAGGGTGCGCGGACGCAGGTCCCGAGGGCCGTGACGTCGGTGCGACGACCGTATTCGTACCACAGCGCGCCGACGTCCGTGCAGGTCCCGGACGCGCCGAACCCCGGGCTGCGCACCGATCAGGACGTCGAGGGGTGCGTAGGCCGGGGTTCGGCGGTGAAGGTGCCTCAGCGGCGTGGTGTCAGGCGACGATGAGGCCTGCGGTCTGGGTCTTGGCGCGCTGGAGGCGGGCCTCGGCGTCGGACCAGCTGACGAGGTTCCACCAGGCGGTGACGTAGTCGGCGCGCACGTTCTGGTAGTCGAGGTAGTAGGCGTGCTCCCAGACGTCGAGCAGCACGATGGGGGTCAGGCCGAGGGGGATGTTGCCCTGCTGGTCGTAGAGCTGGACGGTGATGAGCT
>NZ_JBZGBY010000060.1:0-5301 GCF_059159975.1 Cellulosimicrobium sp. BMG9.22 | reverse complement strand
CCCGGCGACGACGCCGCTGAGCACCGCGACGGCCCGCCAGTCCTTGAGCCGGAACAGCAGGAACACCGTGACGACGACGGCGAGCGCCGCGGCCCACCACAGGACCGGGTTGCCGAGCGACGTGATGGCGCGGGCGCACCGCTCCACCTCGCAGCCGGCCTGGCCGGGGTCGTACGAGCGCCAGTAGAAGGACGTGGGCCGCCACTGCACGATCCAGCCGAGCGGGTGCGCCTCGTAGGGGTGCTCGGACGCGAGCCCGTTGTGGAAGCCCCACATCTTGAGGTGGTACTCCCACAGCGACCGCAGGCCCGGCGGGAGCCACGGGACGCCCTCGCCGGGGTGCTCGAGCGCCCACTGGCGCATGTACGCGCCGGGCGTCGCGAACCACGACGTCCACGCCGCGAGGTAGGCGAGCGCCGCCGTCGGGAGCATGACGAGCGCGGCCGGGATCGCGTCGCGCAGCAGCGCGTCCTCCCACCAGCGCCCGATGCCCGCGGTCCGTCGCGCCGTCGCGTCCCACAGCACGGAGACGACGGCGAACACCGCGAGGAAGTACAGGCCCGACCACTTGACCCCGCACGCGAGGCCGAGCGCGACGGCGGCGGCGAACCGCCACCAGCGCCAGCCCAGCCCGGGACCGTACCGCCCGATCCGCCCGCCCGCGTCGAGGATCGCGCCGCAGCGGTCGGCGAGCCGCCGTCGTGCCTGCTCGCGATCCAGCAGGAGGCACCCGAACGCCACGAGCACCCAGAGCATGAGCATGTTGTCGAGCAGCCCCGTGCGCGCGTGCACGATCGCCGCCCCGTCCACGGCCATGAGTGCGCCCGCGATGATCCCCATCGCCGTCGAGGCGAACAGGCGCCGCGCGATCCGCGCGACGAGGACCACCGCGACCACCCCGACCACCGCCGACGCGATCCGCCACGACCACGGGTTCTCCGCCCCGCCGAACGCCTTCATGCCGAGCGCGATCATCCACTTGCCGAGCGGCGGGTGGACCACGTAGTCCGCCGTCGGCAGGAACGAGTTCACGTCCCCGGCCTCGAAGGCCGGGTTCGGCTCCTCGGGCCAGTCCGCCTCGTACCCCACCTGCAGGAGCGTCCACGCCTGCTTCACGTAGTACGTCTCGTCGAACACCAGCGAGCCCGGTCGGCCGAGGTTCCACAGGCGCAGCACGGCCGCGACGACGGCGACGATCGCGACGCCGAGCCAGCCCCACAACCGGTCGTGCGCCGTCGCGCCCAGGGCCAGACGGCGCGGCCCGAGCAGCGCGAGGAGCAGCCGCTCGCGGTGGGTCGGTTCGGGCGCGGCGTCGGTCGCGACGGGCGCGGGGCCGTCGGCCTCCTGGCCGTCGGGCTGCGGGGCGGGCCGGCCGTCGTCGGCGAGGTCGGCAGCGTGCCGGGGACCGGGGTGCGCATCGGCGGGCGGCTGGGACACGCAGGCCATCGTAGGGGCTGGCGGGTGTGGAACCCTGGGAGCCATGTCCTCCCTCCCTGTGCCCGACGAGCCCGACGCGCCCGACGAGCCCGACGAGCCTGACGCGCCCGACAGCGACGGCCCGACCGCGACCCGGCGGGAGGCCGGTCACCTCGTCCTCGCGGGGACGCCGATCGGGAACGCGGAGGACGCGAGCCCGCGGCTGCGCCGTCTGCTCGCCGAGGCCGACGTCGTCGCGGCGGAGGACACGCGCCGGCTGCACGGGCTCGCGGGCCGGCTGGGCGTCCAGGTCGGGGGGCGGGTCATGAGCTTCCACGAGCACAACGAGTCGGAGCGCGCGGACGACCTCCTCGACGTCGTCGAGGGCGGGGGGACCGTCCTCGTCGTGTCCGACGCGGGGATGCCCAGCGTGTCGGACCCGGGCTTCCGCGTCGTGGCCCGCGCCGTCGAGCGCGGCGTGCCCGTGACCGCTGCACCCGGCCCGAGCGCGGTGCTCACGGCGCTCGCGCTGTCCGGGCTGCCGACGGACCGGTTCTGCTTCGAGGGGTTCCTGCCCCGCAAGGCAGGGGACCGCTCGCGCACGCTCGCGGCCCTCGTGGACGAGCCCCGCACGCTCGTGTTCTTCGAGGCCCCGCACCGCGTCGCGGAGGCGCTCGCCGCGATGGCCGAGGCGTTCGGCGCGGACCGGCCGGCCGCCGTCGCGCGCGAGCTGACGAAGACGTACGAGGAGGTGCTGCGCGGGAACCTGGGCGAGCTCGCCGCGCGCGCCGCCGAGGAGCAGCTGCGCGGAGAGATCTGCGTCGTCGTCGGCGGGGCGCCGGCCCGTGGGCCGGTCCCGCTGGCCGAGCTCGTACCCGAGGTGCTCGCGCGGGTCGACGGCGGCGTGCGGCTCAAGGAGGCCGTGGCCGACGTCGCGCGGGGCGCGGGCGTGCACAAGCGCGACCTCTACGCCGCGGCGCTCGAGGCGCGTCGCCGCTGACGCCTCTCAGGAGTTGTCAGCGCCCGGCGCGGCTCTGGGTCCGTGGGGTGCTGACAGGTCCGGCCCTTCAGGAGTTGTCAGCGCCCGGCGCGGCTCTGGGTCCGTGGGGTGCTGACAGGTCCGGGGGTCACTTTCCGACGGCGGTGCTCGCCTCGAGGGTGACGCCCGCCGCGGCGAGCTCCTCCCGGGCGGCGGCGCCCAGCTCGGGCGTGACGGGCACCGTGAGGTCGGTGAGGACCCGGGTGCGCAGGCCCAGCGCGTGCGCGTCGAGCGCCGTCGCGCGCACGCAGTGGGACTCCGCGATGCCGACGACGTCGACCTCGCCGATGCTGGCCTCGCGCAGGACGTCCCCGAGCGCCCGGCCCTCGACGTCGACGCCCTCGAAGCCCGAGTAGGCCGCCTGGTACTCGCCCTTCTTCACGCTCACGTCCGGGGCGAGGTCCGCGAGGGCCGGGTGGAGCTCGGCGTTCGGCGTCCCCGCGACCCCGTGCGGGGGCCACGTGTCCACGAAGTCTGGGGTCTCGCTCCAGTGCGTGCCCGGGTCGACGTGCCAGTCCTGCGTCGTGACGACGAGGTCGTAGCGGTCGCGGTGGTCGCGCGCGTGGTCCGCGATGCGCTCGGCCACCGCGTTCCCACCGTCGACGCCGAGCTCGCCGTCCTCACAGAACGTGGGCTGGACGTCGACGACGATCAGCGCGCGGCGCGGCGCCGGGTTGCTCTGGCTCATACGCC
Source organism: Cellulosimicrobium sp. BMG9.22 (assembly GCF_059159975.1). Classification (NCBI taxonomy): domain Bacteria; kingdom Bacillati; phylum Actinomycetota; class Actinomycetes; order Micrococcales; family Promicromonosporaceae; genus Cellulosimicrobium; species Cellulosimicrobium sp. BMG9.22. The sequence continues at coordinate 2,153 of NZ_JBZGBY010000060.1, read as the reverse complement.
CACTGTGCCACGGCCCGCCTGGGTCGACGGCGTGCAGGAGGTGTCGGCCCACGTCTCCGGGCCGTCCGGCGCGAGCCGGCACGACCCGCGCTGCGTGGCGGGTACGTGGCGCCGGTGCGAGAGTGGGGGCACCGCACGCGGAGCCCACGGGAGGACACCGATGAGCGAGCAGCAGGACGCCCCGGCGACGACCCCGAGGCGCGAGCAGACCCACCGGCCCATCGGCTACTGGCTCAAGCTCGTGGACCGGCTCATCGACGAGAGCTTCGACGAGGTGTTCCAGCACACCGGTCTCACGCGCCGGCACTGGCAGGTCCTCAACACGATCCGCGACGGGGTGAGCGAGGAGACGGCCGTGGACGGCGTGCTGTCACCGTTCACCGGTGCGGCGGGCGGCGGGCAGGCGGCGGCGGTGAGCGCCGAGGTGGAGGACCTCGTCCGGCGCGGCTGGGTGGCGCGGTCCGACGCCGGGCTGTCGGTCACGCTCGCCGGGAACCACGCGTACCACGACCTCCTCGACGCGGTGTCGCGCTCGCGCGAACGCGTCGCCGAGGGGATCTCGCCCGAGCACTACGCGACGACGGTCGCGACGCTGCAGCAGATGGCGCGCAACCTCGGGTGGTCGGGCTGACCTGTCAGTGTCACGCGACCCTCGGGTGATCCGAGATGCTGACACGTCGACGCGAGAGACAACGTGTCAGCATCACGCCCCTCGGGTGACCTGCGGTGCTGACACGGCGAGACGGGACCGCGCGCCGTCGGGCAGCGGGCGTACGCTGCCGGGACCCGCGACCCGCACGCACCCCGCGCCAGGGCGCGCCGCACAGAGCTGGAGCACTGCGATGGAGTTCCGCCGGATCCCCGGTCTGCCGCCCTACGTCTTCACGATCATCGACGGGCTCAAGATCGAGGCACGCCGAGCAGGGCGCGACGTCGTGGACCTCGGCTTCGGCAACCCGGACCTCCCGAGCCCGCAGATCGCCGTCGACAAGCTCGCGGAGGCCGCGCAGAACTCGCGCAACCACCGCTACTCCGCGTCGCGCGGCATCCCCAAGCTCCGCGAGGCCGTCGCGGGCCTGTACCAGCGCCGGTTCGGCGTGAGCCTCGACCCCGACACCGAGATCATCTCGACGATCGGCGCCAAGGAGGGGTTCAGCCACCTGATGTGGGTGCTGCTCCAGCCGGGCGACGTCGCGCTCGTCCCCACGCCGAGCTACCCCATCCACATCTGGGGCCCCTACTTCGCAGGCGCCGACGCGCGCCAGGTCCCCATCGGCGACGGCACCGACGCCGCGGGCTACATCGACCGCATCATCGAGGCGTGGGAGCTGGGCTGGCCCAAGCCGCGCGTCGTCGTGCTGTCGTTCCCGCACAACCCCACGACGACGGTCGCGACCAAGGAGGACCTCCAGCGCCTCGTCGACTGGGCCCGGGACAAGGACGTCGTGCTCGTGCACGACCTCGCCTACGCCGACATGACGTTCGACGGGTTCCGGCCGCCGTCGATCATGGAGTGCGAGGGCGCGCGCGAGGTCGCGGTCGAGCTCTACTCGATGACGAAGTCGTTCTCCATGGCGGGCTGGCGCGTCGCGTTCCTCGTGGGGCGCCGCGACGTCGTCGGCGCGCTCGCCAAGCTGAAGAGCTACCTCGACTACGGCACGTTCCAGCCGATCCAGATCGCCGCGACGGTCACGCTCAACGAGGCGACCGAGTTCCCGCAGGAGATCTCGTCCGTCTACGAGTCGCGCCGCGACGCCCTCCACGACGGCCTGCAGCGCATCGGCTGGGACATCCACAAGCCCGGCGGCACGATGTTCGCGTGGGCCCGCATCCCCGAGCCCTATCGCGACATGGGCTCCATCGAGTTCGCGACGCACCTCGTCTCCGAGTGTGACGTCGCCGTCTCCCCGGGCGTCGGCTTCGGCCCGGGCGGCGACGAGTTCGTCCGGTTCGCCCTCATCGAGAACGAGCACCGCATCGGCCAGGCGGTCCGCGGCCTCAAGCGCGGCCTCACCCGCCTCCCGTAGCGACCGCCCGGACGTCGCTGCGCGGCTCCGGCCGGGGCTGGGCGCCGACACGACGCCCACCCTGACCGTGGTGCGTCGCCGTGCCCGACCACGGACGAGGGCGAGACGACGCCGGAGGGTGCGGGA
>NZ_JBZGBY010000059.1:0-6130 GCF_059159975.1 Cellulosimicrobium sp. BMG9.22 | reverse complement strand
TCGAACGTGTTGAGGAGCGAGTGCGCCGCGCGCTCCAGGTAGTCCCAGAGCGTCGCCTCCTGGATCGGTGCGAGGTCCAGGGTGTCGACGGCGGCGCGCATGTGCGCGAGCCAGCGGTCGCGCGCGTCGGGGTTGACCTTGAACCCGGCGTGCCGCATGCGCAGGCGCGGGTGCCCGCGCTGCTCGCTGTACGTCGTCGGGCCGCCCCAGTACTGCTCCAGGAACGCGGTGAGGCGCCAGCGCGCACCCGCGAGGTCCTGCTCGGGGTACATGGGCCGCATCACCGGGTCCGTCGCCACGCCCTCGTAGAACGCGTCGACGAGGCGGACGAACGTCTCGTGGCCGCCGACCTCGTCGTAGAACGTGCGGCTCGGGCGGACCGGCGCGGACTCGTTGGTCATCCCGGTGACGGGCAGCGTCGGGCGGGGGCTGGGCTCTGTCACCGGCCCATCATCGCACCGCGGGGCCGCGCGCCCGGGTCCTTCGCGGTCGGGCCGGCGTCCGAGCGGCGCACGTCACAGCCCGAGGTCCGCGAGGACAGGCAGGTTCTCGCGCACGACGGCGCGCGCCCCGGCCGCGCTCTCGGCCTCGACCGCGAGCCGCGCGAGCCGCCGGCACTCGTCGAGGTCGACCTCGCGCAGGAGGGCGGCGACGTCGGGGATCGCGCGCGCCGTCATCGACAGGGACGAGACCCCGAGCCCCACGAGCACGACGGCGAGCACGGGCTGGGACGCCGCCTCGCCGCACACCCCGACGGGTCGGCCCTGCTGCGCGCCGCCCGCGCACGTCGCCGCGACGAGCTGCAGGACGGCGGGCTGCCACGGGTCGCTCAGCTCGGCGAGCGAGCCGAGCAGGCGGTCGGCCGCCATCGTGTACTGGGTGAGGTCATTCGTGCCGATCGATGCGAACGCCGCACGGGCCAGGATCGGGCCCGCGAGCAGCGCCGCGCTCGGCACCTCGACCATGACGCCCGCGACGTCGAGCCCGTGCGCCCGGCACCGCTCGACGAACCACTCCGTCTCTCCGACGGTGGAGACCATCGGCGCCATGACCCACACCTCGGCCTCCTCGGTGGCGGCGGCGCGCGAGATCGCGTCGAGCTGCTCCTCGAGCAGCTCGGGCCAGCGTGCCGCCGTGCGCAGGCCTCGGACGCCGAGCGCCGGGTTCTCCTCGCCGTCGACCGTGAGGAAGTTCAGCGGCTTGTCCGCGCCGGAGTCGAGCGTGCGGACCACGACCTTGCGACCGGGGAACTCGCGGAGCACCGTGCGGTACGCGGCGACCTGCTCGTCCACCGTGGGCGGCTGATCGCGGTCGAGGAAGCAGAACTCGGACCGGAAGAGCCCGACGCCCTCCGCGTTCGCGGCCGCGGCGGGCGCGGCACCCGCCGGGTCGCCCACGTTCGCGAGGAGCTGGACGCGGTGCCCGTCACGCGTGCGCCCCGTCCCGTCGAACGTGCGGACCCGCTGCGCGCGGGCCCTCGCCGCGGAGACCTGCGCGTCCGTGGGGTGCACGACGACGGTGCCCGCCGAGCCGTCGACGAGCACGAGGTCCCCCGGGGCGAGCGCCGCGCTCGCGCCCGTCGCCGCGACGACCGCGGGGATGCCCATCGCGTTCGCGACGATCGCGGTGTGCGACGTCGGGCCCGCGCCGTCGGTGACGATCGCGAGCACGCGCGCCTGGTCGAGCGCCGCGGTGGCCGACGGCGCGAGGTCGGGCGCGACGAGCACGAACGGCTCGGGGTGCTCCGGCACACCGGGCGCCGGGCGGCCGGTGAGCGCGGCGACCAGCCGGTCGCGCACGTCCGCGACGTCGCGCGCCCGCTCCGCGAGGTGCCCGCCGAGCTCGGTGAACTGGCGCACGACCTCCTCGGCCGCCTCCCACACCGCGCGCTCGGGCACCAGGTGCTCCTCGAGGACGCGCCGCCGGGCGTCCGCCGCGAGCGTCGGGTCCGCCGCCATCACCGCCGTCGCCTCGAGGACGTCGCGCGTCTCGCCGTCCGCGGCGTCGGCCGCGCGCTGCAGGTCGGCCGCGACCTGCCCGGCCGCCTCGTCGACGCGCCGCGCCTGGGCCTCGTGGTCCGCGCGGGGCGGCAGGCGCAGACCCGGTGCCGGCTCCGCGATCGGCTCCGGCATGAGCACGACCGGTCCGACCACCGTGCCCGGGCACACGCCGATGCCGGTGATGACCCGCTGCTCCACGTCCTGGCTTCCGCCCGTCACGACCCCGCTCCTGTCCGTCCCGGCGCCGCTCCCGGCGCCGCGTCGATCCGGTGACAACAGTCCAAGGAGACTAGGCTGTCGGTGAGGTGCACGGCACCCCGACACCCCGGATCCCGTGCGGGATCCCTCCCGCGACTCGCCTCAGGAGACACATTCGATGAGCACCCCCTCGGACCAGAAGGCACAGCAGATCCTCGAAGCCCTCGGGGGGCAGGGCAACGTCGTCGACCTGGAGCCGTGCATCACGCGACTGCGCGTCGAGGTCACCGACCCCGCGCTCGTCGACGAGGCGCGGCTTAAGGCGACGGGCGCGTTCGGCGTCGTGCGCTCGGGTCGCGTCGTGCAGGTCATCGTCGGCCCCGAGGCCGACAACCTCGCCGCGGAGCTCGACGGCCTGCGCTGAAGCTCCGCTGAGCCGTACGGCCCCGGCTCAGGCCGGAGCGTCCTTGTTCGTGGCCTCGGTGGCCGCGGCCGCCGCCGCGGCGCCCCGAGCGGCGCGGCGGCCGGCGTCCGACGGCGTCGCTCCCGCGTCGTCGTCGGGCTTCGCGGGCGAGTGGTCGAGGACGACCACCTGCTGCGCACCCGCGAGGGGGATGCCCGCCTCCGACAGGCCGGTGCGCACCTGCGCGCGCAGGGCGCGAGCCACCTCCCACTGCATCGCTGCCTGCGTCTTCACCTGCACCTTGAGCTGCAACGCCTCGGCCGTCATCGCCTCGATGCCCATGACCTCGGGCGGCTCGAGGAAGTAGGTGCCGAGCACCGGGTCCTGGCGCACCTCCTCCGCGGCGGCGAGCAGGGTGTCGCGGACCTTGTCGACGTCCGCCCAGTAGGCGACCCGCACGTCCACGACGGCCCGTCCCCACTCCTGGGTCTTGTTGCCTGTGCGCAAGATCTCGCCGTTGCGGATGTACCAGAGCGTGCCGTCGCCGTCGCGCACCTTGGTCACGCGCAGCGCGACCTCCTCGACCACACCCACGACCTCGCCGAAGTCCACCGAGTCGCCGACGCCGTACTGGTCCTCGAGCAGCATGAACGTGCCGGACAGGAAGTCCTTCACGAGGCTCTGCGCGCCGAAGCCGAGCGCGACGCCCGCGATGCCGGCCGAGGCGAGGAACGGCGCGATGTTCACGCCCAGCTCGGAGAGCACCATGAGGACGATCGTCGTGATGACGACGATGTTCACCGTCGAGCGCAGGACGGACCCGACGGTGCGCGCTCGCTGCGCGCGGCGCGCGGTCGCGAGCGGGTTGGCCCGCAGCAGGACGCTGCCGACCTCGGTCTTGCCGAGACCTTCCAGCCGCTTGCTCTGCAGCGCGGGGGTGCCCTCCGCGATGTGCTCGGTGACGCGACGGATGACGCGGCGCACGAGAGCGAGCGCGACCGTCCCGATCACGACGACGAGGAGGACGCGCAGCGGCACCCCGAGGAACCACTGCCACCACGACGACGGATCGGTCAGCTCGAGGCCTTCTGTCACGTCGGCTGCGACGGAGCCGGGGACGGGGGCGCTGACGACGGGGACGGAACGGTGAAGCATGCCCGCAGGGTACCCGCGCGAGGCGTGCGGGCGGTGGGAGCACCCTGTCGACCACGGGCCTCCCGAGCGGGGCACGCCGGGCGAACGCGCTGCTCGTGGGCCCGCGTTCTGGCAGGATGCGGTGCGTGAGCGAACCCCCGCAGACGGACCTGCCCGAGCCGTTGGTGCAGCTGGCCGACGCCCACGGCGTCGCGTCCGACTTCTGGGACTTCGACGGCACCCGGCGCCAGGTCCGCGCCTCGACCCTCGTCGCCGTGCTCGAGGCCCTGGGCGTCCCCGCGGCGTCGCCGGAGAAGGTCGCGGTGAGCCTCGAGCACTCGCACGACGACGCGTGGCGGCAGATGCTCCCGCCCACCGTGGTCGTCCGCCAGGGCGACGTCGTGCCGGTGCCGGTGCACGTCGTCGACGGCGCGGCGGTCGAGGTGTGGGTCGAGCTCGAGGCAGACGCGCCGCGGCGCGGCGGCCAGCATGCCGTCCGGTCGCCGCGGGCGCGCCGCGACCTCCACCAGGCCGACGACTTCGTCGAGCCGCGCACGGTCGACGGCCGCCGCATCGGCCGGGCGACGTTCGAGCTTCCTGCCGACCTTTCCCTCGGCTGGCACGACCTGCACGCGTCGAGCGACGGGATGCAGGCGCGCGCCACGCTCGTCGTCACGCCGCGCCGCCTCGAACCGCCGCCGGCCGTCGCCGGGCGGCGCACGTGGGGGTTCATGACGCAGCTGTACTCCGTGCGCTCGCGCGCGTCCTGGGGCGTGGGCGACCTCGCCGACCTCGCCGACCTCGCGTGGCTCTCCGCCCGCGAGGCGGGCGCCGACTTCGTGCTGGTCAACCCGCTGCACGCGGCCGAGCCGCGCACGCCCATGACGCCGTCGCCCTACCTCCCGACGAGCCGGAGGTTCGTCAACCCGCTCTACGTGCGCGTCGAGGACATCCGCGAGACCGCCTACCTGTCCGCGGCGGACCGCTCGCTCGTCGAGTGGGCCTTCGACCCCGTGCGCGACCTCGACACCGACCCCGGCCCGATCGACCGCGACGCCGCGTGGGAGGCCAAGAAGGCCGCCCTCGAGGTCGTGTTCGCCGCGCCACGCTCCACGGCACGGCAGGCGTCGCTCGACGCGTTCCGGGCCGAGCAGGGCAAGGGCCTCGAGGACTTCGCCACCTGGTGCGCGCTCGCCGACCACTACGGCGACCGCGACTGGCCGCCCGGGGCGACCGACCCGACGAGCGCCACCGTCGCGGCGCTGCGGCAGCAGCTCTCCGACCGCATCGAGTTCTACTGCTGGCTCCAGTGGGTCGCCGACGAGCAGCTCGCGTTTGCGCAGCGCACCGCGCGCGAGGCGGGCATGTCGATCGGGATCATGCACGACCTGGCCGTCGGCGTGCACCCGGAGGGCGCGGACGTCTGGGCGCACCGCGGCGTGCTCGCAACCGGCGTCTCCGTCGGTGCCCCGCCCGACATGTACAACCAGCAGGGGCAGAACTGGTCCCAGCCGCCGTGGCACCCACGGGCGCTCGCGCGCGCCGGGTACGCCCCCTACCGGGACATGCTCCGCACGGTCCTGCGGCACGCGGGTGCGATCCGCATCGACCACGTCATCGGGCTGTTCCGCCTCTGGTGGATCCCGGGCGGCGCGCGCGCCGACGCCGGGGCGTACGTCCGCTACGACCACGAGGCCCTGATCGGCATCCTGTGCCTCGAGGCGCACCGCGCGGGCGCGACGGTCATCGGCGAGGACCTCGGGGTGTTCGAGCCCTGGGTACGCGACTACCTCGCCGACCGCGGCATCCTCGGCACGTCCGTCCTGTGGTTCGAGAAGTCCGGCGACGGCGCGCCGCTGCCCCCCGAGGACTACCGCGCACTCGCGCTCGCGACCGTCACGACGCACGACCTGCCGCCGTCGGCGGGCTACCTCGCCGGCGAGCACGTCGAGCTGCGCGACCGCCTCCGCGTCCTCAACCAGGACGTCGCCGAGGTGCGGCGCGCCGCGCGGGCCGAGCGCGACGCGATGGTCGCGTTCCTCCGCGAGCGCGAGCTCGTCGGCGACGACCCGTCCGAGCGCGAGCTCGTCGAGGCGCTGCACGCCCTCGTCCGCCGCACGCCCGCGGCACTGCTCGGCGTCTCGCTCGCCGACGCGGTGGGGGAGCGACGCTCGCAGAACCAGCCCGGCACGGACCAGGAGTACCCCAACTGGAAGGTCCCCCTCGGCGACTCGTCGGGCAACGTCGTCCTCCTCGAGGACCTCTTCGACAGCGCCCGTCTGCGCTCGCTCGTGAAGGTGATGAACGCCGAGCTCTGACCTCATCGCCGAGGTAGAGCCGTGGTCCGTCGAGGTAGAGCCGTGGTCTCGCGAGGTAGAGCCGTGGTTTCTTGTCG
>NZ_JBZGBY010000058.1:0-6670 GCF_059159975.1 Cellulosimicrobium sp. BMG9.22 | reverse complement strand
GCGATCCGGCAACGTGCCCGGGGTGAGGTGACGGCTGAGCGTGCGGGGCGGCGTCGGATGCGAAGGGCGTCAAGGCCGCGCTCCTCAGACCCGCGCCCGACAGGCCGGGGTGACGGCGCGGCCAGCCCGAGCACCGACGCCGTCCCGCACGCGGACCCGACCACAGCATGCCCGAACCAGCCCGAGCACCGACGTCGCCCCACAAGCGGACCTGACCACGAGACGGGACATGCCGTCGGCGTGTCAGAGGGCGAGGTCGAGGCGGCCCTCCGGGGGCGAGCTCGCGAGGGCGCCCTCGCGGCGGGGGATGCGCCCCGCACCCGCGGCGAGGCGCCCCGACTCGACGGCCAGGCGCATCGCGTGCGCCATGCGCACCGGGTCGGCGGCGCGCGTGACGGCGGTCGCGAGGAGGACACCGTCGCACCCGAGCTCCATGGCGAGCGCGGCGTCGGACGCGGTACCGATCCCCGCGTCGAGGATCACGGGCACCCGTGCGGCGGCCGCGATCGCCTCGATGTTGCGCGGGTTGAGGATGCCGAGCCCGGACCCGATGGGCGCGCCGAGCGGCATGACCGCAGCGCACCCGACGTCCTCGAGCCGGCGCGCGAGGATCGGGTCGTCATTGGTGTAGGGCAGCACGACGAACCCGTCCCGCACGAGCTGCTCGGCCGCCTCGACGAGGCCGATCGGGTCGGGCAGGAGCGTCACGTCGTCCGCGATCACCTCGAGCTTGACCCACTCGGTGCCGCACGCCTCGCGCGCGAGGTGCGCGGTGAGCACGGCCTCGCGCACCGAGAAGCACCCGGCGGTGTTGGGCAGCGCGCGGATGCCGAGGCGCGAGAGGAGAGCCCAGATCCCGGCGTCCGGGCTCGCCTCGCCGCCCGCACGGACCGCGACGCGGCGCATCGCCACGGTCGTCAGTGCGGTCCCGGACGCGACGAGCGCATCCTCGAGCGTGAGCAGGTTCGCGGCGCCGCCCGTGCCCATGACGAGGCGCGAGCCGACGGTCGTCTCGGCGACGACGAGCGGGTCGTCGCCCAGCGACGGGCTGCTCGCGGCACCGGGGGAGCCAGGGGAGATGTCGGTCGTGGTCACGGTTCCTCCTCAGCCGCCCTGGACGGCGGTGACGATCTCGATACGGTCTCCGGAGGCGACGACCGTGGTCGCCCACGCGCCGCGCGGCACGACGGCGTCGTCCACGGCCACGGCGACGCCCTGCGGTGTCCCGTCGGCGACGTACTGCGGCACGAGCGTGGCGACGAGCTCCTCGAGGCCGGTGCCGGGGGCGAGCCAGCGCGGCTCGCCGTTCACGGTGACCTCGACGGTCGGTACGGGGTTCACGGTTCTCACCTCGGTGTCGTGATGGGCTGGTGCGCCGTCGGGACGGTGCCGAACCCGGGGTTGCACCCGGACTCGGGCGCGGATCGGGGAACAACCGCGGGTTCGGCGGGGAAACGGTCGGTGCGCGCGATGGCGACCGCGGCCGCGACGTCGGGCGGGAGCGCGGTCCCGACGAGCCCCGCGACGACGGCGTCGGCGGTGAGCGGGGCGAGCAGGATGCCGTTGCGGCCGTGGCCGGTCGCGAGGTGCAGGCCGGGGACCGCGGTCGGGCCGACGAGCGGCAGGTTGTCCGGGGTCGCGGGCCGCGCGCGCGGCGTGACGTCGACGAGCGCCGCCTCGTCGATCCCGGGCAGCAGGGCGCGCGCGTCCCGGAGCAGTGCGAAGACACCGCCCGCCGTCGCGCGCCGGTCGTCGGGGTTCTCCTCCGTGGTCGCGCCGACGACGACCTCCCGGTGGCCCGCGCGCGGACCGTCCGGCACGGGGTCGCGCGGCACGACGTAGACCGGCCGACCCTGCACGACGCCCCGCACGACGTGCTCGAGCGCGAGGTCCGGCCCGGCGTCGAGACGCAGCGTCTGGCCCTTCACGGGGCGCGTCGGCACGACGACGCCCGGCACGTCCGCGACCAGCGCGCCGGACTGCCAGCCCGCGGCGAGGACGACCGCACCCGCACGGTGGAGCCGGCCCGCGTCGTCGTGCACGCCCGTGACGCGCCCGGTGGCGTCGAGCGTCAGCCGGGTCGCCGCGACGCGCACGACGGCGGTGCCGGGCATCGGGGTCCCGGCACCGAGCGCCGCGAGGAGCGCGGCGTGCGTCGCGCGCGGGTCGACCGCGTGGTCCCCTGGGGCCCACGCGGCACCTGCCACGCGCGGGCCGAGGAACGGCTCACGGCGCCGGGCGTCGGCGACGGAGATCTCGCGCGACGCGAGGCCGAGGTCCGCGTGCAGCGCGAGGACGCGGCGCAGCAGCGCCAGGTCGTCCGCGTCATACGCGAGCGTGAGCGTCCCGGCGGCACGAAGACCGACGCCGGGCCCGGTCGCCCTCTCGAGGTCGGCCGCGAAGCCGGGCCACGCCGCCGCACCCGCGACGTGGAGGCGCAGCGCGTCGTCCTCGCCGAAGTCGGCCTCGGTCACGGGGGCGAGCATCCCCGCGGCGGCGTGCGTGGCGCCGTCCCCGGGTGAGGGGTCCAGCACGGTGACGGCCAGCCCTGCGCGCGCCGCGCGCCACGCGACGGCGAGCCCCACGATCCCGCCGCCGACGACGACCACGTCGCGCGCGCCGTCGGGCGCCACAGCAGAGGCGCCCACGGACCGCGGGCGAACAGGGGGGTGCATGTGCGCTCCCTTCGCTGGCATGACCCAGATCAGGTTCGACGGTCGGCTCCTACGCCCTCTCAGCCCGTGCGGGCTCCCGTGCTGTCGGCCACAGTACCGCCTGCACCGGGTGGGCCGCGGCTAGGCTCCGGCGGGTGAGCACCGAGACCTTCGCCACGTCCGCCGCGCCGACTCCGGGCGCAGGAGCCGGCCCACGCGCCCGCCTCGCCGACGCACGCCTGTACCTGTGCACCGACGCACGCGAGGAGCGCGGCGACCTGGAGGACTTCCTCCACGCGGCGCTCGCGGGGGGTGTCGACGTCGTCCAGCTGCGGGACAAGACGCTCGACGTCGCGCGCGAGCTCGAGCTCCAGGCGGTCGTCGCCCGGGTCGCGACGGAGCACGGCGCGCTCTGGGCGGTCAACGACCGCGCGGACGTCGCGGCGCTCACCGGAGCCCCCGCGGTCCACATGGGCCAGGGCGACCTGCCCGTGCCGGCCGTGCGCTCCCTCCTCGGTCCGGGGCCCGTGCTGGGCCGGTCGACGCACTCCGCGGCGCAGGCCGCCGCGGCGGAGGCGGACCCCGACGTCGACTACTTCTGCGTCGGGCCGCTGTGGGCGACGCCGACCAAGCCCGGCCGCTCCGCCGTCGGGCTCGACTTGCTGCGCGACGTCGCTACGACCCGCCCGGCGACGCCGTGGTTCGCGATCGGCGGGATCGACGCCGGCCGGCTCGACGCGGTGCTCGACGCCGGGGCGACGCGCGTCGTCGTCGTGCGGGCCATCACCCAGGCTCCCGATCCCGAGAGTGCCGCGCGCGACCTGCGCGCCCGGGTCGTCGGCGCCTGACCAGGGACGCAACGCGCCCGACGAGGCGCCGGATGGGGACTTCTGCCCACCTCCGGCGGGTTCCGCCCGTGCTGTCCGGTATGGCAGGGTCGACGGCGGGCCGCCGCCCGGTCGTCGGGCGGCGGTGGACCGTTCGACTCGGGGGATCATGAACCGCACTCGCTCGACGCTCGCCGCCCTGACCGTCGTCGTCGCTCTCGCGCTGTCGGGCTGCGGGCTCCTCGGCGGGTCCGGGGACGACGCCGACCCGCCCGCGACCGGCGCCGCGGAGACCGGCGTCGGTGCGCCGGCCGATGACGGAGCCGCCGAGGTCGGTTCCGCGCGCGTCGGCGACGCCGTCATGGCCGAGCAGACCGTCGACGCCCCGAGCGGCTCGCTCGGTGGGACGCTCACGACGACGCTCCGCTCCGTCGAGGTGCAGGACGAGGTGCTGACGGTGCGCTGGGCGCTGCGCTGGGACAGCGACGCCCAGCCCGACGACGCGTCCGCGAGCCACACGGACCTCGGCATCGACTGGGTCCTCACCGCGACGGACCCCGTGGGCCTCGTCCAGTACCGGCCGTTCTGCACCGAGGGATCGTGGAAGGGCGGCTCGCCCGACCCGCAGCAGTGCAGCTATCACATCGTCGGGTCGCCGCGGTACCCCTTCGGCGGGTTCGTCAACCACGCGACGATCGAGGCGTGGGCCCAGCTACCGGCGCCCGAGGGCTCGCCCGCGACGATCGACGTCCTGCCTGGCCAGGGGCTGCCCGCCTTCACGGCCGCGGAGATCTCGTACCTCGACGGTGTCGAGTGACGTCGAACCGTAGCCCGGTGCGTCGCGTCGTCGGCGCCGTCCTCGCGGCCGGTGCGCTCGTGGCCGGGCCGGCCGTCGCGGTCGCCTCGCCGGCGACCGCGGCACCCGCCGCGTCGGACGACGCCTCCGCCCGCCACGACGAGCTCGTCGCGGAGGTCGAGCAGCAGCTCGCGGACGAGCGCGACGCGATCCTCGCGGAGGCGGTCACCGACGCCATGCGCGAGGACGCGGTCCACCCGCTGAGCGTCGACGACTCGACGTTCCCGCTCGACGTCGACGACGCGACGACGGGCCTCGAGACGACGCGCGAGGACGACGGGGAGACGGTGGTCGTGCTCACGGCCGACCTGCTCTTCGCGTTCGACCGGTCCGAGCTCTCGCCAGAGGCCGCGGCCGCCCTCGCGCAGCTCCTCGACCAGATCCCGCAGGGCAGCGCGGTCGCCGTCGACGGGCACACCGACTCGATGGGGACCGACGAGCGCAACGACGAGCTGTCCGCCGCGCGGGCAGAGTCCGTCGCGACGGTGCTGCGCGCCGAGCGACCGGACCTGACCCTGACGGTCGAGGGCCACGGCAGCAGGATGCCGGTCGCGGAGAACACCATCGGCGGGAACGACAACCCGGCCGGCCGGGCGCAGAACCGTCGCGTCGAGCTGTCGTTCGAGGACGGCTGACGGAGCGCGCCCCGCGGGCACCTAGAATCGGTGGGTGACCTCCGCTCCAGACGCCGCCGCGTCGCCCGCGCCCGCCACGACCGTCCCCACGCCTCGGCCCGTGCTCGTCGTCGACTTCGGCGCGCAGTACGCGCAGCTCATCGCGCGCCGCGTGCGCGAGGCGAAGGTGTACTCCGAGATCGTGCCGCACACCTTCACGGTCGAGCAGATGCTCGCGAAGGACCCGGCCGCCATCATCCTGTCCGGCGGGCCGTCGTCCGTGTACGCGACCGGAGCCCCCTTCGTGGACCCGGCGCTCTTCGAGGCCGGCGTTCCGGTCATGGGCATCTGCTACGGCTTCCAGGCGATGGCCAAGGCGCTCGGCGGCGAGGTCGCCCAGACCGGGCTGCGCGAGTACGGCGGCACCGAGGTCGAGGTGTGCTCGGCCGGGGTCCTTCTCGCGGAGACGCCCGAGAACCAGACCACGTGGATGAGCCACGGCGACGCGGTGCACCGCGCACCCGAGGGCTTCGAGGTCCTCGCGACGTCGTCGGGCTCCCCGGTCGCGGCGTTCGAGGACCGCGCGCGCCGCCTGTTCGGCGTGCAGTGGCACCCCGAGGTCAAGCACTCCGCGCACGGCCAGACCGTGCTGGAGCACTTCCTGTACGACGGCGCCGGGCTGGCCCCCGACTGGACGCCCGGCAACGTCATCGCCGACCAGGTCGCGGCGATCCGCGCTCAGGTCGGCGACGCGCGCGTCATCTGCGGGCTGTCCGGCGGCGTCGACTCGTCCGTCGCCGCGGCGCTCGTGCAGAAGGCCGTCGGCGACCAGCTCACCTGCGTGTTCGTCGACCACGGGCTCCTTCGCGCGGGCGAGGCCGAGCAGGTCGAGCGCGACTTCGTCGCCGCCACCGGCGTGCGCCTCGTCGTGCGCGACGAGCGCCAGCGGTTCCTCACCGCCCTCGCGGGGCACAGCGACCCCGAGACGAAGCGCAAGATCATCGGCCGCGAGTTCATCCGCGTGTTCGAGGACGCCGCACGCGACATCGTCGCCGAGGCGGGCGAGCACGGCGAAGAGGTCAAGTTCCTCGTCCAGGGCACGCTCTACCCCGACGTCGTCGAGTCCGGCGGCGGCGAGGGCGCGGCCAACATCAAGTCGCACCACAACGTCGGCGGGCTCCCCGACGACCTGCAGTTCTCGCTCGTCGAGCCCCTGCGCACGCTGTTCAAGGACGAGGTCCGCGCCGTCGGGCTCGAGCTCGGCGTCCCCGAGGAGATCGTCTGGCGCCAGCCGTTCCCCGGCCCCGGGCTCGGCATCCGCATCGTCGGCGAGGTCACCGGCGACCGGCTCGAGACGCTGCGCGCCGCCGACGCCATCGCGCGCGAGGAGCTCACCAGGGCCGGCCTCGACCGCGAGATCTGGCAGTGCCCCGTCGTGCTGCTCGCCGACGTACGTTCCGTCGGCGTCCAGGGCGACGGCCGCACCTACGGGCACCCCATCGTGCTGCGGCCCGTGTCGTCCGAGGACGCCATGACCGCCGACTGGACCCGCCTGCCCTACGACGTGCTGTCCGTCATCTCCACGCGCATCACCAACGAGGTGGCCGACGTCAACCGGGTCGTGCTCGACGTGACGAGCAAGCCGCCGGGCACGATCGAGTGGGAGTGACCGTCCGGTCCCGTTGACGGTCGCGGTGCGGCGTGGTTCGGGCGGCGCGG
>NZ_JBZGBY010000057.1:0-6763 GCF_059159975.1 Cellulosimicrobium sp. BMG9.22 | reverse complement strand
CTGGTCATGACCAGGGTTCTACCTCGGCGGGGTGCGGGTGGAGTCAGGACGCGGCGAGGATCTCGTCGAGCTGTTCGTAGCCCTCGCGGATGCCGACCTCCATGCCGCTCGCGACGAAGCTGTCGCGGCCCTCGAACGAGTCGACGAGCGACGTCGCGGTGAGACGCGAGCGGCCGTCGGGGAGGTCCTCGAACTGGAGGCGGTCGAGGGAGACGCCGTCGGGGAAGCCCTCGTACGTGAACGTCTGGACGATGAGCTCGTTGGGCCGCACCTCGTGCACGCTGCCGAAGAACGCGTACTCGTTGCCGTCGGGGTCGACCTGCACGTAGCGGTACGACCCGCCGGTGCGCACGTCCCACTCCTCGTTGCGCTGCGTGAGGTAGCGGGGTCCGTTCCAGCGCTTGAACACCTCGGGGTCGAGGTGGGCCTGGAAGACCTTGGCCGCGGGCGCGTCGAACTCCCGCACGATGCGGACCATGGGGAGGTCCTTCGGGACGACGATCTCGGTCTCGTGGGTGCCGGTGGCGGTCATGGTGCTTCTCCTGTCATGGGTTCGTTCGCGGTCCCGCCCGCAGGTGGGGCGAGGTCGGGCAGGTCGCGCAGGACGTCGTCGAGGCGGCGGTAGCGGTCCTCGGCCTGGCGTCGGTAGCGCTCGATCCACTGGGTCATGAGGTCGAAGACCTCCGTCTCGAGGTGCACGGGGGCGCGGCGGGCGTCCGTCGTGCGTGTCACCAGGCCGGAGTCCTCGAGCACCCGCAGGTGCTTGGACACCGCCTGGACGGACATGTCGTACGGCTGCGCCAGCTCGCCGACGGTGGCGTCGCCCGACGCGAGCCGGGCCACCATGTCGCGACGCGTGGGGTCGGCGAGCGCCGAGAGCACGCGGGAGAGCGGGTCTGCCGTCACGGGACCTCCTCGTCGGAGCGGGAGAGGTCCGCTCGCTTCTCAACTGTTTGGTTGATGATGACGCTACGCCGGGCCGTGCTGCTAGTCAACCCTTTGGTTGAAGAAATTTCTCAGGACCGGCGACCGCGCTCGAAGTCGTCGAGCGCGACCCGACGTTCCTCGGCGTGGTCGACCACCCGCTCCGGGTAGCCCCTCGGCAGCTCGCGTAGACGCCACGGCTCGTGCACCGCGGGCCCTTCGACATCCCGAAGCTCGGGCACCCAGCGCCGCACGTAATCGCCGACCGGGTCGAACTTCTTGCCCTGGGTGACCGGGTTGAAGACCCGGAAGTAGGGCGCGGCATCGCGTCCGGTCCCCGCGACCCACTGCCAGTTGAGCTGGTTCTGCGACAGGTCGCCGTCCGCGAGGTGCGCCATGAAGTGGGCCGCGCCGCGCTGCCAGCGCACGTGCAGGTCCTTGACGAGGAACGACGCGACGACCATCCGCACCCGGTTGTGCATCCAGCCCTCGCCGAGGAGCTGGCGCATCCCCGCGTCGACCAGCGGGTAGCCAGTGCGGCCCTCCGCCCAGGCCGTGAGGAGCAGGTCCTCGTCCGCGCCGGTCGCCCACGCGTCGTCGGGCACGACCTCGCGCAACGACCGCCGGGCCGCGGCCGGGTGGTGGAACAGCACGTCCGCGTGGAACTCGCGCCAGGCGAGCTCGGACCGGTAGGCGAGCACGTCGTCGGACGGCACGCCGTCGTGGAGCGCCGCGCGCAGGTCCGCCAGCAGGGTGCGCGGGTGCAGCTCGCCCCACTTGAGCGGGATCGACATGCCCGACGTCGCAGGCCGGTCCGGGCGGTCGCGCTCGCTCGCGTAGCCCGCGAGGTGGTCGGCGACGAACTCCCGCCACCGGCGCCGCGCCGCCGCCTCGCCCGCCGCGGGCAGCCGGGCGTCCGTCCCGGGGTCGTCCGGCACGCCGTCGGACCGGAGGTGCGCCCAGGGGACGTCCCGCGGCCGCGGCGCCGGGTCGCGCCAGCCGTGCTCGACCCACGCGTCGCGGAACGGCGTGAAGACCTGGAACGGCGTGGCGCCGCGCGTCAGGACGAGCCCCGGCGCCACGGCGTAGGGCGAGCCGGTGCGGACGAGGTGCGCGCCGCCGTCGGGCAGGGTGGACTCCACCGCGGCGTCGCGCGAGACGCCGTACGGCTCGTACGACGCGGCGACGTGCACCTCCCGGGCACGCACCTCGCGCGCGACGGCCGGCACGACGGCGCGCGGGTCACCGTGCCGCACGACCAGCTGCCCGCCGGTCGACGCGTCGAGAGCGGCGAGGCTGCGCGCGAGGTACGACCGGCGCGGCGCGCCCGCGGCGTCCCAGAGGCGCGGGTCGAGCACGTAGAGCGCGACGACGTCGTCGCCCGCCTCTCGCGCTGCATCCACCGCCGCGACGAGCGCCGGGTTGTCGGCGAGGCGCAGGTCGCGCCGGCACCACCAGATCGTCGGCACCCGGCCACGCTAACGGTCGCCCGGCGCGCTCGCCGGTGGGAGCATCGCAAGCATGGACGGTGACGACGAGGGCGACCGGAACGGTCCCGAACACCCTCAGGGGAACGGCGACGACCGCCGCCGGCACCTCGAACGCGAAGCGGTCACCGAGCCGGATGCCGGTGCGCCGCCCCAGGAGATCGCGACGACGTCCGCAGGTGTCGCGGCAGGACCGGGCGGGCCCGGTGCTGCCGGGAACGGCGCGGGAGACGGCGGCGTGCGCGCGGCCGGCGACATCGCAGGTGAGCGAGCTTTCTTCGGACACCCGCGCGGGCTCATGACGCTCTTCACGACCGAGCTGTGGGAGCGGTTCAGCTACTACGGCATGCGCGCGATCCTCCTGTTCTACCTGACGGACTCGGTCGCCAACGGCGGCCTCGCGATCGACGACACGACGGGCGCCGCGCTGGTGTCGATCTACGGCACCGGCGTCTACCTGCTCTCGGTCGTGGGCGGCTGGCTCGCCGACCGGGTCATCGGGTCGCGGCGTTCCGTGCTGTACGGCGGCGTGGTCATCGCAGCCGGTCATGTCAGCCTCGCCGTGCCGGGCGTGGGCTTCTCCATGTCCGGCATCGCGCTCGTCGCGATCGGCACCGGCCTGCTCAAGCCCAACGTGTCGTCGATGGTCGGGGAGCTCTACGCGCGCGACGACCCGCGTCGCGACTCGGCCTTCTCGATCTTCTACATGGGCATCAACATCGGGTCGTTCTTCTCGCCGCTGATCGTCGGCGCGGTACAGCGGGCGTTCGGATATCACGCAGGCTTCCTGGTGGCCGCGGTCGGCATGGCGGTCGCCCTCGTGTTCTTCGTCGCCGGGCGCCGCTACCTCGGTGTGGCAGGCGCGCACGTGCCGAACCCGATCCGCCCCGCGGAGCGGCCCGCGATCGCGCGCCTCTTCATGATCATCGCGGGCGGGGTCGTCGTCGTCGGGCTCGTCGCGGTGCTCGTTGCAGGCGGCTTCGGCATCGACACGTTCATCGACACGTTGTCCTACTTGGCGTTCCTCGCTCCCGTCGTGTACTTCGTCGTCATGTACCGCTCGCCCAAGGTCACCGACGCCGAGCGGCCCCGGATCATCGCGTACATCCCGCTGTTCGTCGCCGCGATGCTGTTCTGGATGATCTTCGAGCAGGCCGCCACGACCCTGTCCGCGTTCGCGCGCGACCGCACGCAGCTCGACATCTTCGGTGTCGAGATCAGCCCGGCGTTCTTCCAGTCGGTGAACCCGCTGTCCATCATCCTTCTCGCACCGGTGTTCGCGTGGATCTGGATCAAGACGGGCGATCGACCGGCGACGGCCAACAAGTTCGCGATCGGGCTCACGCTCGCCGCGGTGTCGTTCCTCGGCCTCTCGCTGGCGTCGGCCGTCGTCGGCGACGAGCGTGCGCCCGCGTGGGTGCTCGTCGCGGTCTACGTCGTGCAGACCCTCGGCGAGCTGTGCCTGTCGCCCGTCGGGCTCGCCGCGACGACGCTCCTCGCGCCGCGTGCGTTCCGCTCCCAGGCCATGGCGCTGTGGTTCCTCGCACCCGCGGCGGGACAGGCCATCACGGCGCAGATCATCCAGGCGACCGAGGGCGCCTCGGACACCGCGTACTTCGGCGGGATCGGCGCGGTCGCGCTCGTCTTCGCCCTCGCGCTGTTCGCGCTCGCGCCGTGGGTCACTCGGCACATCCGCCACGCCGACGAGCTCGAGGACGCGCACACGGCCGGCGCGTGACCGGGTCGCGGCGTCATCGACCGACTCTCCTGTCCCGTCATGGTTTCAGCGGAGCCAGGGCGTACGTAGTCCGACGACCACGAGTCGGACGCCCCCCTTGCGAAGTCCGTCACGGGCGTAATGTGACCCGGCGGCCGGTGGATCGGTCGCAGGACCCCGTCGAAGGAGCTGACCCGACATGAGCCGCCCCCTGCGCTCTCGGACGTCCACCCACGGCCGCAACATGGCCGGCGCCCGCGCCCTCTGGCGCGCGACCGGCATGGGCGCGGAAGACTTCGGCAAGCCGATCATCGCGATCGCGAACTCGTACACGCAGTTCGTCCCCGGACACGTCCACCTCAAGGACATGGGCGACCTCGTCGCGTCGGCGATCCGCGAGGCCGGTGGCGTCTCCAAGGAGTTCAACACGATCGCCGTCGACGACGGCATCGCGATGGGCCACGCCGGCATGCTCTACTCGCTCCCGAGCCGCGACCTCATCGCCGACTCGGTCGAGTACATGGTCAACGCGCACTGCGCCGACGCGCTCGTGTGCATCTCCAACTGCGACAAGATCACGCCAGGCATGCTCAACGCGGCGCTGCGGCTCAACATCCCGGTGATCTTCGTGTCCGGTGGCCCGATGGAGGCCGGCAAGGCGATCGTCGCCGACGGCGTCGCCAAGACGCCCCTCAACCTCATCAACGCGATCAACTACTCGGCCGACGACAACGTGTCCGACGAGGCGCTCAACGCCGTCGAGGAGAACGCGTGCCCCACGTGCGGGTCGTGCTCCGGCATGTTCACGGCCAACTCGATGAACTGCCTCACCGAGGCGCTCGGGCTCTCGCTCCCCGGCAACGGCTCGACGCTCGCGACGCACGCCGCGCGCAAGGAGCTGTTCCTCGAGGCAGGTCGCACGATCGTCGACCTCGCGCGCCGCTACTACGAGGACGAGGACGACTCGGTGGCGCCGCGTTCCATCGCGACCAAGGCCGCGTTCGCGAACGCGATGGCGCTCGACGTCGCGATGGGCGGCTCGACCAACACCGTGCTGCACATCCTCGCCGCCGCGCAGGAGGGCGAGATCGACTTCGACCTCACCGACATCGAGCGGATCAGCCGCCGCGTGCCCTGCCTCTCGAAGGTTGCGCCGAACCACCCCAGCTTCCACATGGAGGACGTGCACCGCGCGGGCGGCATCCCCGCGCTGCTCGGTGAGCTGGACCGTGGGGGGTTGCTCGACCACGACGTGACGTCCGTCCACACGCCCACGCTCCGCGCGTGGCTCGACGACTGGGACATCCGCGGCGGCAAGGCCGCCGACCGTGCGGTCGAGCTGTTCCATGCGGCGCCCGGCGGCGTGCGGACCACGCAGGCGTTCTCCACGTCCAACCGCTGGGAGTCGCTCGACACGGACGCCGAGAACGGCTGCATCCACGACATCGAGCACGCCTACACCATCGAGGGCGGCCTCGCCGTGCTGCGCGGCAACCTCGCCGAGGACGGCGCGGTGTTCAAGACCGCGGGCGTCGACCCGGACGTCTTCCACTTCGTCGGCACGGCGCTCGTCTGCGAGTCGCAGGACGAGGCCGTCGAGAAGATCCTCACCAAGCAGGTCCAGCCCGGCCACGTCGTCGTCGTGCGCTACGAGGGCCCCGCGGGCGGGCCGGGCATGCAGGAGATGCTCTACCCGACGTCGTTCATCAAGGGCCGCGGGCTCGGCAAGGTGTGCGCGCTCATCACCGACGGCCGGTTCTCCGGAGGGTCGTCCGGCATCTCCGTCGGCCACGTCTCGCCCGAGGCCGCCGCGGGCGGCGCCATCGGCCTCGTCGAGGACGGCGACGAGATCGAGATCGACGTCGACACGCGCCTCATCCGCCTCAACGTCCCGGACGACGTGCTCGCCGAGCGTCGCGCCAAGATGGAGGCGCGCGAGAACCCGTGGCAGCCGGTCGACCGCGACCGGTACGTCTCCCCGGCGCTCCAGGCGTACGCCGCCATGGCGACGTCGGCCGACCGCGGCGCCGTCCGCGACGTGTCGCTCATCAAGCGCCGCTGACACTTCTCGGGCTGTGGTCGGGTCCGCGGGGCAGGGGGCGGGACGTGCCGGGTCTACCATCCGCCGCTCGTTCCTCGCGGCTCCCGCCAGACCCACCACGACCCGGCACATCCCACCCCCTGCCCCGCTCGTCCGTCACCTCGCCGTCGGCGTCGGCGTCGGTCTAGGCGGCACGACGGCGGTCGTCACGACGGGCTGAACGCTCGCCGAGGTAGAGCTGTGGTCCGCCCAGGTAGAGCCGTGGTCCGCCGAGGTATAGCTGTGGTCGGCCGACGGCGGTCCCTGGTCATGCGCGTCGGCCTGGCACCGGGTAGTGCAGCGCTCGTGCCGACCATGACGGTCCTGACCGGTCGAACATGCGGTCATCGCCCGTCAGACGACGAGGACGAGCCGCAACGACATGCTCGGCGAGCACCGCGGCCCGCCTGGGTGAGCCAAGACCAGGGCGAGACGACGCAGGGCGGGGTGGGTGGGGGCGCCGCGTCGTGGTCGGGCCCGGCGGATGGTAGACGCGGCGCCCCCACCCACCCCGACCACCCAAGCCAGCCACGCGCCGTCGACCACAGGAACCAC
>NZ_JBZGBY010000056.1:0-7431 GCF_059159975.1 Cellulosimicrobium sp. BMG9.22 | reverse complement strand
CGTGTCGGACGGCGCGTGGCGGGGTTGGGTGGTCGGGGTGGGTGGGGGCGCCGCGTCGACCATCCGCCGCTCGTTCCTCGCGGCTCCCGCCAGGCCCGACCACGACGCGGCGCCCCCACCCACCCCGACCGGCGTCGTCTCGCCCTGGTCCTTGCTCACCCTGGGTGACCGCCCGGGTGCTGTGCCCAGCCGGTCCGGCGGCTCCCCCTCGGCGGAAGGCCCAGCGGGTACTGGGGCCGGGCGGGTCGGTCGACTCGCCCCCGCGCGGGCCACCGGGCTCGCCCCCGCGCGGGCCACTGGGCTCGGCGTCGTCGAGAAGTGAGAAACTGCCCCAGAATCGCGCGATTCCGGGGCCGTTTCTCACTTCTCGACAACGCGACGGCGTGACACTTGGTCAGCTCCCGACCCACCGCCGTCGTCGGCAGACCAGGGTTCTCCTTCGGCGGACCCGGCCGCTGCCCGGAGTGAGGTGATGGGCTGAGCGGGTGGGGCGGCGTCGGATGTGAAGGGCGTCAAGGCCGCGCTCCCAAGACCCACGCCCGACAGGCCATGGCGACGGCGCGGACAGCCCGAGCACCGACGTCGCCCCGCACGCGGACCCGACCACAGGACGCCCGACCCAGCCCGAGAACGGCGTCGCCCCGCACGCGGACCCGGCCACAAGGACGCCCGACCCGGCCCGAGAACGGCGTCGCCCCGCACGCGGACCCGACCACAGGACGCCCAGCCGAGCTCGGGCACAGACGCCGCCCCGCACGCCGAGCCCACCACGGACCGGCGACGGCCGACGGCGGTCGTGTCAGGCGAGAGGGCGCGGGCGCCGGGCGCCGGCGAGGGTGGAGGCGAGGATCGCCTCGATGACGAACGCTGTGGCCCCGGCCAGGTCGACGGCGTCGGGGTCGAGGAGCCACTGGGTCTGCAGCCCGTCCATCGCGCCGATGATCGTCGAGGCGGCGAGGTCGAGTGCGGCGTCGGTGAGGTCGTAGTCCGTCTCCGTGTCGCCGGCCGCGCGACGCTCCTCGACCACCTCGCGCAGCGCGCCGGCGATGTCGGCGCGCAGGCCGGTGAAGCGCTCGGTGACCCAGGAGCTCGCGGGGTGGCCGTCGGTGACGGCCTCGCCCGTGAGCACGGTGTACGCCTGGACGATGCCGGGGCGCTCGGCGTTGATCGCGGCTGTCTTGACGAGGTGGCGGAAGAGGTCGAGCCCGCCGGGGATGTGCTGGCCCTCGAGGTGCTCGACGTCGACGCGGTCGCGGAACTCGAGGACCTCCGTGAGGAGCCGGTCCTTCGACCCGAAGTGGTGCAGCACTCCCGCGTGCGTGATGCCGACCTGCTCGGCGACCTCGGCGAGCGAGCCCTGGTGATAGCCCCTCGAGCCGAAGACGCGCATGGCGGCGCGCAGGATCTCCTCGCGGCGCTCGAGCGTCGCCGGGCGCGTGCGGCGGGGGCGACGAGGAGGGCTCGGTGTCCGTGCGGGCGAGGCGCTCTCGGCGGTGTGCCGCTCGGAGGAGACGTCGGTCATGACGTCACCTTACTGGGACCCGATTGCTCTTACTGACTAGTAAGTAATGTGTGATTGAATCGTGCTCGGAATGGCGTCGACGAGGCCGAGGCGTCGTGTCGCCAAGGATCACGGACTGTCTGGGAGAACCTCGTGAGATCTCACACCCGCCGCCGCGCCACGGTCGGCCTGGTGGCTGCACTTGCCGTCGTGCAGCTCGCGACGTCCTGCGCCGCGGGCGGCGGGGCGGACGAGCCGGTGGCCGACGTGTCGCCGGTCCTCACCGTGGGCATGCCCAACACGGTCGAGGAGGAGAACCACAACCCCTTCGACAGCGGCTCGGCGGCGCAGAAGCTCGGCTACGCGAACGTGATCTACGAGCCGCTCGCGCAGGTGAACGTCGTCGAACCTGCCGAGGAGCCCATGCCGTGGCTCGCGAGCGCATGGTCCTGGGACGCGACGTACACCGAGCTCCGGGTGACGCCACGTGAGGATGTGCTGTGGTCGGACGGCGAGCCGTTCTCGGCGGAGGACGTGGCCTTCACGTTCGAGCTGCGCAGGGACGAGCCCACGCTGAATCCCGGGCTCCTGCCGTACGAGGACGTGCGGGTCGAGGGCGCGGACGTCGTGGTGACCTTCGCGACGAGCCAGTACATCAACCGCACGAAGCCGCTGAACACCTTCGTCGTCCCCGAGCACGTGTGGGGCGAGCTCGCCCCGGGGGCGGTCCAGGCGGACCCGAACCTCGCGCCGGTGGGGACCGGGCCGTACGTCCTCGACGACTTCTCGCTCGAGGGCGCGACGCTCTCTGCCCGGGACGACTACTGGGGCGGCGAGCTCGCCGTCCCTACGCTCCGGTACGAGCCGTACGCGGGCAACGAGGCTCTCACGACCGCGTACGTGAACGGTGACGTCCAGTGGGGCTGGGCCTACATCGCCTCGTACGACAAGGTCTACCTCGCGGCCGATCCCGAGCACCACCACCAGTTCGCCCCGACGGGTCTCGGTATCGACGCGCTCTTCCTCAACACGCAGGTGCCGCCGTTCGACGACGTCGCCGTGCGCCGAGCGGTCAGCACGGTGCTCGACCGCAAGGACATGTCGCTCCTCGCGACGTCGGGTGTGTGGCGGCCCCTGCGCAACGTCACGGGTCTGCCGCAGCCGGCCGCCGACGCCTTCATCTCCCCCGAGTACGCCGACCAGGAGTTCACGGTCGACGTCGCGGCGGCTGCCGCGATCCTCGCGGACGCCGGCTACGTGCTGGTCGACGGCGTCCTGCACGACCAGGAGGGCGTGCCCGTGACGTTCACGCTGACGAACCCCGTGGGATGGACCGACTACATGTGGGAGCTCGAGCTCGTCAAGGAGGCGGTGGCGAAGCTGGGGATCGTCGCGACGGTCGAGGGGCAGGACGAGGCTGCGTGGTTCGAGAACATCGGGGCCGGGGCGTTCCAGGCGTCGATGCACTGGACCGAGGGTGGCGCGACCCCCTGGGACACGTACTCGAGCCAGATGAACGGCGCCCACGTGCGCCCGATCGGGACGACGGCGGACTGGAACTACGGGCGCTTCCAGGACGCCGAGGCCGATGCCGCTTTCGTCGCCTACGCGTCGTCGACCGACGAGGCGGGGGGTGCGGAGGCCCTCGCGACGATCCAGCGGGTCTACGTCGAGCAGGTCCCCGCGATCCCCCTGCTCGGGCGCCCGAACGCCGCCCAGTACTCGACCCGCGCGTACACCGGGTTCCCGTCGGACGCCGACCCCTACGCCTCGCCGCAGCCGACAAGTCCGGCCGCGTCCCTCATCCTCACGCGACTGACGCCGAGCCCGCAGGAGTAGCCGCCTCTTCAAGCGCTCTTCCCGGAACCCACACACGGGTCATCTACCGTGGGGGGATGCTCTCCGACCACGCCCCGACGACGCCGCTGCCGACCAGCGGCGCGTCGGGCACGCGGCCGCTGCCGGTGACGCCGGCGACCGCTCCGCCGTCGTACTTCGCCCCACCGCCCGGCGTCGGTCCCACGGGACCGACTCACGGCCCCGTGCCGGGCCCGGCTGCCGGGGGGTCCCGCCCGGCCGCACCCGCGCAGGGGCCGACCGTCGCGGCGCGCGTCGCGGCCGCCGTCGTGGCGATCCTCGCCGTCGCGGTGGCGTGGGCCGTCTGGCGCTTCTTCGTCGACACGTATGCGGGGCAGATGCTCGAGCGCGCCGCGTTCGACGGCGCCGACGCCGGGCAGGGCGCGCTGTGGGCGGTCGCCGAGCCCGTGCTGGACACGGTGTCCGTCGCGTTCGTCGTGGGCGGGCTCGGGGCGGCGATGGGCATCGCGCTGCTGCGTCGCCGCTGGGGGCTCGCGGTGCAGGTCGCCTTCCTCGTCGTCGGGGCGAACGTCACGACCCAGCTCGTCAAGCACTCGTTCCTCGGCCGCGAGAACCTCATCGGCGGCTGGACGGCCGACAACTCCCTCCCGAGCGGTCACACCACCGTCGCGGGATCCGTCGCAGCCGCACTCCTGCTCGTCGTGCCGCGCGCGGCACGGCCGCTCGTGGCCGTCCTCGGCGGCGCGTACACGGCCGCGACCGGCGTCTCGACACTCGTCGGGCAGTGGCACCGGCCGAGCGACGTCGTGGCCGCGGTGCTCGTGGTCCTCGCGTGGGGCGCGCTCGTGTGCGCCTTCACACCTCGCTCGGCCCTCGACCCGGGCGCAGGGGCGTCCCCGGGGTCCGTCGTGACCGCCGTCCTCCTGCTCGTCGGCGCGGGGGCGGCCGGCATGGCGGCGCTGTGGTCGCTACGCGCGACGCCGGCAACCTGGGACACGACGAGCGCGCAGGAGATCACGGCGTACCTCGGCGGGGTCGCCGGCGTCGTCGCGGTCACCGCCGCGGCGTTCGCGATCCTGCTCCTCGTGCGCCAGTCCACCGCTCGCCCCGACCCGCGCGCCGTTCGAGGATAGGGTGCCGCTGGCGCGATGGGCGTAACGTCATAGGCTGCCACGCCGGAGAACACGCACGCACGGACGAAAGCAGGATCGGATGCCACGCAAGCTCGTGATCGTCGAGTCGCCCGCCAAGGCTCGCAAGATCCAGGGCTACCTCGGCGACGACTACGAGGTCGAGGCGAGCGTCGGGCACATCCGCGACCTGCCCCAGCCGTCGGAGCTGCCCGCCGACATGAAGAAGGGCCCGTACGGGAAGTTCGCGGTCGACGTCGACAACGGCTTCGACCCCTACTACGAGGTCTACGCGGACAAGAAGAAGAAGGTCGCCGAGCTCAAGCGTGCGCTCAAGGAGGCCGACGAGCTCTATCTCGCGACGGACGAGGACCGCGAGGGCGAGGCCATCGCGTGGCACCTCCTCGAGGCGCTCAAGCCCAAGGTCCCGGTCAAGCGCATGGTGTTCCACGAGATCACGCGCGAGGCCATCCAGCGGGCCCTGGAGAACACGCGTGACCTCGACGAGCACCTCGTCGACGCCCAGGAGACGCGGCGCATCCTCGACCGCCTCTACGGCTACGAGGTCTCGCCCGTCCTGTGGCGCAAGATCGCGTCCGGCCTGTCCGCGGGCCGTGTCCAGTCGGTCGCGACCCGGCTCGTCGTCGAGCGCGAGCGCGAGCGCATGGCGTTCGTCGCCGCCGAGTACTGGGACGTCACGGGGACGTTCGAGCACGCCGACGACGCCGCGCCCGACGCCGGGAAGGCGTTCGGCGCTCGCCTCGTCCAGGTGGGCGGGACGCGCGTGGCGTCGGGCCGCGACTTCGACGACCGCGGGCAGCTCAAGGCGGCAGCGGCGCGCGACGGCGTCGCGCACCTCGACGAGGCGACGGCGCGCGCCGTCGTCACGGGCCTCGCGGACGCCGCGTTCACGGTGCGGTCGCTCGAGACCAAGCCGTACACGCGTCGCCCCGCCGCACCGTTCACGACGTCGACCCTCCAGCAGGAGGCGAGCCGCAAGCTCCGTATGTCGTCGCGGCAGGCGATGCGCACGGCGCAGTCGCTGTACGAGAACGGCTACATCACGTACATGCGTACGGACTCACCGTCGCTCTCGGCCGAGGCGACGACCGCCGCGCGTCGCCAGGCCTCCGAGCTCTACGGCCCCGAGTTCGTGCCCGAGAAGCCGCGCGTCTACACGTCGAAGAACCAGGGCGCCCAGGAGGCGCACGAGGCGATCCGCCCCGCGGGCGACTCGTTCCGCACGCCCGCGCAGGTCAAGCGCGAGCTGAGCGACGACCAGTTCAAGCTGTACGAGCTCGTGTGGAAGCGCACGGTCGCGTCGCAGATGGCCGACGCCAAGGGCTCGACGGCGTCCGTGCGGCTCGGCGCGCCGCTCGCCGCCGGGGCTGACGTGCCCGCCGCGCTCGCGGGCAGCGACGCGGTGTTCGCCGCGTCCGGCACGGTCATCACCTTCCGCGGGTTCCTCGCGGCGTACGAGGAGAGCTCGGACGTCGACCGCTACGCCGAGGACGCCCCCGTCGCGAGCGCGAAGGGCGACGACGAGGCACGGCTGCCGCAGATGGCCGAGGGCGACTCCCTGCGCGCCGACGAGCTCACCGCCGACGGGCACAGCACCTCCGCGCCCCCGCGCTACACCGAGGCGAGCCTCGTCAAGGCGCTCGAGGAGCTCGGCATCGGCCGTCCGTCCACCTACGCGTCGACGATCTCGACCGTCCAGGACCGCGGCTACGTGCTCTCGCGCGGGCAGGCGCTCGTGCCGAGCTGGCTCGCGTTCGCCGTCGTGCGGCTCCTCGAGGAGCACTTCGAACGGCTCGTGGACTACCGGTTCACGGCCGAGATGGAGCAGGACCTCGACCAGATCGCGGCCGGGCAGCGCGACCGCGTCGCGTGGCTCTCGCGCTTCTACTTCGGCGACGGCACCGGCCGGCCCGAGGGCGAGGGCCTGCGCGACCTCGTCGCCAACCTCGGCGACATCGACGCGCGCGGGATCAACTCGGTGCCGATCGGCGAGGGCATCCAGCTGCGGGTCGGCAAGTACGGGCCGTACGTCGAGGACCTCTCCACGCCCGTGAAGGAGGGGGAGAACCCGCCGCGCGCCTCCGTGCCCGACGACGTCGCCCCCGACGAGCTGACCGTCGCCAAGGCGCGCGAGCTGCTCGCCGCGGGGGCCGACGACGGCAAGGTGCTCGGCACCGACCCGGTCTCGGGCAACGAGGTCATCGCGAAGGCCGGCCGGTACGGCCCGTACGTCACCGAGGTGCTCGACCTCCCGCCGATCGACACGAGCCTGTCGGCCGCGGCCCAGAAGCGGGCGAAGGCCGCCCAGCCCAAGCCGCGCACGGCGTCGCTGCTCAAGACCCAGGCGCTCGACACGATCACGCTCGACGACGCGCTGCGTCTGCTCTCGCTGCCGCGCGTCGTCGGTGTCGACCCTGAGAGTGGGACCGAGATCACCGCGCAGAACGGTCGTTACGGCCCGTACCTCAAGAAGGGCACCGACTCGCGGACCCTCCCGAGCGAGGAGGCGATGTTCACCGTCACGCTCGAGGAGGCGCTCGAGCTGTACAAGCAGCCGAAGCGCGGGCGCGGGGCCACCGCCGCTCCGCCGCTGCGCGAGCTCGGCGACGACCCGAACAGCGGCAAGCCCATCGTCGTCAAGGACGGCAGGTTCGGTGCCTACGTCACCGACGGCGAGACGAACCGGACGCTCCCGCGCGACGTGACCCCCGAGTCGATCACGCCGGAGCAGGCGATCGAGCTGCTCGCCGAGAAGCGCGCCCAGGGTCCGGCCAAGAAGCGCACGACGGCCCGCAAGCCGGCGGCGAAGAAGACCCCAGCGAAGAAGCCCGCCGCCAAGTCGACGAAGTAGCACCCCGGTCGGCCGAGCTAGAACCCCGGTCGGCCGAGGTAGAGCCGTGGTTCTTGTCGGACGGCGCGTGGTCACCTTGGGTGGTCGGGGTGGGTGGGGGCGCCGCGTCT
>NZ_JBZGBY010000055.1:0-9857 GCF_059159975.1 Cellulosimicrobium sp. BMG9.22 | reverse complement strand
TGCGCAGTCGACCCCAGAGACCACGGCTCTACCTCGGCGAACCACGGCTCTACCTCGGCCGACCGGGGTTCTATCTCGCGCGACCACGGTTCTACCTCGACGGACCACGGTTCTCTCTCGGCGGGTTAGGGTCGGCGGATGCGCATCGAGCTGACCGTGACCGAGGCCGTGGAGATCGCCCGCGCGACGGGCGGTCTGCCGCCGTACGTGCGGTCGGTGTCCGGGGAGGGCGACGACGTGCGCGTCGTCGTCGACCTGCGCGAGGTGCCCGACCCGCCGTCGGCCCTCAAGCTCGCGGCCCGGCTCGTCCCGGTCGTGCGCGCGACGTTGCGTGTGGAGTCGGTCGTCGCGGGGACGGCCGTCCTCGCGGTCGAGGCCCACGCCGCGGGGCTGCCCGCGCACAAGCTCCTCGGGTTCGTCGAGGGGCCGCTGCAGGGCGCGCTCCGCAGCAAGGGCCTCCCGCCGGAGGCCGTGCGCGTCCTGCCCGACGCGCGCGTCGCGATCGACGTGCAGGCGCTGCTCGGTGCCGCCGTCGAGCGCACGCTTCCCGGACTCCAGGTCACCGATCTCGCGTACTCGGATGGGACGCTGCGCGTCGACGGCCAGCTCTGACGTGGACGGCCGGGAGACCGGGCCGACGGCGGTCCCGGACCTCGTCCTGCTCGGCCCTGCGGCTGTGGGCAAGTCCACGTTGGGTGAGCTCGCCGCGGAGCTGCTCGAGACGCGATTCGTGGACCTCGACGCCGTCGCCGACGACTACTACCCGGAGGTCGGGTGGAGCGTCGACCGGCTCGTCGGACGTATCGCCGCAGTGGGCCGGGTCGCGGCCGAGCGGGAGTGGGAGCCCGCGCGGGCTCACGCCGTCGAGCGCGCGGTCGGCGAGCACCCGGGCACGGTCCTCGCCCTGGGTGCCGGGCACGCGTCGTTCACGGACCCGGCCAACCTCGCCCGCGTGCGCGCAGCACTCGCGCCCGTCCCCCACGTCGTCCTCGTCCTGCCCTCCACGGACCGTGACCGCGCGCTGGACGTGCTGCGCGCCCGGGCGATCGCCTCGAAGGGGAGGGACTGGATCTCGGCAGGCCACGACTTCCTCGCCGAATGGTTCGACGACCCCGGGACCCGCGCACTCGCGCACCGGACGTTCGTCACCGGCGCGGAGGAGCCGGGCACGAGCGCCCGACGGCTCGTCGCATCACTTGCCTGACGGCGCCGTGCTCCCGCGCGTCAGCGCCTCAGTCCTCGCGGTGGTGCAGCATGCGCGCGACCTCGGCGATGGACCCGGACAGCGACGGGTAGACGGTGAAGGCGGAGGCGACGTCGTCGACCGTGAGGCGGTGCGAGACGGCGAGCGTGATGGGGAAGATCAGCTCGCTCGCGCGCGGGGCGACGACGACGCCGCCCAGCACGACGCTCGCCTCGGGGTGCGCGAAGAGCTTGACGAAGCCGTCGCGCATGCCGAGCATCTTGGCGCGGGGGTTGCGAGCGAGCGGGAGCGTCGTCGTGACGTACTTGCTGTTCTGCGCCTTGAGCTGCTCCTCGCTGTACCCGACGGTCGCGATCTCGGGGGCGGTGAAGATGTTCGCGGCGACGGTGCGGAGCTTGATCGGCGCGACGGCGTCGCCCAGCGCGTGCGACATGGCGACGCGTCCCTGCATCGCCGCGACGGACGCGAGCGGCAGGACGCCCGTGCAGTCGCCGGCCGCGTAGACGCCGCGCACGGACGTGCGCGACACCTTGTCGACCTCGACGTGGCCGCTGGGCGTGAGCCGGACACCGGCCTCCTCCAGCCCGATGCCGTGCGTCGAGGGGATGGCGCCGACCGCGATGAGGACGTGCGAGCCCTCGACGACGCGGCCGTCGGCCAGGGTCACGCGGACGCCGTCCTCGGTCCGCTCGGCCGACTCGGCGCGCGAGCGGGACATGACGGTCATGCCGCGCGAGCGGAACACGCCCTCGAGCAGCTCGGCGGCGTCGGCGTCCTCGCCGGGCAGCACGCGGTCGCGGCTCGACACGAGCACGACGTCCGAGCCCAGCGCGTTGTAGGCGCCCGCGAACTCCGCCCCCGTGACGCCGGACCCGACGACGATCAGGCGCTCCGGCAGCTCCCTGAGGCTGTAGAGCTGGGTCCAGGTGAGGATGCGCTCGCCGTCGGGCTGCGCCGTCGGGAGCACGCGCGGGGTGGCGCCGAGCGCGAGGAGGATCACGTCGGCGTCGAGCGCGAGCGGGTCGGCCCCGCCCTCCGGGGCGTCGACGACGACGCGCTCCGGGCCGTCGAGCCGTCCCTCGCCGACGACGATGCGCACTCCCTCGCGCTCGAGGCGCGCGTGGATGTCGGCCGACTGCGCGGCGGCGAGCGCCATCACGCGGGTGTTGACGGCCTCGAGGTCGACGATGTGCCGCCGCATCGCCGGGTGCTGCGCCTTCGCGGTGTCGACGGGGAGGCGGATGCCGAGGTCGGCCGCGCGTTCGGCGATCGTCATCCAGTCGGCGGTGGCGATGAGGGTCTTGGAGGGGACGACGTCGGTGAGGACCGCGGCACCGCCGAGACCCTGACGCTCCACGACGGTGACGTCCCCGCCGAGCCGACGGGCCACGAGAGCCGCCTCGTAACCTCCGGGACCACCTCCGACGATCACGATCCGCGGCGCGGTCCGGGTGGTCAGGGGGTCAGTGCTCTCGGTCGTCACGGAGGTCATTCTGTCAGGCCGTCGGGTCGGGGCCTGACGGCGTGCGAGGCTCCGCGAGGCGCGCGACACCGGCCTGCCGGGCCCTGCTCGCCAGGTCACGGCCCGCGCGACGGACTAGCCTTGCGAGCATGACGACGACGCCTGCGAGCACACCCACGCTCGACGACCCCGGCACCGACCCGTTCCTCGTGGCCCGTGCCGCCGCCGACCACATCGCGGAGGCCACCGGCGTCGACGGTCACGACATGGCGCTCGTGCTCGGTTCGGGCTGGGGCGGCGCCGCGGAGCTGCTCGGCGACGTCGTCGCGGAGGTGCCGACGCACGAGATCCCGGGCTTCTCGGCGCCGACGGTGGCGGGCCACCTGTCGGTGACGCGCTCGATCCGCGTCGAGCGCGCCGACGGGTCGGTGCGCCACGCGCTCGTCCTCGGGTCCCGCACGCACCTGTACGAGGGCAAGGGCGTGCGCGCGGTCGTGCACGGTGTCCGCACCGCTGCCGCGACGGGCGCCGAGACCGTGATCCTCACGAACGGCTGCGGGGGTCTCGACCCCGCGTGGTCCGCGGGGACGCCCGTGCTGCTGGCCGACCACATCAACCTCACCGGGCGCAGCCCGCTGGAGGGCCCGACCTTCGTCGACCTCACCGACGTCTACTCGCCGCGCCTGCGCGAGCTCGCGCGCCGCGTCGACCCGACCCTCGACGAGGGCGTCTACGCGCAGTTCCCCGGCCCGCACTACGAGACCCCGGCCGAGGTGCGCATGGCGGGCGTCCTCGGGGCGAGCCTCGTCGGCATGTCGACCACCCTCGAGGCCATCGCGGCCCGGCACTGCGGGCTCGAGGTGCTGGGGTTGTCGCTCGTGACCAACCTCGCGGCCGGGATCAGCCCGACGCCGCTCTCCCACGCCGAGGTCATCGAGGCCGGCCAGGCCGCGGGCCCCCGGATCAGCTCCCTCCTGGCCGAGATCGCGAAGCTGGTGTGACATGACCGACCGCACCGCCGGGTACCGGGCCGACGCCGCCGACGACCCGGCCTTCGACCCCGGCATCGACCGCTCGGCCTTCCTCGAGCGGGTCGCCGCGTGGATCGAGGACGACGTCGACCCCCACGACCAGGCGGAGCTGCGGCACCTGCTCGACCTGGCGGACTCGCCCGACCCCCGCAAGCACGACGTGCGCGTGGCCGCGTCCGCCGAGCTGCTGGACCGGTTCTCGGGGCCGCTCGAGTTCGGGACCGCCGGGCTGCGGGGCCGGATGGCCGCGGGGCCGCACCGGATGAACCGCGCCGTGGTGATCCGCGCGGCGGCGGGCCTGGGGGCTTACCTGATCGACACCCTCGGCCCCGCCGGCGCGGGTGGTGCGGCGCGCCCGCGCGTCGTCGTCGGCTTCGACGCGCGGCACCGGTCGCGCACCTTCGCGGTGGACAGCGCGGCCGTACTCACGGCGGCGGGCGTCGAGGTCCTCGTGCTGCCGTCGGCCCTGCCGACGCCGGTGCTCGCGTTCGCGGTGCGCCGCCTCGGCGCCGACGCCGGCGTCATGGTCACCGCGAGCCACAACCCGCCCGCCGACAACGGCTACAAGGTCTACCTCGGCGGACGCGTCGTGACCGGCTCGGGCCAGGGCGCGCAGATCGTCCCGCCGTACGACGCCCGCATCGCGGCGGCGATCGACGCCGTCGGCCCGGCACGGTCGGTGCCGCGCGCGCAGAACGGCTGGACGGTCCTCGGTCGCGACGTCGTCGACGCGTACGTCCGGTCGGTCCTCGCGCTGTCCGACGGCGTACCACGCCGCCTCAAGGTCGTCACCACGGCGCTGCACGGCGTGGGCGGCGAGACCGTCGCGCACGTCCTGCGGGACGCGGGCTTCGCGCACGTGGTCCCGGTCGAGGAGCAGCTCGACCCGAACCCCGACTTCCCGTCCGTCGCGTTCCCGAACCCCGAGGAGCCCGGCGCGATGGACCTTGCGCTCGCCGTCGCGCAGGACGCGGGTGCCGACGTCGTGCTGGCCAACGACCCCGACGCGGACCGGTGCGCCGTCGCGGTGTTCGACCCGCGCGTCGGGACCTACCAGGGCGCGGAGACCGCGCGGTCGAACGGCTGGCGCATGCTGCACGGCGACGAGGTCGGCGCGCTGCTCGGCGAGGACGTCGCCCGGCGGGCCGCCTCCTCGGGGGCACCTGGCGGGGTGCTGGCGTGCTCGGTCGTGTCGTCGCGCCTGCTGGCACGCATCGCGGCCGCGCACGGCCTGGGCTTCACGACGACGCTCACGGGCTTCAAGTGGATCTCCCGCGTCGACGGGCTCGCCTTCGGGTACGAGGAAGCGCTGGGCTATTGCGTCGATCCCGAGAACGTGCGCGACAAGGACGGCATCAGCGCCGCGCTGCTCGTCGCGCAGCTCGCGAACCGGCTCAAGGCCGAGGGGCGCACGCTCGTCGACGCGCTCGACGACCTCGCACGCGCGTACGGGCTGCACGTGAGCGACCAGCTCTCCGCACGGTTCACGGACCTCGACCGCATCGGGGCGACGATGACGCACCTGCGCTCCGCTCCCCCACGCACGCTCGCGGGCGCCGGGGTGTCTGACGTCGCGGACCTGTCCGCCGGGCTCGACGGGCTGCCGCCCACCGACGGCGTCCGGATCCTCACGGCCGACGGGACGCGTGTGATCGTGCGCCCGAGCGGGACCGAGCCGAAGGTCAAGTGCTACCTGGAGGTCGTGCTGCCCGTCGCCCCGGACGCGTCGCACGACGACCTCACGGCCGCCCGTGCGGCCGCGCGTGACCGCCTCGACCGCGTGAAGGCGGACATGCAGCGCGCACTGGGTCTGTAGCAAGAAGAGCCGGGCGGTCCTCAGGAACGGCACGCCCCTCCGGTGATACCTTGGTGATACCAGAACCGGTAGAGACGGGGTGTACACCATGGCCATGACCCTGCGCCTCAGCGAGGACGAGGACCGTGCGCTCGAGGAGATCGCTCAGCGCGAGGGGATCTCGAAGCAGGAAGCGGTCCGGCGCGCGGTCCGCGCCTACACGGACGAGCGGAACCGGATGTTTGAGACGCTGCTCCCAGAGGGCCTCGAACGCTATCGACCGGTCCTGGACCGCCTGAAGTAGCCCGCGATGACGACCTACCTCAGCCCGGCGCAGATCCTGAGGATCGCCGGGGGACTCCTCGGGCACGAGCCCGAGGTCCGCGACCTCGGACTGCTCGACTCTGCCCTCCACCGTCCGGCGAGCTCGATGATGGGCACGGAGCTCTACCCGACCCTCGACCTCAAGGCCGCTGCGCTGCTCGACTCGGTCGTGAACAACCCCGCGTTGATCGACGGGAACAAGAGGCTCGGGCTGCTCGCCGTGCATGTCTTCT
Source organism: Cellulosimicrobium sp. BMG9.22 (assembly GCF_059159975.1). Lineage (NCBI taxonomy): Bacteria > Bacillati > Actinomycetota > Actinomycetes > Micrococcales > Promicromonosporaceae > Cellulosimicrobium > Cellulosimicrobium sp. BMG9.22. The sequence goes on along the minus strand of NZ_JBZGBY010000055.1, from coordinate 3,808 downwards.
ACGGTCTGAACGGCTATGACTTCGACGCCCCGCACGAGTCCCTGTACGAGCTGATCATGGCGTCGGCGGACGTCTCGGGGCGCGACATCGAGAAGATCGCGGCAACGCTCGAGACGTGGCGCGCGCCGCGCCGTTAGTTCCGTGCGTGGTCGCCCCTGGATCGAGGCCTGCTCACCCGCAGAGCACCGTACCGACGGGTAACCTGGTGCGATGAGCACAACGACACCGACGGCGGTCGCCGAGACCGGCCCGGCGGGCTCGACCACGGTCCCGGCGACCCCGGGATCGGCCGACCGGCACGCAGCCGAGATCGCCGACATCGCGCGCTCCGTGACGGGCTCCGCCCTCCTCGACGACACCGCCTGGCGGCGCTACCTGCACGGCCTGCCGGGCGTGGACAAGGTCGGCGCCGACGGTCGCGCCGCGGCGCTCGGCACGCGCTCGATCAAGACCACGTCGAAGGCCTGGGCGCTCGACACGATCATCCGCATGGTCGACCTCACGACGCTCGAGGGCGCCGACACCCCGGGCAAGGTACGGTCGCTCGCCGCGAAGGCCGTGCGGCCCGAGCCGGCCGACCCGACCTGCCCGTCGGCCGCGGCGGTGTGCGTGTACAACGACCTCGTCCCCGTCGCCGTCGAGGCCCTCGCCGGGACGGGCGTCAAGGTGGCCGCGGTCTCGACGGCGTTCCCGTCCGGGCGCGCCTCCCGTGCCGTCCGCCTGGCCGACACGCGCGAGGCCGTCGAGGCCGGCGCGGACGAGATCGACATGGTCATCGACCGCGGCGCGTTCCTCTCCGGCCGCTACTCCCAGGTCTACGAGGACATCGTCGCCGTGCGCGAGGAGTGCCGCGCGAACGGCCACCACGCGCACCTCAAGGTCATCCTCGAGACGGGCGAGCTCGCGACGTACGACAACGTGCGCCGCGCATCGTGGCTCGCGATGCTCGCGGGCGCCGACTTCATCAAGACGAGCACCGGCAAGGTCTCCCCCGCGGCGACGCTCCCGGTCACGATCGTCATGCTCGAGGCCGTGCGCGACTTCCGCGCCCTCACCGGCGTCCCGATCGGCGTCAAGCCCGCGGGCGGCATCCGCACGTCGAAGGACGCCATCAAGTACCTCGTCGCGGTCAACGAGACCGCGGGCGGCGACTGGCTCGACCCGGCCTGGTTCCGGTTCGGCGCCTCGTCGCTGCTCAACGACGTGCTCATGCAGCGCAACAAGCTCGCCACGGGGGCCTACTGGGGCCCTGACTACGTGACCGTCGACTGAGCGGGACAGAGGACACCAGCACCATGACCAGCACCGCATCACCGTTCGAGTACGCGCCCGCACCCGAGTCGCGCGCCGTCGTCGACATCGCGTCGTCCTACGGCCTGTTCATCGACGGCCAGTTCACGCCCGCGTCCGACGACGGCTCGTTCAAGACCGTCAACCCGGCCACGGAGGAGGTCCTCGCCGAGGTCGCCGAGGCGACCGAGGACGACGTCGACCGCGCCGTCCGTGCCGCACGTCGCGCCCAGGAGAAGGTCTGGGGCCCGATGCCGGGCCGCGAGCGCGCCAAGTACCTGTTCCGCATCGCGCGCCTGCTCGCCGAGCGCTCGCGCGAGTTCGCGGTGCTCGAGACGCTCGACAACGGCAAGCCGATCCGCGAGTCGCGCGACGTCGACGTCCCGACGGCGGCCGCGCACTTCTTCTACTACGCCGGCTGGGCCGACAAGCTCGAGCACGCCGGCTACGGCCCCGACCCACGACCGCACGGCGTCGCCGCCCAGGTGATCCCGTGGAACTTCCCGCTGCTCATGCTCGCGTGGAAGATCGCCCCGGCGCTCGCGACCGGTAACACGGTCGTGCTCAAGCCCGCCGAGACGACGCCGCTCACGGCGTTGCTCTTCGCCGACCTGCTGCGTCAGGCCGAGCTGCCGCCCGGCGTCGTGAACATCGTCACCGGCGCGGGCGCCACGGGCGCGGCGCTCGTCGGGCACCCGGGCGTCGACAAGGTCGCGTTCACGGGCTCGACCGCCGTCGGCAAGCGCATCGCTCGGGAGATCGCGGGCACGCGCAAGCACGCGACGCTCGAGCTCGGCGGCAAGGCGGCGAACATCGTGTTCGACGACGCGCCGATCGACCAGGCGATCGAGGGCATCGTCAACGGCATCTTCTTCAACCAGGGCCAGGTGTGCTGCGCCGGCTCGCGCCTCCTCGTCCAGGAGACGATCGCCGAGGAGCTCGTCGACCGGCTCAAGTCCCGTCTCGGGACGCTGCGCGTCGGCGACCCGATGGACAAGAACACCGACGTCGGCGCGATCAACTCGCCGCAGCAGCTCGCGCGCATCACCGAGCTCACCGAGGCGGGCACGGCCGAGGGAGCGACGCGCTGGAGCCCAGCCTGCGAGCTGCCGTCGTCGGGGTACTGGTTCGCCCCGACGCTCTTCACCGGCGTCTCGGCCGCGCACCGCATCGCACGCGAGGAGATCTTCGGCCCCGTGCTCAGCGTCCTCACGTTCCGCACGCCCGCCGAGGCCGTCGCCAAGGCGAACAACATCCCCTACGGCCTGTCGGCGGGGATCTGGACGGAGAAGGGGTCGCGCATCCTCTGGATGGCCGACCAGCTGCGCGCAGGCGTCGTGTGGTCCAACACCTTCAACCGGTTCGACCCGACCAGCCCGTTCGGCGGGTACAAGGAGTCGGGCTACGGACGCGAGGGCGGCCGGCACGGCCTGGCGCCCTACCTGATCGAGGGGAGCACCTACTGATGGCCCGCAGCACGAGCGCCGCCCGCACGACGACGGCCCGCACCGCGCCCGCCCCGGAACGCCTGGGCGTGCGCAAGACGTACAAGCTCTACGTCGGCGGGAAGTTCCCGCGCAGCGAGTCGGGCCGCACGTACGAGGTGACGGACAGCAAGGGCCGCTTCCTCGCCAACGTCGCGCAGGGCTCGCGCAAGGACGCGCGCGAGGCCGTCGTCGCCGCGCGCGCCGCGCAGGCGAAGTGGGCCGGCGCGACCGCGTACAACCGGGGTCAAGTGCTCTACCGTGTCGCCGAGATGCTCGAGGGACGCCGCGACCAGTTCGTCGCCGAGGTCATGGCGGGCGAGGGGCTCACCGCGCGCCAGGCCGAGCTCGCCGTCTCCGAGGCGATCGACCGCTGGGTCTGGTACGCCGGCTGGACGGACAAGGTCGCGCAGGTCGCCGGGTCCGCGAACCCGGTCGCCGGCCCGTACTTCAACATGTCGTCCCCCGAGCCGACGGACGTCGTCGTGGTCCTCGCCCCGCAGCGCTCGTCGCTCCTGGGCCTCGTCTCGACGATCGTCCCGCCCCTCGTCACGGGCAACGCCGTGATCGTCGTCGCGAGCGAGCGGCGGCCGATCCCCGCGGTCACGCTGTCCGAGGTGCTCGCGACGTCCGACGTCCCGGGCGGCGTCGTGAACGTCCTCACGGGTTTCACCAAGGAGCTCGCTCCCCCGCTCGCGTCGCACCTCGACGTCAACGCGATCGACCTCGCGGGCGCCGTCGGCGCCGACGGCGTCACGTGGGGCGAGCTCGAGGCCGCCGCGGCCGACTCGGTCAAGCGCGTCCTGCGCCCCGCCGTCGGACGCCGCGGCGACGACGCCGAGCCCGACTGGACGGAGTCCCCGCGCCCCCAGCGCATCCTCGCGTTCACCGAGACCAAGACGGTCTGGCACCCCAAGGGCATCTGACCGCACCACCACGACCGGGGTGGGTGCCGCCGTCCGACAGACCGCGGCGCCCACCTCGTTCCGCGCGACCAGCCGCCCACCGGCGACCATCGTTCTACCTCGGCGACC
>NZ_JBZGBY010000054.1:0-10846 GCF_059159975.1 Cellulosimicrobium sp. BMG9.22 | reverse complement strand
AGCACACGGTCCGCCCCCACCGCGGACCCGACCACGAACCGCGACCCGAGCACGATGCCAGTGCATAAGTATGTATAGTGCTGCATATGACGATCAGAGTCGCGGTCGCGGGTGCGTCCGGGTACGCGGGCGGGGAGACGCTGCGCCTGCTCGCCGGGCACCCCGAGGTGGAGGTCGGCGCCGTCACGGCGCACAGCAACGCGGGCACGCTCCTCGGTAAGCACCAGCCGCACCTGCGTTCCCTCGCCGACCGCGTGCTGCTCCCGACGACCGTCGAGAACCTCGTGGGCCATGATGTCGTCGTGCTCGCCCTGCCGCACGGCGCGTCGGGGGAGATCGCGGCCCGGCTGCCCGACGACGTCCTCGTCCTCGACCTGGGTGCGGACCACCGGCTCGAGTCGGCGACGGACTGGGAGGCGTTCTACGGGTCCGCGCACGCGGGCACGTGGCCGTACGGGCTTCCGGAGCTCCTGCTCACCCGGGGCACGGCCGCCGGTGCGAGCGAGACGAAGCAGCGCGAGATGCTCGCGGGGGCGCGGCGCGTCGCGGTGCCCGGCTGCAACGTCACGGCCGTGACGCTCGGGATCCAGCCGGGCATCGCGGCAGGGCTCGTCGAGGGCCAGGACCTCGTCGCGGTGCTGGCCAACGGCTACTCGGGCGCCGGGAAGTCGCTCAAGCCGCACCTCCTGGCGTCCGAGGCGCTGGGGTCGGCCCAGCCGTACGCCGTCGGCGGCTCCCACCGGCACATCCCCGAGATCGCGCAGAACCTGCGCGCCGCGGGCGCCCCGGAGGTGAGCATCTCGTTCACGCCGACGCTCGTGCCGATGTCCCGGGGGATCCTCGCCACGGTCACGGCGCGGCTGTCCGACGCCGCGGCCCGCCTCGCGCCGGACGAGGTCGCCGCGCGCGTCCGGCGGGCGTGGGAGGACGCCTACGCGGGGGAGCCGTTCGTGCGCGTGCTGCCCGAGGGGCAGTGGCCGACGACCGCCATGACGCTCGGCGCCAACACCGCGCTCGTCCAGGTCGCGGTGGACCACGCCGTGGGCCGGGTCGTGACCGTCACGGCGATCGACAACCTCGTCAAGGGCACCGCGGGCGCCGCGGTGCAGTCCATGAACATCGCGCTCGGCCTCCCGCAGGCGTTGGGCCTCACGACCGAAGGGGTCGCCCCGTGACCGTCACCTCGCCCCAGGGCTTCCGGGCCGCCGGCGTCGCCGCCGGGCTCAAGTCGACCGGAGCGAAGGACGTCGCGCTCGTCGTCAACGACGGCCCGCTCGACGTCGCGGCCGCGGTGCTCACGACCAACCGGGTGTTCGCCGCGCCGGTCGCGTGGACGCGCCAGGCGGTGAGCGACGGCCGGGCACGCGTCGTCGTGCTCAACTCCGGCGGTGCGAACGCGTGCACGGGTCCCGAGGGCTTCGCCGACACGCACCGCACCGCGGAGCACGTGGCCGACGTCCTCGCGACGTCCGCGGGTGACGTGCTCGTCTGCTCGACGGGCCTCATCGGCGTCCGGCTTCCCATGGAGAACCTGCTCGCCGGGGTCGACGCCGCCGCGTCGGCGCTCGCGGACCCCGTCGCCACGGTCGACGGCGGAGGGGACGCGGCGCTCGCGATCATGACGACGGACACCGTGCCCAAGACGGTCTCCGTGGTGCGCGAGGTCCGCGCGGTCTCCGCGACCGACGGCGCCGCGACGTGGTCGGTGGGCGGCATGGCCAAGGGTGCGGGCATGCTCGCCCCAGGGCTGGCGACGATGCTGTCCGTCCTGACGACCGACGCCGTCGTCGACGCCGTGACCGCGGACGCCGCGCTGCGTGCCGCGACGCGCTCGACGTTCGACCGCGTCGACTCCGACGGCTGCATGTCGACCAACGACACGGTGATCCTCCTCGCCTCCGGTGCGTCCGGGATCGAGGTGTCGCTCGACGAGCTCACCGACGCCGTGACCGAGGCGTGCGCCTCGCTCGCGCGCCAGCTCGTCGCGGACGCCGAGGGCGCGAGCCACGAGGTCGCCGTCACCGTGGTGAACGCGTCGAGCGAGGACGCCGCCGTGGCGGTCGCCCGGGCGGTGACGCGTTCCAACCTCTTCAAGACCGCGATCTTCGGCAACGACCCGAACTGGGGCCGCATCGTCTCCGCCGTCGGCACGGTCCCCGAGGACGTCGCCCCGTACGACGCGCTCCGGCTCGACGTCACGGTCAACGGCGTCCAGGTGTGCCGCGCCGGGGGAGTGGGCGAGCCGCGCGAGCTCGTCGATCTCGCCGCCGAGCGCGAGGTGCGCGTCGAGATCGACCTCCACGCCGGCGACGCGACCGCGACCGTCTGGACCAACGACCTCACGCACGACTACGTCCACGAGAACAGCGCGTACTCCTCATGAGCGACCCGACCACCTCGAGCCCCCTCCACCCGCACCACGCCGCGTTCGACACCCGGACCGACCTGCGCCCCGAGCAGAAGGCGCAGGTCCTCGTCGAGGCCCTGCCCTGGCTCGAGGAGTTCGCGGGTGCGCTCGTCGTCGTCAAGTACGGCGGCAACGCCATGGTCGACGACGCCCTCAAGGCGGCGTTCGCGGAGGACATGGTGTTCCTGCGCCGCGTCGGGCTGCACCCCGTCGTCGTGCACGGTGGGGGCCCGCAGATCTCCGCGATGCTCGCCCGCCTCGGCATCGAGTCCGAGTTCCGGGGCGGCCTGCGCGTCACGACGCCCGAGGCGATGGACGTCGTGCGCATGGTCCTCACCGGCCAGGTCTCGCGCGAGCTCGTGGGGCTGATCAACGCGCACGGCCCGTACGCCGTCGGGCTCTCGGGCGAGGACGGCGGCCTGCTCCAGGCCCAGCGACGGCATGCGACCGTCGACGGCGAGCCCGTCGACGTCGGGCTGGTGGGCGACGTCGTCGAGGTGCACCCGTCGGCGGTCCAGGACCTGCTCGACGCGGGGCGCATCCCGGTCGTCTCCACGATCGCGCCCGACCTCGAGGACCCGACGCAGGTGCTCAACGTCAACGCCGACACGGCCGCGGCGGCGCTCGCGGTCGCGCTCGGCGCGAAGAAGCTCGTCGTGCTCACCGACGTCGAGGGCCTGTACACGTCGTGGCCGGACAAGGGCTCGCTCGTCGCGCAGATCACGCGCTCCGAGCTCGCCGAGCTCCTGCCGTCCCTCGAGTCCGGCATGGTGCCCAAGATGGAGGCGTGCCTGCGCGCCGTCGAGGGCGGCGTCCCCGCCGCGACCGTGATCGACGGGCGCGTGCCCCACTCGACGCTGCTCGAGGTCTTCACGACCCAGGGCAACGGGACCATGGTCGTCCCGGACCCTGTCGGCTCTGCCTCCGGCCCCGCCGTCGGCACCGTGCCGTCCCCGACCGCCGTGACCACCACGACCGCCGGAGGCGCCGCGTGAACCAGCTCGACCACCCGATCGACGCGGCCGTCGACCTGACCGCGCACCCGCCCGCCGACGGGTCCGTCGCCCGGTGGACCGACCGGTACTCGCACGCCGTCATGGACACGTTCGGCCCGCCGCAGCGCGTGCTCGTGCGCGGCGAGGGCGCGTACGTCTGGGACGCCGACGGCAAGCGGTACCTCGACCTGCTCGCCGGGATCGCGGTCAACGCCCTCGGGCACGCGCACCCGACCCTCACCGCGGCGGTCAGCGCGCAGCTCGGCACGCTCGGCCACGTGTCGAACTTCTTCGGCACGCCCACGCAGATCGCGCTCGCCGAGCGTCTTCTCGCGCTCGCCGAGGCGCCCGAGGGCTCGCGCGTGTTCCTCACGAACTCCGGGACCGAGGCCAACGAGGCCGCGTTCAAGATGACGCGCCGCACGGGCCGCACCCGGGTGCTCGCCCTGCAGGGCGGGTTCCACGGCCGCTCCATGGGCGCGCTCGCGCTCACGTCCAAGGCCGCGTACCGCGAGCCGTTCGAGCCCCTCCCCGGTGGGGTGGAGTTCGTCGCGTTCGACGACGTCGCCGCGCTCGAGGAGGCGTTCTCGCCCGCGGTCGTCGCCGAGCGCGGGGAGGTCGCGGCCGTCGTCGTCGAGCCCGTGCAGGGCGAGGCGGGCGTGCGTTCGCTCTCGCCCGGGTACCTCGTCGCGGCGCGTGAGCTCACCGCCCGCCACGGCGCGCTGCTGGTCCTCGACGAGGTCCAGACGGGCGTGGGGCGCACGGGATCGTGGTTCGCGTACCAGCAGCAGGACGTGGGCGGCGGCATCGTGCCCGACGTCGTCACCCTCGCCAAGGGCCTCGGCGGAGGCTTCCCCGTCGGTGCGGTGCTCGCGTACGGCGAGCGCGCCGCCACGTTGCTCGGCCGAGGCCAGCACGGCACCACGTTCGGGGGCAACCCCGTGGCCGCCGCGGCGGCGCTCGCGACGCTGGGCGTGATCGAGCGCGACGGCCTCCTCGAGAACGTGCGGACCGTCGGCTCGCTGCTGCGCGAGGGGATCGCCGGGGCGGGGAACCCGCTCGTCGCGGGCGTCCGCGGCCGCGGGCTGCTGCTCGCGGTGCAGCTCACGCGCCCGGTGGCCGCCGACGTGGCGCGCGCGGCGCTCGACGCAGGGTTCGTCGTCAACGCCGTGGCGCCGGACGCGATCCGCCTCGCCCCACCCCTGATCCTCACGACCGACCAGGCCCGCGACGTCGTCGCGTTCTTCGCGTCGGTGACCGTTCCCGAGACCGACCCGACCACGAGGAGCTCCTGATGGCCCCGCGGCACTTCCTGCGCGACGACGACCTCACGCCCGCCGAGCAGCGCCGGGTCCTGGAGATCGGGCTCGCGTTCCGCGACGACCGCACGTTCCGCCAGCCGCTGGCCGGTCCTCAGGGCGTGGCCGTGCTGTTCGACAAGCCGACGCTGCGCACCCAGCTCTCGTTCGCGACGGGCATCGCCGAGCTGGGCGGGTTCCCCGTCGTCGTCGACGGGCGCCTCGCGCAGATCGGCGTGCGCGAGTCGATCGCGGACACGACACGCGTGCTCGACCGCCAGGCGTCCGCGATCGTGTGGCGCACGTTCGGGCAGGACCGCATCGAGGAGATGGCCTCGATCAGCCGCGTCCCGGTCGTCAACGCCCTCACGGACGACTTCCACCCGTGCCAGATCCTCGCTGACCTCCTGACCGTCGCCCAGCTCCGCGGCGGGACCGGCGCGCTGCCCGGGCAGACGCTCGCCTACGTGGGTGACGGCGCCAACAACATGGCGCACTCCTACCTGCTGGGCGGCGCCACCGCCGGCTTGCACGTGCGCGTCGGCACGCCCGACGGGTTCGCGCCGAACCCGACGTTCGTCGCCGACGCGGACCGCATCGCCGCCGAGACCGGAGGCTCGGTGCTCGTCACGGCCGATCCGGCGGAGGCCGTCGCCGGTGCGGACGTCGTCGCGACCGACACGTGGGTGTCCATGGGCGACGAGGCCGAGGCGGCCGCGCGGTCCACCCCCTTCGTGCCGTTCCAGCTGAACGACGCGCTGCTCGCGCACGCGAAGCCCGACGCGATCGTCCTGCACTGCTTGCCCGCGTACCGCGGCAAGGAGATCACCGCCGAGGTGATCGACGGTCCGCGCTCGGCCGTGTGGGACGAGGCGGAGAACCGGCTGCACGCGCAGAAGGCCCTGCTGACGTTCCTCCTGGAGCAGTCGTGAGCGAGAGCCGCACGGCGACGACCAAGACGGCGCGGCACGCACGCATCGCCGAGATCGTGCGCCGCACCGAGATCCACTCGCAGGCCGAGCTTGCCAAGGCGCTCGCCGCGGACGGGCTCACGGTCACGCAGGCGACCCTCTCGCGCGACCTCATCGAGCTGCGCGCCGAGAAGGTCCGCGGCGCGTCCGGCGCGCTCGTCTACGCGGTCCCGGGCGAGGGCGGCGACCGCAGCGTGCAGAGCGTCGAGTCGCCCGAGTACCTCGCAGCACGCCTCGCACGGCTGTGCTCGGAGATGCTCGTCTCCGCCGAGGCGTCGGCGAACCTCGTCGTCCTGCGTACTCCGCCGGGCGCGGCCAACTACCTCGCGTCCGCGATCGACCACTCGGTGCTCCCCGGCGTCCTCGGGTGCATCGCCGGAGACGACACCATCCTCGTCATCGCGCGTGACCCGCTCGGCGGCGCGGACCTCGCGCAACGGTTCCTGGACCTGTCCGGGCCCGCCGCCTGAACCGCTGCCAGACTGGTCCGCGGAACCACCCCCTGCTCGGCACCAAGGAGCTCCGAACCATGCCCGACACCACCCCCGGGACCCCTCCGGACGACACGACCGCGCAGGACGTCGCCGTCGTCGCGGACGCCGACCTGGACGCTCCCGCCGCGGAACGCGTGAGCCTGTGGGGCGGCCGTTTCGCCGGCGGCCCGTCCCCCGCGCTGCAGGCGCTGTCGCAGTCGACGCACTTCGACTGGCAGCTCGCGTCGTACGACATCGCCGGCTCGAAGGCGCACGCGAAGGTGCTGCACGCCGCGGGACTTCTCGACGACGACGAGCTCACCGCCATGCACGACGCCCTCGACCGGCTCGCGGCGGACGTCGAGTCCGGCACCTTCCTCCCGGTCCTCGAGGACGAGGACGTGCACACCGCGCTCGAGCGGGGCCTCATCGAGCGGGCGGGCCCCGACGTCGGCGGGAAGCTGCGCGCCGGGCGGTCGCGCAACGACCAGATCGCGACCCTCGTGCGGATGTACCTGCGCCACGAGGCGCGCCACGTCGGGCGGCTGGTGCTCGACCTCGTCGACGCCCTCGTCGCCCAGGCGCAGACGGCCGGCGACGCCCCGATGCCGGGCCGCACGCACCTGCAGCACGCGCAGCCGGTGCTGCTCGCGCACCACCTGCTCGCCCACGCGTGGCCGCTGCTGCGCGACGTGGACCGGCTCATCGACTGGGACGTGCGCGCCGCGCGCTCGCCCTATGGCTCGGGCGCGCTCGCCGGGTCGTCGCTGGGTCTGGACCCGGCTGCGGTCGCGACCGACCTCGGGTTCGACGGCCCTGTGGAGAACTCGATCGACGGCACCGCGTCGCGCGACGTCGTCGCGGAGTTCGCGTTCGTCGCCGCGATGCTCGCGGTGGACCTCTCGCGGATCTCCGAGGAGATCATCCTGTGGAACACCAAGGAGTTCGGCTTCGTCCGCCTCGACGACGCGTACTCCACGGGGTCGAGCATCATGCCCCAGAAGAAGAACCCCGACATCGCGGAGCTCGCGCGCGGCAAGGCCGGTCGCGTGATCGGCGACCTCACGGGCCTCCTCACGACGCTCAAGGGACTGCCGCTCGCGTACAACCGCGACCTGCAGGAGGACAAGGAGCCGGTCTTCGACCAGGTGTCGACCCTCACCGTCCTGCTCCCGGCGTTCACGGGCATGGTCGCGACGCTCACGTTCGACACCGAGCGCATGGCGTCGCTCGCGCCGCAGGGCTTCTCGCTCGCGACGGACGTCGCCGAGTGGCTCGTGCGCGAGGGCGTGCCGTTCCGCGTCGCGCACGAGGTCGCGGGCACGTGCGTGCGGGTCTGCGAGGAGCGGGGCATCGAGCTCTGGGACCTGTCCGACGACGACCTCGTGGGCATCTCCGAGCACCTCACCCCGGGCGTGCGCGCCGTCCTGAGCGTCGAGGGCTCGCTCGCGTCGCGCGACGCCGTCGGCGGCACGGCACCGGTGCGGGTGGCCCAGCAGCTCGAGGCTGCGAAGGAGCGCGCGGCCGAGTACCGCTTCTGGGCGCAGGACTGACGGTGCCCGGGCCCGTGTCGCCCGCCCGGCGGGCTGGCAGGAGGTGAGCGTCGGTCCCGAGGTCCTGGCGGACCTCGTGCGCCGCGTGCGCGACGCCGTCCCGCGCCTTGCGGTCCCTGCGCTCTCGGGTGACGAGGTTGCTCAGGACCGGGCGGCGTCGTCGGGCATCCGGCTCGTGGTCGTGGACGGACCGGCCGGTTCGGGGAAGACGACCCTCGCGGCGCAGCTCGGGGCCGCCCTGCCCGCGCAGGTGCTCCACATGGACGACCTCTACGAGGGGTGGCGCGGCCTCGAACCGGCATGGGACCGGCTCGACGAGTGGGTGCTCACGCCGCTCGACGACGCACGTCCCGGCCGCTACCGGCGCTTCGACTGGGGGCTGGACCGGTTCGCGGAGTGGCACGACGTGCCGCTCTCGCCGTTCCTCGTCGTCGAGGGGTGCGGCTCGGCTCGTCGCGAGGCGGACGCGGTGGCTGCGCTGCGGATCTGGGTCGAGGCGCCCGACGACGTGCGCCTGCGGCGTGGCCTCGACCGCGACGGCGAGGCCCTGCGCGAGAGCTGGGTCGCGTGGATGACGGCCGAGCGCGAGCACTACGCGCGCAACGCGACGCGCGAGCGCGCCGATGTCGTGCTCGACGGCTGGGGTAACGCCATCCGCACACCCGGGGTGAACGGGTCGCCGTCGGGCCCCACCGCACCCGGGCGTGACGAGGCGTAGATTGCCCCGGACGGAGGTGGTGCGATGAACGCGGACGCGGCGACCGGGACGGTGGGGGACACCCACGTCGTCGGGCCGTGGGCGGCACCCGGCCGCGGCTGGTACGCGCGGGACGTGCACGACGTCGCGCGCGACCTCCTCGGGACGCTGCTGACCCGACGCAGCGACGAGGGCAGCGTCACCCTGCGCATCACCGAGGTGGAGGCGTACGACGGCGAGCGCGACCCCGGCTCTCACGCGTACCGGGGACGCACCGAGCGCAACCGTGCGATGTTCGGCGAGCCGGGCCGGCTGTACGTCTACCGCCACCTCGGCCTGCACCACTGCGTGAACGTCGTCTGCGGTCCGGGAGGGCGCGCGTCGGCCGTGCTGCTGCGCGCCGGGGAGGTGACCGACGGCGTCGACCTCGCCCGGTCCCGCCGGCTCGCGGCCGGCCGCTGCGACTCCGACCGTCAGATCGCGCGCGGCCCCGCGCGGCTCGCCGTGGCGCTCGACCTCGACCTGCGCCAGTACGGCGCGAAGCTCACCGACCCGGACGGCGAGCTCGTGCTGCACCGTCCGGCGGGCGGTCCGCTGCGCCCGGCGGTCGCGAGCGGCCCGCGCGTCGGCGTCTCTGGGTCAGGAGGGGACGGCGACCTCTACCCGTGGCGCTACTGGCTCGCTGGCGATCCCACGGTCTCGGCCTACCGCAAGGTGAGCGCGCGGTCCCGCTGACCACGCGCCGGGCGGTGGCCCGCGCCGGCCGGCGAGCACGGCAGACTAGGACCCGCGGCCCCGCGAGGCCGTTCATCACGTGCCCGCGGCGGGCACCCGACGAAGGAGCAGAAGTGAGCGACGTTCTCGACGAGCTGCAATGGCGAGGCCTGGTGGCGCAGTCCACCGACGAGGCCGCGCTGCGCACCGCGCTGGCCGAGGGCCCGATCTCGTACTACTGCGGCTTCGACCCGACCGCACCCAGCCTGCACCACGGGCACCTGGTCCAGCTCATCCTCCTGCGCCACCTGCAGCTCGCCGGCCACCGGCCGGTCGCGCTCGTCGGCGGTGCGACGGGGATGATCGGTGATCCGCGCCAGTCCGGCGAGCGCGTGCTCAACTCCAAGGAGACGGTCGCGGAGTGGACCGAGCGCCTCAAGGGCCAGGTCTCACGGTTCCTCGACTTCGAGGGCGAGAACGCGGCGCGCGTCGTGAACAACCTCGACTGGATCTCCGGCCTGTCGGCGATCGACCTCCTGCGCGACGTCGGCAAGCACTACCGGCTCGGCACCATGCTCGCGAAGGACACCGTGGCCCGGCGGCTGCGCTCCGACGAGGGCATCAGCTTCACCGAGTTCAGCTACCAGATCCTCCAGGGCATCGACTTCCGCGAGCTGTTCCTGCGCCACGGGGTCACGCTCCAGACCGGCGGCAACGACCAGTGGGGCAACCTGCTCTCGGGCGTCGAGCTCATCCGCAAGTCCGAGGGTGCCGCGGTGCACGTCATGACGACGCCGCTCATCACCAAGGCGGACGGGACGAAGTTCGGCAAGACCGAGGGCGGTGCCGTGTGGCTCGACCCCGAGATGATGAGCCCGTACGCGTTCTACCAGTTCTGGCTCAACGCGGCGGACGACGACGTCGTGCGGTTCCTGAAGATCTTCACCTTCCGCACGAGGGACGAGATCGCGGAGCTCGAGGCGGCGGTGCGTGAGCGTCCCGGCGCCCGCGAGGCGCAGCGCACGCTCGCCGCGGACGTCACCACGCTCGTCCACGGGCCCGGCGCGAGGGAGTCGGTGATCCGGGCGAGCCAGGCGCTGTTCGGGCGCGGCGAGCTCACCGAGCTTGACGCGGCCACGCTCGGTGCGGCCGTGGCAGAGCTCCCGCGGACGACGGCGAAGCCCGGCGACCAGGTCCTCGACCTCTTCGTGGGATCGGGCCTGGTCGCGTCGAAGGCCGCGGCGCGACGTGCCGTCGCCGAGGGCGGTGCGTACGTCAACAACGTCAAGGTGACGGATGCCGACGCGGTGCTCGTGCCGGCAGACCTCCTGCACGGGCGCTTCGCGCTCCTGCGTCGCGGCAAGAAGACCCTCGGCGTCGCGGCGGCGGGGGACTGAGGGGACGCGTTCCGGACGTGGGCCGGGCTGCCGAGAGGCGGCCCGGCCCTCTGCGTCCCGGCCAGCTCCGGGCCGTCCGGGCGAGGGTTCCGGGGCACGGGCCAGGGGATTTGGCACCCCGACGGAGCGCGTGTACTGTTCTCGATGTTCGCCCGGCAGGGAGGAACGGACACCGAGTCCCGATCGCAAGATCTGGCGGTGGCTGGTCCCCCGGGCGACCTCCCTCGTTAAACGTCAGGTGCTCTGCGCGCCTGCACGGACTCGAGGCGGCTCCATGGCTCACCTTCTTCGCTCGGAACACCGAGTTGGAGCGGGCGCCGCGGGTCTGGTAGGTTAGAGAA
>NZ_JBZGBY010000053.1:0-12230 GCF_059159975.1 Cellulosimicrobium sp. BMG9.22 | reverse complement strand
AGACGCGGCGCCCCCACCCACCCCGACCACCCAACACGACCACCGCCGTCCGACAAAGAACCACGGCTCTACCTCGGCAGACCAGGGCTCTACCTCGGCGGACTCAGAGGCGGCCGGCGGCCTTGAGGGCGAGGTACGTGTCGGCGAGGCGGGGGGCGAGGTCGTCAGGGAGGGCGTCGACGACCTCGACGCCGCGCTGGCGCAGGACGGTCGTGACGGCAGCACGCTCGATCTCGCCGCGCGCGGCCGCGGCGGCGTCGTAGATCTCCGCGGTACCGCTGCGGTCGTCGCGCAGCGCGACGACGTCGGGGTCCGCCGCGGCGGCGAGGACCACCTGATGCTTGGACGTGAGCTGTCCGACGACGGGCAGCAGGCCGGTCTCGACGGCGGCGGCGTCGAGCGTGGACAGGAGCACGACGAGCGCGCGCTGCGAGAGACGCTCGTGGACGGCGCCGACGAGGCCGGGCCAGTCGGTCTCGAGCAGAGCGGGCTCGATCGGGGCGAGGGCGTCGGCCATCGCGGGCATGAGGCGCGGGCCGGCGGCCCCGGCGACGCGGGAGCGCACGGTGCGGTCGTAGGCGATGAGCTCGACGCGGTCGCCGGCGCGCCCGGCGAGCGCCGCCAGGAGCAGGGCGGCCTCGATGCTCGCGTCGAGGCGGGGTGCGTCGCCGAGCCGCGTGGCGGACGTGCGCGACGTGTCGACGACGATGAGCACGCGGCGGTCGCGCTCGGGGCGCCACGTCCGCACGACCATGTCGCGGCCGCGCGCCGAGGCCCGCCAGTCGATGGACCGGACATCGTCGCCGATGACGTACTCGCGCAGCGAGTCGAACTCGGTGCCCTCGCCGCGCACCTGGACCGCGGCGCGGCCGTCCATCTCGCGCAGGCGCGCGAGGCGGCTCGGCAGGTGGCGGCGCGAGGCGAACTCGGGCAGCACGCGCAGCCGCCCGGGGACGGGGATCGATGCCTGGCGCGCGGCGAGGCGCAGCGGGCCGAACGAGCGGATCGTCACGCGGTCGGCGACGCGCTCGCCCCGGCGCGTCGGCACGAGCACGGTCGTCACGCGCGTCGCCTCGCCGGGCGGCAGGTCGACGGCGTGCCGGTTGACCTGGGTCCCCGCCGACGGCGGCCACGCGTCGCGCACGAGCGCGCGCAGCCGCCGGGGCGCGAGGTTGGTCAGCGTCAGGCGCGACGTCGTCGTGTCGGTGAGCCGGACCGACCCCGGGACACGCCGTTCGATCGCGACGCGCCGCGGCGACGCCGCGAGCCCGGCGTCCAGCCCGCACAGCACGACGACGAGCAGCAGCCACACGAGCACCGTCCCCGCGACGGGGAACAGGAGCACGGGGACGATCCCGAGCGCCGTCAGCACGACGGCGCGCCACGTCAGGGCCACGAGCGACGCCTCAGCGGGGGACGGGGACGGACGCGAGCACGGTGTCGAGCACGCTCTCAGCCGTCACGCCCTCGAGCTCGGCCTCGGGTCGCAGCTGCACGCGGTGGCGCAGCGTCGGGTGCGCGAGGGCCTTGACGTCGTCGGGCGTCACGTACGAGCGCCCGGATAGCCAGGCCCACGCACGCGACGTCGCGAGCAGCGCCGTCGCGCCGCGCGGGGACACACCGAGCGAGAGCGACGGCGAGTGGCGCGTCGCGCGGCACACGTCGACGGCGTAGCCGAGCACCTCGCGCGCGACCTGGACCCGCGCGACCTCGGCGCGCGCCCGGTCGAGCACCTCGCGACCCGCGACCGGGCGTACCCCGGCGCCCGCGAGATCGCGCGGGTTGAACCCGGCCGCGTGCCGTGCGAGCACCTCGATCTCCTGCTCGCGCTCGGGCAGCGGCAGCACGACCTTGAGCAGGAAGCGGTCGAGCTGGGCCTCGGGGAGGGGGTACGTGCCCTCGTACTCGACGGGGTTCTGCGTCGCGATGACGAGGAACGGGTCGGGCAGCGGGCGTGGGGTGCCGTCGACCGACACCTGGCGCTCCTCCATCGCCTCCAGCAGGGAGGCCTGCGTCTTGGGCGGCGTGCGGTTGATCTCGTCCGCGAGCAGGAGGTTCGTGAAGACCGGGCCCTCGCGGAACGAGAACTCGGCGGTCCGCGCGTCGTACACGAGCGAGCCCGTGACGTCGCCCGGCATGAGGTCGGGCGTGAACTGGACGCGCTTGGTGCCGAGGTCGAGCGACGCGGCGAGCGTGCGCACGAGCAGCGTCTTCGCGACGCCCGGCACGCCCTCGAGCAGCACGTGCCCCTTGCACAGGAGCGCGATGAGCAGGCTCGTCACCGCGCCGTCCTGGCCGACGACGGCCTTGCCGACCTCGCTGCGCACGGCGGCGAGCGCCTGCCGCAGCTCGAGCGACGGCGCGGGCGGCGCGTCGTGCACGGGGGCCGGGGGCGCGGCCGGTGCGGACGCATGCCCGTACTGTGCCTGCGGCCCCGGAGCCTGCGGGCCAGGCTGCTGGTCGGGCGCGCCCGCCGCCGCGCTCACGCGGTCCGCGACGCCCGGGTCCTGTGGCGCGGGCGGCGGCGCGTAGCGGTCGGGCTGGGGCGTCGGGCCCTCGGGGTGGTACGTCACGAGTGGTAGACCTCGCTCTCGATGCGGTCCAGGTGACGCGCGAGCTCGAGCAGCGCGGCGTCGTCGGCGGGTGGTGGTCCGTACAGGAGGTGGGCGACCTGCTCGCCCGGTCGGCCGGTGGCGCGCACGACGGCGTCCACGAGCGTCGCGGCGTCCGCCGAGCGGGGCAGGCCGAGCCGGTTCGCGAGCCGGTCCGCGGTGCTCGCGCGCAGCCCGGCCGCGGCGTGGCCGCGAGCCCCGGCCCGACGGTACAGGCGGCCGCGGCCGCGCGTCGTCTCGGCGGAGCGCACGACGACCGGCAGGTCCTCGGTGACGAGCGGCCCGAGCCGGCGCCCGCGCCACACTACGACGGCGAGCACGACGACGAGCAGCTGCAGCCCGACGACGCCCGTCCAGGGCGGCAGCGCGAGCGTCGGCTCCTCGTCGCCCTGGACGAGCGACGTGTCGAACGGGTCGGGCACGAGCCAGACCAGGCGCTCGTGCGCGCCGAGGGTCCACAGCGCGAGCGCGGCGTTCCCGTCCTCGGTGATCGTGTCGTTGCGCAGGATCGCGGTGGTGTCCACGGCCCGCACGGTGCGTGCTGCACCCTTGTGCACCAGGTAGGCCCCGAGGTCGGGGGCGTCCGGCGAGGGGAAGCACACGACGGCCCCGCCGTCGAGCGCGTGGAAGCCGACGCCGTCCGAACGCAGCGTGCCCGCGGCCTGCGCGGCGGGGTCCTCGCAGCGCGGGGAGCGGGTCGCGGACCCGTCCGGCCAGTCGTAGGCAAGCTCGGCGGCTCCGCCCGTCGCGGCCTCGAGCAGGTGGTCGCCGGGGCTGACGAGCACGAGATCGGCGGGCGTCGCGACGAGCGCGTCGGCCTG
Organism: Cellulosimicrobium sp. BMG9.22; assembly: GCF_059159975.1. Taxonomy (NCBI): domain Bacteria; kingdom Bacillati; phylum Actinomycetota; class Actinomycetes; order Micrococcales; family Promicromonosporaceae; genus Cellulosimicrobium; species Cellulosimicrobium sp. BMG9.22. The sequence continues at coordinate 8,797 of NZ_JBZGBY010000053.1, read as the reverse complement.
CTCGTCCAGCAGGAAGTCGCTCTCCGCGACGAGCAGCGTGCTGCCCTCGGACGCCGCGGCGACGGCGTCGGCGGTCGTGCGCACGTACGTCACCTCGACGCCCTGGTCGCGCAGCACCTCCGCGACGGCACGCGCCCCGTTCGGGCCGGGGTTGTCGGGGGCGAGGGGGGTGCTCGACGTCGTCGGGCGGGCGATCGCGGACAACCCTGCCAGCGCGAGCAGCACGACGAGCACCGTGACGGGCCAGCGCGCGCGCCGCCAGCGGGTGCGTGCGCGCGAGCCTGCGGTGGTGCCGTCGCCCACCACGGGGACGTGCGCCGTCGTCACGGCGCGCTGCCCGCCGCCGCCTGTCGTGGGGGACGCGGACGGGTTCGGCGTGGCAGTGGATGCGGCCGCGGTGGTCGGGGGAGGGGGCGTCGTCGCGCTCACGCGTCGTCACCTCCAGGGTTCGGCGCCGTGGTGGCGAGCTCCGGCCGCAGCGCGGGGCGCGCCGCGAGCGTGCGCTCGTCGAGGGCGCGCAGGAACGCGTCCCCCTCGGGGCCGACGGCGGTCTTGCCGTACGCGACGTCGTCGAAGAGGTGGGCGCCGCGCGCGAGCCCGTCCGCGACGTCGGGCAGGCGCTCGCCCCCGGCCGTGGCGGCCTCCCACGCGGTGCGGCCGGGCCGCTCGTCGAGCAGGGCGCGTTCCTCGAGCGAGCGCACGACGGCGCGGAACCGCTCGAGCGCGGCCGTCGCCCAGTCGCCCGCAGCGGCGGCCGCGTCGGCCGCGGCGCGCATCTCGGCGGCCGTCCGGCTGTCGTCGTCGAGCACGACGGCGGACGCGGGAGCCTTGCGGGACAGGCGCACGGGCCCGGCGACCCAGTACGCGATCCCTGCGACGAGCAGCACGGCCGCGACGACGACCACCGCCGTCAGCGGGCCGCCCAGGTCGAGGGAGGGTGCACCGTCGAACAGGCTGGCCAGCCACTCGAGGAAGCGCTGCAGGAGCGACGGGTCGGTGCGGTAGTCGGGCTTCGCGAGCTCCTCGACGAGCCAGCGGCGTGCCTCGTCCGCGCCGGGCTGCACGGGCACGTCGGCCGCGAGCGACCGCACCGTCATGCCGGGGGCTGCTCGTTCGCGGCGGCCGTGAGCTCGACGTCCAAGCCTTCGCGGCGCATGCGGACGTCGATGTACAGGAGGGCGACGACGCTGCCGACGAAGAGCGTCATGACGACGGTCGAGACGGCGATGCCGAGCGCGACCAGCGCGTTGGCCAGGAAGACCTGGCCCGCGGCCAGCAGGAACGTGCTCGCGAAGCTGAACGGCGTGGCGATGATCTGCACGACGACGTACATCGCGACGTAGGCGAGCAGGTAGATGCCGAAGAGGCGCCAGAAGCTCCCGCGGGTCAGCAGCCACGACCGCCGCACCGTGGACCAGAAGCCCTGTCCCTCGAGCGCGAGCGCGGGGGGCACGAGCCCGGTGCGCGTCCCGACCCAGACCAGCAGGGCGAGTGCGCCGGGGATCGCGAGCAGCAGCAGCACGACCCCCAGACCCGTCGTCACCGCGAACCCGGCGGCGACCACCAGGACGATGAGGGTCAGCGCCACCGCCCACGCGAGCCCGAGGAGCAGCGAGAAGCCGATGAGGAACCACGCCCGCCGACCGACCTGCGCCCAGACCTCGGCGATGGTGGCCTTGCGGCCGATGACGGACTGGCCGATCGAGACGGTGAGAAGCCCGCTGACGATCGGCGTCGCGAGGCTCGTGGTGAGCCCCGTGCCGATCGTGCTCGAGTAGAGCATCGCGAACTCGTTCTCCATGCCCCCGAGACCCGACTCCTCGGGGAGCGCGAAGAACAGGTCGGCGACGTAGCCGGAGAACGCGAAACCGAGGAGGGCGCCGACGACCGTCGCGGCGACGACGACGAGCGTGCTCATGCCGAGCATGACGCGCGGGTTATGCCGGATCGCACCGAACGCGCCGTCGAAGATCTCGCCCAGGGTGAGCGGGCGCAGCGGGACGATGCCGGGCTTGGCGGCGACCGGAGCGTAGGGGGCCGGGCCGGGGCCGTACCCGGGCACGGTGTACTGGGGTTGCCCGTACTGCGGCTGGCCGAACTGCGACTGCCCGTACTGCGGCGCGCCCTGCTGCGGCTGCCCGTACCCGGGATTTCCCCCGTACCCGGGTGCGCCCTGCCCGTACGACGGCTGCTCGTACGACGGCTGCCCGGTGGACGGCTGCGAAGACCCGGGCTGCCCGGTGGCCGGCTCCTCGTGGCCCGGCGCGTACTGGCCGTAGCGCGGCTGCTGACCCGGCGCGGGACCGTAGCCGGGCTGCCCGTAGGCCGGCGCCCCCCAGCCGTCGGGGGCGGTGGGCGGCGCCGGCTCCGACGGGCCCCCGCCGTGGGCGGGCGTGGCGCCGTCCGGCGCGCCGGAGGCGTCGGGAGTGCTCATGGGCTGCTGGTCCTCGCGGTCGGCTCGTGCGATCGGTGTGCGCCGGGCCTGGGCACCGGCGGCGAGGCCACCCTAGTACGCGCGCCCCGCCCGGTCCTGAGCTCCGTCGATGGCAGGATGTCCCGCATGAAGGTTCGCGTGCTCGTGGTCGACGATGACACCGCCCTGGCCGAGATGATCGGCATCGTCCTGCGCTCGGAAGGATTCGAACCCGTGTTCTGCGCGGACGGCGACCTCGCGCTCGAGACGTTCCGCAGCTCCCAGCCCGACCTCGTGCTCCTCGACCTCATGCTCCCCGGCAAGGACGGCACCGAGGTATGCCGGCTGATCCGCGCGGAGTCGGGCGTGCCGATCATCATGCTCACGGCCAAGAGCGACACGCTCGACGTCGTGATCGGCCTCGAGTCCGGCGCCGACGACTACATCTCCAAGCCGTTCAAGCCCAAGGAGCTCGTCGCGCGCATCCGGGCGCGCCTGCGCCGCACGGAGGAGCCCGCGCCGGAGCACCTGTCGATCGGCGACGTCGAGATCGACGTGACCGGCCACCGCGTCACGCGCGGCGGCGAGCAGGTCGCGCTGACCCCGCTCGAGTTCGACCTCCTCGTCGCGCTCGCGCGCAAGCCGTGGCAGGTCTTCACGCGCGAGATCCTGCTCGAGAAGGTGTGGGGCTACCGGCACGCCGCGGACACGCGGCTCGTCAACGTCCACGTCCAGCGGCTGCGGTCGAAGATCGAGCACGACCCGGAGAACCCGGAGATCGTCCTGACGGTGCGCGGCGTCGGCTACAAGGCGGGCACGGCGCGCACGTGAGTCAGGCGACCGGCACCGGTTGGCGCTCGCGGGACGTGTGGCGCCGGGCCCGCCGGCGCGTGCGCGCGACCGTCCGGCGGGCCGTGTGGCGGTGGCGCTCGTCGATGCAGCTCCGTGTCGTGACGTCGGCCCTCGTGGTCGGGATCGTGACGGTCGCGGCGCTCGGGGCGTACCTGTCGGACTCGATGCGGGACGGGCTGTTCGAGCGGCGCCGCGCGGAGATCGACCTCGAGAGCGCGCAGTCCACGGAGCAGGTGCGCCGCACGCTCGACTCGGCGCCGACGGCGACCGTGACCGAGGCGCAGTCGCTCCTGTACGACCTGTTCTCGATGCTCCAGTCCAGCGGGTCGGCGTCGCGCGACGTGTTCCTGTGGCAGGCGGCGGGCGAGAGCCCGGTCGGCCTGCTCAACCTCTCGTCGAACGACCAGCTCGGTGGGATCGTGTCGCCCGAGATGCGCGCGGCGACCGTCGCGGCCGACGGCGACCAGCGGCTCCAGTCCGTCGCGATCCCGCTCGACCCGACCGATCCGGGCTCGCCGGTCCTGCCGGGCATCGTCGTCGGGTCCACGGTCGAGGTGCCCGTCGCCGGGACGTACGAGCTCTACTACCTCTACGACCTCGAGGCGGACCAGGAGACGCTGAGCTTCCTCCAGTCCGTGCTCCTCGTCGGTGCCCTGGTCCTCCTCGCGCTGCTCGGGGGGATCACGGCGCTCGTCACCCGACAGGCCGTGCTGCCCGTGCGGCAGGCGGCGAGCGTCGCGGAGCGGCTCGCCGACGGCCACCTCGACGAGCGGCTCCCCGTCAAGGGCCACGACGAGATGGCCTCGCTCGCGCACACGTTCAACGAGATGGCACGCAGCCTGCAGGACCAGATCGGGCGCATGGAGGAGCTGTCGATGCTGCAGCGCCGGTTCGTCTCCGACGTCTCCCACGAGCTGCGCACCCCGCTCACCACGATCCGCATGGCGTCGGAGGTGCTGCACGCCTCGCGCGAGGACTTCGACCCCGTGTCGCGCCGGTCGACCGAGCTCCTGCAGACCCAGCTCGACCGGTTCGAGGACCTGCTCGCGGACCTGCTCGAGATCAGCCGCTTCGACGCCGGGGCCGCTGTCCTCGACGCCGAGCGGCGCGACGTGCGCGACGTCGTCGTCGCGGCCGTCGACCACGCCGCGCCGCTCGCCGAGCGCAAGGGCGTGTGGCTGTCCGTCCACCTCGGCGACGAGCGGCTCACGGCGGACGTCGACCCGCGCCGCGTCGAGCGCGTCGTGCGCAACCTCGTGGTGAACGCGATCGAGCACGCGGAGGAGAGCCCCGTGGAGGTCACGGTCGCGGGGGACGGGCACGCGGTCGCGGTCCTCGTGCGCGACCACGGCGTCGGCATGACGGCGGACGAGGTGCAGCACGTGTTCGACCGGTTCTGGCGGGCCGACCCCGCGCGCGCGCGGACGACGGGCGGGACCGGCCTCGGTCTCGCGATCTCGCTCGAGGACGCGCACCTGCACGGGGGATGGCTCGAGGCGTGGGGACGGCCCGGACGCGGGGCGAGCTTCCGGCTGACCCTGCCGCGCCGCGCCGGGATCCGCCTGCAGTCCTCCCCGCTGCCGCTCGTCACCGAGGCGGCGACCGGTCGCGGGCTGGCCACCACGTGGAGCTCCGGTGCGCCCGTCGTCGAGGACGTGGACGGCACCGTGGGGCCTGCGGACCTGCCCTCGGTGACAGGCGGCATCCCGGTCGTCATCCCGCGCGACACCCCGCACGACACCGACACCGGGGCGGGATCCGGCGCCGAACCGGCCGCCGGCCCGCCCTCCGACCTGCGGGAGGCGCGATGACCGCGCACCGGACGCTGCGCCGTCGGGCGGGCCGCGGCGGGGTGGGGGCCTGCTCCGCGTTGCTGGTCGCCGCCCTCGCGGCGTGCGCGTCGATCCCCACGTCCGGCCCGGTCACCGAGGGCGAGGCCATCGTGGAGGATCCGGGGCGGCCGTTCGTCAGCGCGGCCTCGCCGCGCGACGACGCCTCACCGGAACAGATCGTGAACGGATTCCTCGCGGCACAGGCCCAAGGGGCGTCGAGCTCGTTCGACGTCGCGACGGAGTTCCTCACGCCCGCGGCGGAGCAGGAGTGGTCTCCGCTCGCCCAGGTCGCCGTGATCGAGGCCGAGCCCGAGCTCGTCGTCGACGAGGCGACCCTGGAGGACGGCATGACGACGGTGCGCGCGACGGCGACGGTGCTCGGCGTCGTCGACGAGCACGGCGTGTACACCGAGCAGGTTCCCGGCACGGAGACCGTGGTCGCGTACGGGCTCGTGCGCGACGAGGACGACCAGTGGCGCATCGAGACCGTCGACGACGGGCTCACGATCACGCCCACGAACTTCGAGCTGACCTACCTCCCGGTCAACCTCTACTTCCCGACGCCCGACCGTGAGTACCTCGTCCCGGACGCGCGCTGGTTCCCGAGCCGGAACTGGCAGACCCTCGCCGTGCGCGAGACGCTCGCCGGGCCCTCCCCGTGGCTGGCCGCCTCGGTCGTCACGGTCGCGCCCGAGGGCACCGCCCTGAGCATCACCGCGGTCCCCGCCGAGGACGCCGGTGCGGTCTCCGTGCCGCTCAACGATGCCGTCCTCGCGGCCTCCCCGGCGGATCGCGGCCTTCTTCTCGCACAGCTCCGGGCGTCTCTCGGCGGGACCGTCGAGATCGAGGTCGACGGGACCGTGCTCCCGTCCGTCGAGGACTCGCCCATCACCGCGGCGACGACGCCCGACGACCCCGTCGTGCTCGCGGGCGACCAGATCATGAGCCTCGACGGTCGGGCGACGGAGCCGGTCGCCGCGGTGGCCCCCCTGGTGGGCCTGGAGCCGACGGCGCTCGCGTTCCGGGGCAGGTCGTCGGACGCGACGTTCGTCGTGCGCGACGGCTCGAGCCGGCTGGTGAACGCGCCCACCGCGGAGTCCGGGGCGACGACGCTGCTCACCGGGGACGACCTGCTCGCACCGAGCATCGACCGCTTCGGGTTCGTGTGGAGCGGGCCGCAGATCCAGGACGGGTCGTTGCAGGTCGTCGACCTTGAGGGCACGGTGTCGTCCGTCGCCGTGCCGTGGCTGGACGGCCGCACGGTCATGTCGCTGCGCGTCGCTCCCGACGGCGCACGGGTCGCGGTCGTCAGCGAGGCGGCCGGCGGGTCCCAGATCCACGTCGCGGGGGTCGTGCGGGACGAGGACGGTCGCCCCACCGACCTGTCCGAGGCCGTCCGGGTGGGCCAGCCGATCACCTCCGCGACCCAGGTCACGTGGGTGGACCGGGCGCTCCTCGGGGTGCTCGGGCGCACCGCGGACGAGACGGCGCCCGTCGTGCAGCTCGTCCCCGTCGGGGGGCGCAGCCGGCCGACGTCGCCCGTGGAGAACGCGGTGGCGCTCGCGTCCGGCACGGGCGTGGGCACGATGCTCGTCGCGACGAGCGACGGGAAGCTCTTCGCGCGGGGCACGTCCTCGCTGTGGACGCAGGTGACGACCGAGGTACGGCTGCCGACGTATCCGGGCTGACGCGCCGGAGCTGGGCGTCCACAGGCCCACTCTCCGCGTGCCCGTCCACAGCGGTGGTGGTGCGACTCCCACCGGGACCGGCCGGGCGGCACGCTCGACGGATGCTGCGCACCGCCGTCGACGACCTCGCCCGCCTCGTGCTGCCGGTCGCGTGCCCCGGCTGCGCGACGCCCGACGTCCCGTGGTGCACGACCTGTCTCGCACCGCTGGGCGCGCCGCTGCGCCTTCGAGAGCACGGCGCGCCGCGCCTCGACCGGCTCGACGGCGTCGCACCCCTGCCCGTGTGGTCCCCGGCGGACTACACGGGGCCGCTGCGGGACGTGGTCGTCGCGTGGAAGGACCGCGGCCGCGGCGACCTCGACAGGCCGCTCGGTGAGGCCTCCCGACGCGCGGGAGAACGGCTCGCGACGATCCTCGCCGCGGCGGTCCGCGGACCGGTCCTCGTCGTCCCCGCGCCGTCGTCGGGCGCGGCCCGCCGCGCGCGTGGTCGCGACCCGGTCGCGGGCCTCGCCCGGTCCGTCGCGACCGGCCTGGCCGCGACCGGGTGCCCCGCGCGCACCGCCGCGCTCCTCGTGCAGGTGCGGCGCTCCCAGGATCAGGTCGGCCTCGGCGCACGCGCCCGGGGAGCCCGGCTCGACGCCGTCGGGCCGGCACGCGGTGCCCGCGCGCGTCGTCATCTCGACGAGGGCGCGACGTGCCTCCTCGTCGACGACGTGCTCACGACCGGCGCCACCCTCGCCGCGTGCGAGGCCACCCTGGCGACCGCCGGGATGCCGGTGCTCGGGGCGTTCGTGCTGGCCGTGACACCCGCCCCGGGCGAGCGACGATGAGCACCCGGCAGGCCGCCGTCGAGCCGGTCCGCCGCACCGGCAGCCGCGGGCCGACTTGTCCTCGCGTTCACCGTCCGTTGGTGCTGCCGACACCGTCCGGACGGGGTTACGCTGAGGGCCAGTCGCCGCGGACGACGGACGTGCAGCACACGGACGGACGCCGCGCGATCGTACCGAGCGCGCGGCCCGGTCGGGCCGCAAGGAGGTGGTAGCCCCACCGGCACCCCGCACGGGTGCCCCACCGAATCCGAGAAGGCGCCCGGTCGATCGATCCGGGGGCCGCACAGATCCTCGCGGAGGCTCACATGGAGATCGTCGTCGTCGGCAGGCACACGGAAGTTGCAGACCGCTTCCGCCGGCACGTGGAGGACAAGCTCGCCAAGGTCCAGCAGCTCGCGCCCACGGCGCAGCGCGTGGACGTCGAGGTCACCCACGAGAACAACCCCCGGCTCTCCGGGGTCCGCGAACGGGTCGAGCTCACCGTGCGTGCCAAGGGGCCCGTCGTCCGGGCCGAGGCCGCGGCCGACGACCGGTTCGGTGCACTCGACCTCGCGGTCGAGAAGCTCGCCGAGCGGCTCCGCCGCGCCCGCGACCGTCGCAAGGACCACCGGAACCACACCGTCGTGCCGCCCGTCGACGTCCGTCCCTACGACCCGGTCAGGGACGCCCCGCCCCCGCCGCCGGCGCCCACCGCGCCGAGCGAGCCCGGCGAGGCCGTCGAGACGACCCTGGGCGACTCGCCCGTCGTCATCCGGCAGAAGCTGCACAGCGCCGAGCCGATGACCGTCGACGACGCGCTGTACGAGATGGAGATGGTCGGCCACGACTTCTTCCTCTTCGTCGACGTCGAGACCTCCCGTCCGTCCGTCGCCTACCGGCGCCGCGGCTGGACCTACGGCGTCGTCGCGCTCGACACGTCCTGCGACTGCGCCGAGCTCCCGGTCGAGAAGTCGGCCTGAGCTGACCCGCCGACGCGCCCGGACCCCCTCGGGTCCGGGCGCGTCGTGCTGCCCAGGCCGGGTAGCTGGGCGGTCGGGCCCGCGTCCGGGGCGGCGTCGGTGCTCGGGCTGGGTCGGCGGTTCTTGTGGTCGGGTCCGCGGGTGGGGCGGCGTCGGTGCTCGGGCTGTCCGCGCCGTCGCCGTGGTCTGTCAGGCGTGGGTCTTGGGAGCGCGGCCTTGACGC
>NZ_JBZGBY010000052.1:0-12588 GCF_059159975.1 Cellulosimicrobium sp. BMG9.22 | reverse complement strand
AGGCCGGGGTTCTACCTCGCCGCGAGCGTGCTGGGTTCCTACAGTGAGGGCATGACCCAGACACCGCGCGCCGATGCCGGACCCGACCTCAAGCCTCGTTCCCGCCAGGTCACCGACGGGCTGGAGGCGACGGCTTCGCGCGGGATGCTGCGCGCCGTCGGGATGGGCGACGAGGACTTCGCCAAGCCGCAGATCGGCATCGCGAGCTCGTGGAACGAGATCACGCCGTGCAACCTGTCGCTCGACCGCCTCGCGCAGGGCGCGAAGGAGGGCGTGCACGCCGGGGGCGGGTACCCGCTGCAGTTCGGGACGATCTCCGTGTCCGACGGCATCTCGATGGGGCACGAGGGGATGCACTTCTCGCTCGTGAGCCGCGACGTCATCGCGGACTCCGTCGAGACGGTGGTGCAGGCGGAGCGCCTCGACGGCACGGTGCTGCTCGCCGGGTGCGACAAGTCGCTCCCGGGGATGCTCATGGCGGCCGCGCGGCTCGACCTCGCGAGCGTGTTCCTCTACGCCGGCTCGATCATGCCGGGCTGGGTCAAGCTCTCCGACGGCACGGAGAAGGAGGTCACGCTCATCGACGCGTTCGAGGCGGTCGGGGCGTGCGCGCGGGGGCTTATGAGCCGCGAGGACGTCGACCGTATCGAGCGCGCGATCTGCCCGGGGGAGGGCGCGTGCGGCGGCATGTACACGGCGAACACCATGGCGTCGGTCGCCGAGGCGATGGGCATGTCGCTGCCGGGGTCGGCGGCGCCGCCGTCGGCGGACCGGCGTCGGGACGCGTTCGCGCACCGCTCGGGTGAGGCGGTCGTCAACCTGCTGCGGCTCGGGATCACCGCGCGCGACATCATGACGAAGGAGGCGTTCGAGAACGCGATCGCCGTCGTCATGGCGTTCGGCGGCTCCACCAACGCCGTGCTGCACCTGCTCGCCATCGCGCACGAGGCCGAGGTCGACCTCACGCTCGCGGACTTCGACCGGGTCGCGAGCCGCGTGCCGCACCTCGGCGACCTCAAGCCGTTCGGCCGGTACGTGATGAACGACGTCGACCGCATCGGGGGAGTGCCCGTCGTCATGAAGGCCCTGCTCGACGCCGGTCTGCTGCACGGCGACGCGCTCACCGTGACCGGCCGGACGGTCGCCGAGAACCTCGCCGACATCGACCCGCCCGACCCCGACGGCAAGATCCTGCGGGCTCTCGACAACCCGATCCACCACACCGGGGGCATCACGATCCTCCACGGGTCGCTCGCGCCGGAGGGTGCCGTCGTGAAGTCCGCCGGCTTCGACGAGGACGTGTTCGAGGGGACGGCGCGCGTCTTCGAGCGCGAGCGTGCGGCGCTCGACGCCCTGGAGGACGGGACGATCACGGACGGGGACGTCGTCGTCATCCGGTACGAGGGCCCCAAGGGCGGGCCGGGGATGCGCGAGATGCTCGCCATCACGGGTGCGATCAAGGGCGCGGGGCTCGGCAAGACCGTCCTGCTGCTCACCGACGGCCGCTTCTCCGGGGGGACGACCGGGCTGTGCGTCGGGCACGTCGCGCCCGAGGCGGTCGACGGCGGCCCGGTCGCCTTCGTGCGCGACGGCGACCGCATCCGCCTCGACGTCGCGAGCAAGACCCTCGACCTGCTCGTCGACGCCGAGACGCTCGCCGCACGGCGGGACGGCTGGGCGCCGCTGCCCCCGACGTTCACGCGCGGCGTGCTCGCGAAGTACGCCAAGCTCGTCCAGTCGGCGTCGCGCGGCGCGATCCTCGAGTAGGCCGTCGCCGCCGTTCGCTCCCGGGCGGCGACCGCGTGGCTACGGCGTCGTCCACCAGGTCACCGCACCCGTGAGGGGCGGTGGCAGGAGGAGATCGGCCACCGCCCATCCCGAGGCGGGGGACCGTGGCGTCGGCCCCGCCCCGACGTCGTCGGCGCCGAGGTCGCGCGCCAGGCCCGTGCCGAGCGCCTTGAGGTAGGACTCCTTGCGGGTCCAGGCTCGGGCGAACGCGGCGGCCTGTGCGTCGGGACGGTGCGCCGTGATCTCGTCGCGCTCGCGCGGGTGCAGAGTGCCGACGACCTCTCCGACCACAGCGGGTTCGGGCGTGCTCTCGAGGTCGACCCCTACCGCTCCCTGAGAGATCGCGACCGCGAACGTGCCACGGACGTGCGAGAGCGAGAACTCCGGACCGCCGTCGAGCACGGGACGTCCGTGGGGGCCGGAGCACACCGGGCAGGGTGCGCGGTCGAGCGAGATCCGGCCGGGTTCGAGGCCTGGCCGCGCCCGCGCGAGCAGGAGTCGCAGCACGACGTGGGACACCGTGTACGTCGTGCGGTCGACCTCGTGGACGAGTCGCACGGCGCGCTCGCGCTCCCCGGCGTCGAGCACGGACGCCGCGAGCGGCACCGCCCAGGGTGCGCAGCGCTCGACGGTGCCCCACCAGACGGCGGGCGACGCGCCGGTCGTCGTCGGGAGCGACCGCGCCCCCAGAGGCGCGCGTCGTACACCGACGAGATCAGGGACGGTGGGCGGGTCGGGGTCGTAGGCCAACGCGCGGCGCTCCTCGTCCTCGCGCCCCGACCGCCAGGTCCGGGTACCGGCGTGGCGCGGTCAGGGCTGGCGTACGGTGCCGCCGCGGACCAGCATAGGTGTGCGGGCGCCGACCGCCCGTGCCGCGCGGGGCCGGGCGCCGTCCACGGGTCTCCGGGACGTGCGCGTGCCGCGGTACCCGAGGAGGAGCTGATCCGATGGCCACGATGGACGACCGCATCACCGCGCGGCAGTTCCACGACAGCGAGGGCGTGGAGGACTGGCGCGTCATCCTTCGCACGGCGCAGACGCTCTTTCGTACCGGCTCGTTCACCGCGGGGGTCGGGCTGGTCGACGCGATCGGCGAGCTCGCCGACGCGGCGAACCACCACCCCGACGTCGACCTGCGCTACGGGACGGTGACCGTCCGGCTCACGTCGCACGACGTCGGCGGGCTGAGCGGCCGCGACGTCGAGCTCGCGCGGCAGATCTCGGACGCCGCGCGCGAGCTGGACCTCGTGGCCGACCCGTCGGCGGTGCAGGACGTCGAGATCGCGGTCGACGTCCTCGTCGGCTCCGCCGTGCAGCCCTTCTGGCGTGCCGTGCTCGGGTTCGTCGAGGAGGGACCGTCGGACGCGGCGCCCTCGCTCGCCGACCCGACGTCGCGCGCCCCCGCGATCTGGTTCCAGCAGATGGATGCCCCGCGCGAGCAGCGCAACCGCATCCACGTGGACGTCACGGTCCCGCACGACGTCGCCGAGGCGCGGGTGACCGCCGCCATCGCCGCGGGCGGGCACCTGGTCTCCGACCGCCGCGCGCCGTCGTTCTGGGTGCTCGCCGACGCCGAGGGCAACGAGGCGTGCGTGTGCACGTGGCAGGCCCGCGACTGAACGGAGGCGTCCGGACCGAGTCGATCGCCCTGACCCGTGCGGGACGCGGGTGGCAAAGCGCTGGGCCCCGCCATCGTGGCCGGGCAGGATGTCCCGATGGAGTCCGGGACCGACCTCGCCCGCCGCTACTACGAGGACGTCGTCGCGCCCCTCGTGCTCGCGCGCTGGCCGGGGTTGTCGCACGCCGGTGCGCGGCTCGGTAGCGGGTCCGACGTGCTCGGCCTGGACGACGACACCTCGCGCGACCACGACTGGGGTCTGCGTCTCACGCTGCTGGTCGACGAGACGATGGTCGAGAACGTGGACGCGTTCCTCGACGCCGAGCTGCCGGACACGGTCGAGGGGCGTCCGACCCGGTTCGCCACGACCTGGCACCCGCACGGCACGCACCAGGTGGAGGTCGCTTCGCCCGGGCCCTTCGTGACGTCCCGGCTCGGCGTGGACGCCACCCGTCCGCTCGCCGTGGGCGACTGGCTGGCGCTCACCGGCCAGTCGATCCTGGAGGTGACGGCCGGTCCGGTGTTCGCGGACACCGACGGGCGGGTCACCGCGGCCCGTGACCGCCTCGCCTGGTACCCCGACGACGTGTGGCGGTACGTCGTCGCCGTCGACTGGGCGCGGATCGGGCAGGAGCTGCCGTTCGTCGGCCGGACGGCGGAGCGTGGCGACGACCTCGGCTCGCGCGTGGTCACGGCGCGGCTCGTGCGCGCCGCGATGCACCTCGGGTTCCTGCTCGAACGGCGCTGGCCGCCCTACGCGAAGTGGTTCGGGACGATGTTCGCCGCCCTCCCGCGCGCGGGCGCGGCGGGCGGGGACCTGGGAGCGGCGCTCGCGGCCGGCGCGTGGCCCGAGCGCGAGGCCGCACTGTGCCGGGCGCTCGAGACGCTGCACCGGCTCCAGGGCGACGTCGGCCTGCCGACCGTCGAGAACGTCGTCGAGCCGTTCTGGGGGCGGCCGCTCCGCGGGCTGGGACCGGTCGCGGAGGCGGTGACGGCCACGATCGAGGATCCCGTCGTGCGGGGGCTGCCGTCCGGCGTCGGGTCGGTCGAGCAGTGGGTCGACGACGTCGACGTCCTGACGGACCCCGCTCGCCGCGTCGCCGCGGCCCGGAGCATCGTGCAGGGTGGGACGAGCAGCACCTGACGCGAGAGGACGCCCGATGACCGCACACCAGCCGACGGCCGCCGACGCACCCCCGGGCGGGTGGCCGGGTGCCACGAAGCCCGGCGACGCGCCCTGGTGGACGCGGGCCGTCGTCTACCAGGTGTACCCGCGCTCGTTCCAGGACACGGACGGCGACGGGATCGGCGACCTCCCGGGCATCACGCTGCGTCTCGACCATCTCGAACGGCTCGGCGTGGACGTCGTGTGGCTGTCGCCCGTGTACCGCTCGCCGCAGGCGGACAACGGCTACGACATCAGCGACTACGAGGACGTCGACCCGCTGTTCGGGTCGCTCGCGGACCTCGACGCGCTGATCGAGGGTCTCCACGCACGGGGCATGAAGCTCGTCATGGACCTCGTCGTCAACCACACGAGCGACGAGCACCCATGGTTCGTCCAGTCGCGGTCGTCGGCCGAGAGCCCGCGTCGCGACTGGTACTGGTGGCGACCGGCCCGCCACGGCATGGAACCCGGCGCGCCCGGCGCCGAGCCGACCAACTGGCGGTCGTTCTTCGGTGGGAGCGCGTGGCGGTTCGACGAGGCGTCGGGGGAGTACTACCTGCACCTGTTCGACACCAAGCAGCCGGACCTCAACTGGGAGAACCCGGAGGTCCGCCAGGCGGTCTACGCGATGATGCGGCGCTGGCTCGACCGCGGCGTCGACGGGTTCCGCATGGATGTCATCAACCTGATCTCGAAAGCCGTCGCGCCCGACGGCTCCCTGCCCGACGGCGAGGTGCAGTGGGGCACGTACGGCGACGGCAGCCCGCACTACACGGACGGCCCGCGCGTGCACGAGCTCCTCGCCGAGATGCACCGCGAGGTGTTCGCCCCCTACCTGGCGCAGGGCCGCGAGGTCCTCACCGTGGGGGAGACGCCCGGTGTCACCGTCGAGCACGGCGTGCGGTACACCGACCCCGACCGTCGTGAGGTCGACATGGTCTTCCAGTTCGAGCACATGGGCATCGACCACGGCGCGACGCGCTACGACCCGGTCCCGTGGCACCTCGCCGACCTCAAGGCGACGCTGGGCCGCTGGCAGGCGGGGCTCGCCGACCGCGGTTGGAACGCCCTGTACTGGGACAACCACGACCAGCCGCGCGTCGTCTCGCGCTTCGGCGACGACTCGCCGGAGCACCGGGTCGCGTCGGCGAAGGCGCTCGCGCTCCTGCTGCACCTGCACCGCGGCACGCCGTACGTCTACCAGGGCGAGGAGCTCGGCATGACGAACGCGCCCTTCACCCGGATCGAGCAGTACCAGGACGTCGAGTCCCTCGGGTACTACCTCGAGCTCACGGGCCGCGCGGGCCACGCCCGGCTGCGCACGGACACCGAGATGCTCGACGTCCTCGCGCACGCGAGCCGGGACCACGCGCGCACGCCCGTGCAGTGGGACGCGAGCCCGAGCGCGGGCTTCACGACCGGCACGCCCTGGCTCGAGGTCAACCCCAACCACACCGTGATCAACGCCGAGGCCGCCTGGGCGGACGAAGACTCGGTCCTCCACTTCTACCGCCGGCTCGTCGCGCTGCGCCACGAGGTGCCCGTCGTCGCGCTCGGTGACTTCCACATGCTCCTCCCCGACCACGACGCGCTCTACGCGTTCACGCGCGCGCTCGACACGCCGTCGGACGACGGCGAGTGCAGTGCCTGGCGGCGCGACGAGCTCCTCGTGCTCGTCAACGTCTCCGGCGAGGCGCACGACGTACCCGGCGACGCCGTCGTCGGGTGGGGAGAGGCGACCGTCCTCCTCGCCACGCACCCGCCGCGGCCCGACGACGCACGCCGGCCGGGCGCCGTCGGGCACCTGCGCCCCTGGGAGGGCGTGGTGTACCGCCGGACGACGACCCTGGATCGCCGGTAGAGCACAGGTCATCCCCAGGTAGGAGATCTGTTCCGCTCGCCCCAAGAGTGCCCTATGCTCCCCTCAACCGGTGAGGACGCCGGGCAGGGGGACCGCCGAGCGGTCCGGAGAGGGGCGCACGGGTGCAGAGCACGGACGCTCCCGCGATCGAGACGCGGGGGCTGCGCAAGACGTACCGGAGCCGCCGAGGGCGGGCGGTGGGCGTCGAAGGGCTCGACCTGGTCGTGCCCGTCGGCGGCGTCCACGGGTTCCTCGGGCCGAACGGGTCCGGCAAGACCACGACGATCCGCATGCTCCTCGGGCTCGTGCGGCCCGACGCGGGCGAGGCGCGCGTGTTCGGCCACGAGGTGCCGCGACGGCTGCCGGACGTCATCGGGCGCGTGGGGGCGATCGTCGAGCAACCACGGTTCTTCCCGGCTTTCAGCGCGCGCCGGAACCTGGACCTGCTCGCCGAGGCGATCGGCGCCCTGGCCGCGCGCGTCCCGGAGGTCCTCGACGAGGTGGGGCTGACCGAGCGGGCCCGGGACCGGTACAAGGGTTACTCGCTCGGCATGAAGCAGCGCCTCGCGATCGCGGCGACGCTGCTCAAGGACCCCGACCTGCTCATCTTCGACGAACCCACCAACGGACTCGACCCCGCGGGGATCCGCGAGATCCGCGACACCATGCGCGGCCTCGCCGACCGCGGCAAGACGGTGCTGGTGAGCAGCCACATCCTCGCCGAGGTCGAGCAGGTCGCCGACACCGTCTCGATCATCGCGCGCGGGCGGCTCATCGCCAGCGGCCGGGTCGAGGACCTCATCGGCGCCGGGGCGCGCTCGGTCCGGGTGGGGGTCGGCGACCCCGTGCGCGCGGCCGCCGTGCTGCAGGATGCCGGGTACACCGTGCGGTCTGACGGGCGTCATCTCCTGGCCGACGGCGTCGCCGAGCCCGCGCAGATCACGCGGATCCTCGCGGCGCACGACCTGTGGGTCGAGGAGCTGGTCGCCGTCCAGGCCGGGCTCGAGTCGGTGTTCCTCGAGCTCACCGCGAAGGACGCGGCCACGCGCTCGCGGCACGACGCGGAGGTGTCGGCATGATCCGCCTGCTGCGGGTCGAGCTGCGGCGTCTCTCCGCTCGGCGCCTCGTGCGGTGGACCGCCGTCGCGACCCTCGCGCTCGCGGTGCTGAGCGTCGTCGTCGCCTTCGTGTCGAGCCAGCCGCCGACCGCCACAGAGCGCGCGGAGGCGCAGGCGTGGTACGAGCAGAGCCTCGCCGACTGGGAGGAGAACGGCGCCGAGTGGGTCGAGCAGTGCGAGGAGGACCAGGAGCTCGCGCGCGAGAGCGATCCGGAAGCGGACTTCGCGTGCGACCAGATGGAGCCGCAGCCCGAGGACTACCAGGCCAGCGCGCCGACGTTCGAGGGCGACGCCACGACGTGGCCGATGCCCGGCGCGACGACGGTCGTGCAGCTCGCGTCGCTCCTCGTGCTGGTCGGCGTCGTGGTGGGCATCTCGTTCCTCACGGCCGAGATGTCGACCGGCGCGATCGGGCTGTGGCTCACGTTCGAGCCGCGTCGCCGTCGCGTCTACTGGTCGAAGGCGGTCGCGGCGTCCGTGGGCGTCCTGCCGATCGTCGCCGTCGCGTACGTCGTCATGGCCGGGGGCGCCTACGGGGTGTACGCGCTCAACGGGCAGCTCGGAGACGTCACGTCGAGCACGACGACCGAGCTCGTTGCCGTGGGCGCGCGCGTCGTCGTCGCCGCGGGCCTCGCCGCGGCGGTCGGCGCCGCGCTCGGCACGCTCACCCGGAACGCCGCTGCGGCGCTCGGTCTGGTCGTGGTGTGGTCGCTCGTGGTCGAGAACGTGCTGCGCGCCGTCGTGCCGGAGCTGCAGCGCTGGTTCGTCGGCACGAACCTGCTGGCCTGGACGCAGGGTGGCACGACGTACTGGGTCCAGCGGTGCACGACGGACGCGAGCGGGACGATGTGCGAGGGCGTCGAGCGCACGGTGTCGCAGGCGCAGGGCGGCCTCGTCCTGCTCGGCCTCGCCGCCGTCCTCTCGCTGCTCGCGGTCCTCGTCTTCCGTCGGCGTGACGTGTCCTGAGCGGGCCACCCGTCGGGGCGGCGTCTCACGGGCTGGGACGCCCGCCTCGACACGTGACATCCCCGAAACATGGGCGTACAGTCCCAGACGTGCAGACGATCCTCCTTGTAGTACTTCCTGAGCGCGCCGGCTGAGGCCACGCCACAGGCTTCGTCAGCGCGCTCACCCCTCGTTCAGCCCGGCACCCGGGTTCGAGGGGTTTTTTGTTGCCACGACACCAGCACAGCAACCGTCCAGCACGGCGCGACCGGCCCACCGGCCACCGCGACTGCCGCACCCGCGAGACCCGCGCAGACCGGCATCCGCACCCGCGACCAGCACGACCGCACGACCACGGTCGGCTCCGGCACCGGCGGAGCGCCCCACGGGCGCCCGCCGGGCCGAGGCCACGACACGCAGGAGACACCATGGCCCAGGGTCCTACCCCGGCACCCCCGCGACCGGGAGCCCCGGCGCCCGCCGCCGCGGCGCCGAAGCCCGCCCCGACGCCCGCGACCGTCGCCCCCCGGTCCGACTCGCGTCGCGCCCAGGTCCGGCCCGCCCAGGCGGCGCCCGGCACCTCGACGGGCGAGGAGATGACCGGCGCGCAGTCGATCGTCCGCTCGCTCGAGGAGGTCGGCGCCGAGGTCGTCTTCGGCATCCCGGGCGGAGCGATCCTCCCGACGTACGACCCGCTCATGGACTCCCAGCGCCTGCGCCACATCCTCGTGCGCCACGAGCAGGGCGGCGGCCACGCCGCGCAGGGCTACGCGCACGCGACGGGTCGGGTCGGCGTCACCATGGCGACGTCGGGCCCCGGCGCGACGAACCTGGTGACCCCCATCGCGGACGCGAACATGGACTCGATCCCGCTCGTCGCGATCACCGGGCAGGTCGCGGCGTCCGCGATCGGCACCGACGCCTTCCAGGAGGCGGACATCGTCGGCATCACGCTGCCGATCACCAAGCACAACTTCCTCGTCACCAACCCGGACGACATCCCGCGCACCATCGCGGAGGCGTTCCACATCGCGTCGACGGGACGACCCGGTCCCGTGCTCGTGGACATCGCCAAGTCGGCGATGCAGTCGCGCACGACGTTCTCCTGGCCGCAGGAGGTGCAGCTCCCGGGCTACCACCCGGTGACGAAGCCGCACTCCAAGCAGATCAAGGAGGCCGCACGACTGCTCGCCTCCGCGCGTCGGCCCGTGCTGTACGTGGGCGGCGGCGTGGTCCGTGCGAACGCGTCAGCCGAGCTGCGGCGCCTCGTCGACCTCTCCGGCGCCGCGGTCGTCACGACGCTCATGGCCCGCGGTGCCGTCCCCGACACGCACCCGCAGAACCTCGGTATGCCCGGCATGCACGGGACGGTCCCTGCCGTCGCCGCGCTGCAGAAGGCCGACCTCGTCGTCTCACTCGGCGCGCGCTTCGACGACCGCGTCACGGGCAAGCTCTCGAGCTTCGCGCCCCACGCGGCGATCGTGCACGCCGACATCGACCCGGCGGAGATCGGCAAGAACCGCGAGGTGGACGTCCCGATCGTCGGCGACCTCAAGGAGGTCATCGCCGACCTGGTCCCCGAGCTCGAGCGCGAGCACGAGGCCAAGGGCAAGCCCGACGTCGAGGCGTGGTGGCGCCAGATCGACGACTGGCGCGAGACCTACCCCCTGGGGTACACCGAGCCCGAGGACGGGCACCTCGCCCCGCAGCACGTCATCTCCCGCCTCGGTGAGATCTCCGGGCCGGAGTCGATCTACGTCGCGGGCGTGGGCCAGCACCAGATGTGGGCCGCGCAGTTCATCAAGTACGAGCACCCCCGGACGTGGCTCAACTCCGGCGGCCTCGGGACCATGGGCTTCTCCGTCCCCGCGGCGATGGGCGCGAAGGTCGGCCGGCCCGACGCCACGGTGTGGGCGATCGACGGTGACGGCTGCTTCCAGATGACGAACCAAGAGCTCGCGACCTGCACGATCAACGAGATCCCCATCAAGGTCGCGCTGATCAACAACAGCTCGCTCGGCATGGTGCGCCAGTGGCAGACGCTGTTCTACGACAAGCGCTACTCGAACACCGACCTGCACACGGGCCACGGCACCGCGCGCGTCCCCGACTTCGTCAAGCTCGCCGACGCCTACGGGTGCGAGGGCATCCGTGTGGAGTCGATGGGCGAGGTCGACGCCGCGATCCACCGCGCGATGGAGATCGACGACCGCCCGGTGGTCATCGACTTCAACGTCTCCCGCGACGCCATGGTGTGGCCGATGGTCGCCGCCGGCGTGAGCAACGACGACATCCAGTACGCGCGTGGCATCTCGCCCGCGTGGGATCGGGAGGATTGAGCGGAATGCAGCGGAAGTTGAGGGCCGCAGCGAAGCAAGGCACTCGGCTGCAGCGGAATGCAGCCTCGATCCGACCCATGTCACTGGAGGACTGACCTCATGTCCCGCCACACCCTCTCCGTGCTCGTCGAGAACAAGCCCGGCGTGCTCACCCGCGTCGCAGGCCTGTTCGCGCGCCGTGCGTTCAACATCCACTCGCTCGCCGTCGGGCCGACGGAGCACGAGGAGATCTCGCGCATCACCGTCGTCGTCGACGTCGAGGAGCACCCGCTCGAGCAGGTGACGAAGCAGCTCAACAAGCTCATCAACGTCATCAAGATCGTCGAGCTCGACGCCGCGGCGTCCGTGCAGCGCGAGCTTCTGCTCGTCAAGGTGCGCGCCGACGGCGCGAACCGCACGGGCGTGCTCGAGGTCGTCAACCTGTTCCGCGCGAAGGTGGTCGACGTCGTCCCCGACGCCGTGACCGTCGAGGCCACCGGAACCGGCGAGAAGCTGAACGCGCTGCTCGCGGCGCTCGAGCCGTACGGCGTGCGCGAGATCGTGAAGTCGGGGACCGTCGCCGTCGGGCGCGGCTCGCGTTCCATCACCGACCGAGCGCTGGAACGCGCCGTCCGGTCCGCCTGACCATCACCTACCCTCGCACCGAGACCCGCACGGGCGTCGGTGCGCACCCGAGAACTGCAGACCCTGCACCGCAAGAGAACCGAGGAGATCCATCGTGGCTGAGCTGTTCTACGACGACGACGCCGACCTGTCCATCATCCAGGCCAAGAAGGTCGCGGTCGTCGGCTACGGGAGCCAGGGGCACGCGCACGCGCAGAACCTGCGCGACTCCGGCGTCGAGGTCGTCGTCGCGCTGCGTGAGGGCTCCACGTCCGTCGCGAAGGCGCAGGACGAGGGCTTCGAGGTGAAGTCCGTCGCCGAGGCCGCCGAGTGGGCCGACCTGATCATGATCCTCGCGCCGGACCAGCACCAGCGCTCGATCTACAACGACGAGATCAAGCCGAAGCTCGCCGCCGGCAAGACGCTCGCGTTCGCGCACGGCTTCAACATCCGCTTCGGCTACATCGAGGCGCCCGAGGGCGTCGACGTCATCCTCGTCGCGCCGAAGGCGCCGGGCCACACCGTGCGCCGCGAGTTCGTCGCGGGTCGCGGCATCCCCGACATCATCGCCGTCGAGAAGGACTCCTCGGGCCAGGCGTGGGACGTCGCGCTGTCGTACGCGAAGGCGATCGGCGGCACGCGCGCCGGCGTCATCAAGACGACCTTCACCGAGGAGACCGAGACCGACCTGTTCGGCGAGCAGGCCGTCCTCTGCGGCGGTGTGTCGCAGCTCGTCCAGTACGGCTTCGAGACGCTCTCGGAGGCGGGCTACCAGCCGGAGATCGCCTACTTCGAGGTCCTCCACGAGCTCAAGCTCATCGTCGACCTCATGTGGGAGGGCGGCATCGCCAAGCAGCGCTGGTCCGTCTCCGACACCGCCGAGTACGGCGACTACGTCTCCGGCCCGCGCGTCATCGACGCGCACGTCAAGGAGAACATGCAGGCCGTCCTCGCCGACATCCAGTCGGGCGCGTTCGCCCAGCGCTTCATCGGCGACCAGGACGCCGGCGCGCCGGAGTTCAAGGAGCTGCGCGAGAAGGCCGCCCAGCACCCGATCGAGAAGGTCGGCAAGGACCTGCGTGCGCTGTTCGCGTGGAAGCAGCAGGACGCCGACTACACCGAGGGCTCTGCCGCTCGCTGAGCATGAAT
>NZ_JBZGBY010000051.1:0-12826 GCF_059159975.1 Cellulosimicrobium sp. BMG9.22 | reverse complement strand
TGAGGGTTCAGGGCAATCCGAATGCGGATCGAAACGTGCCGTACGCAGAGGTGTGGAAGGAGGGGTACTACCATCATTATGAGCCGCAGCTGGGCGTTGCGAAGCACCATGCTGCATACGCGGAGATAGAGCAGTCTGTGGCCGAGGTCCGGGAGCGCCTGGGTTGTCCCGTCGTGCTCATACCACGCCTCGTGCCGTCAACGGGCGGAGCGAGCACGAGGACGGAGATCTGGGAGCTGGTCCGTGAATCGACACATGCTCTGGGTGTTGCCTTTATCGACACGAAGCCGCTGGTGGACGAGTTCGGGTTCCGCCGTCTGCATGACGGTACGCAGGACATCCATCACCTCCCGGTGGACGGGTGCATGGCATTCGCCGGGGAGGTTGCTCGCGTCACGAGTCGTCTGCGCTAGGAGGTGGCGCTGTTGCTCGGAAGCGGTGGCGTGCAGGCGCTAGGTCGCTCGCTCTGTCTGCGGCTCGAGCTGGACGACCGAGCACACTGATTCGAAGATGCTCTCCCCGACGATGAGCTCATGAGACTCGGACCAGTGGTTGTGGTCTTGGAGGGCAGCAGACCCGTGGCGTTCCAGCACTGCCCGAGTCGACCAGTAGGCGATGGGCGGCTCAGTTCCGATCGTCGAGAGCGTCTGGGCGATCGCGAGCCGCTCCGGAGCGATGCTCCCGTCGGGCATCAGCGCCCAGAGGTGGTCGACGGCAAGTATGGGCGCGCCGACGGCGGCCGCGATGCTCTCGAGGTCTGAGACGACATCTCCGCTGGAGTCTCGTCCGGCGCTTAGTCCGTGGAGGATGTGCCCGTCAGGCACGTCCTGTGTGTTGCCGTCGAGGACTTTTCGCGCGTCTATACCAAGTCGATTGGCCTCGCCCCAGACGGAGTGGTAGTTCAGGCGGAGTCCGTGGAGTTGCAGTGCTTTGAAGGTTGAGACCTCGATGACGATCAGATCTGCTTCGAGGGCGCGGGGCGATGCAAGATCGGCGGGAAGGGCGGAGGCGTTCTCGCAAATCAGAGGACGAAAACCCTCTGGAATCACGGCGGTTCCCGCGAGCGCCCGAATGTACTGGAGCGCCTCCCCGGAACTATGTGTGAACCAGGTGTTTGACGGTGGGTTCGTGAGAGTGATCTTGCCGCTGTCGGCGAGGCGTCGTAGTGGCCGGTGCACCCTGCAGGACCCGACTGCCAAAACTCTCGTGGTTCCCATGTCGTGAACGCTACCACTGGGCCACTCGGTATGGGGCGGAGGCGTTGACCCGGCACTGGCATTAGGGTGCGGTTCGAGCGCGTCCCTCATCGACGTAGGCTCTTTTCAGCGCTCCCAGAGCGGCAAGAGCGGCTCTGCCATTGCCGTAGGGGTTGGGCGCGATGGCCGTCTGGTCGTCCTTGTTCTGCGATAGCGCTTCCCCGACTCGATCGACGACAGAATTCTCATCTGTACCGACCAATCTGACCGCGCCGACGTCGACTCCCTCCGTGCGCTCCGTGTTCTCGCGCATGACCAGAACCGGCTTGCCGAGGCTCGGGGCTTCTTCCTGGACCCCGCCGGAGTCGGAGAGGATGACCGTGCTGAGCGCCATCAGGCGCGCGAACTCGCCGTAGGGGAGGGGCTCGGTGACGGTCACGTTCTCGATGCCCTCGAGCTGGGGGAGGATGGCCTCCCGCACGACGGGGTTGCGGTGCGCCGGGAGGACGATCTCCACCTCGGGAAACGACCGTGCGATCCGGGCCAGCGCCCGCCCTACGCCCTCCATCGCGCCGCCCCAGTTCTCGCGGCGATGGGTGGTCACGAGGAGGATGCGCCGTCCCGCCGCGGCGAGGTCTTCGAGACGCGGGTCGGTGAAGGGGATCTCCTTGTCGACCGTGGCGAGCAGCGCGTCGATGACGGTGTTGCCGGTGACAACGATCGTGGAGTCGTCCACTCCCTCGTTCAGGAGATTCGCCCGGCTGGTCTTGGTGGGAGCGAGGTGGAGCGCGGCGATCTGGGTCGTGATCTTCCGGTTCGCCTCTTCGGGGAAGGGGGACTGGATGTTTCCGGAGCGCAGGCCTGCCTCCAGGTGCACGACGGGGATCTGCCGGTAGAACGCGGCAAGGGCGGCGGCCGTCGAGGTAGAGGTGTCGCCCTGAACGATGACCGCGACTGGCTTCACCTTCTCGAGGATCGGGTCGAGACCTTCGATCACCCGCGCGAAGATCTGCGCGAGAGTCTGTCCGTGGCTCATGATGTTGAGGTCGTGGTCCGGCACTATGCCGAACAGCTCGTTCACCTGGTCGAGCATCTCGCGGTGCTGACCGGTCACGACGGTCACCGACTCGAAGTCGGGGCTCTCCTCGAGCGCCTTGATGACGGGCGCGACCTTGATCGCCTCCGGCCGGGTGCCGTAGACGGTCATGATGCGTGCGGTCATGCTTCTCTCTTCTCCACTGCGGCCGCTTCGCGGCCGTGTCCACGGACGTGCCGGGGGCGGTAGCTGCGTCCGGGGGACTCCTCCACCTGCACGTGCGTCTCCGTCTTCTCCGCGAGAGCGTCCTCGATGATCTTCTTCGCCTCGTCGGGCTTCTCCTTGGCGATGGCCCACGCCCACTTGCGGTAGCGCAGAGCCACGTCCTCGGCCGGTCCGTCGAGCACGAGGCGGCCGTAGTTGAGCCAGATTGCGCGCGAGCACGTCTCTTCGATGGTCTGCGCCGCATGGCTCACGAGAAACACCGTGCCGGCGTTCTCTCGCAGCCTGTTCATCCGCGCCTCGCTGCGCTCCTTGAACGCGGCGTCGCCGGTGGCGAGGGCCTCGTCGATCAGCATGATGTGCGGGTTCGCCGCGGTCGCGATCGCGAACCGTAGGCGCGCTCCCATGCCCGACGAGTAGGTCTTCATCGGCAGGTAGATCGACTTGCCGAGGCCGGCGAGCTCGACGACGTCGGGGATCGCCCTCTCGGTCTGCTCCGGGGTGAGCCCCATGGCGAGGCAGCCGAGCCGCACGTTCTGCTCACCGGACAGGTCGGGCACGAGCGCAGCGTTCACGCCGATCAGAACCGGCGTGCTCTCGGACAGCACCCGCCCACGCGCCGGTCGTTCGAGGCCGGCGATGATGCGCAGGAGCGTGCTTTTCCCGGAGCCGTTCTGGCCGACGAGGCCGATTTGCTCTCCCGAGCGCGCCACGAAGGAGATGCCGGAGAGCGCCCGGACGAGCACCATCGGCTGCTGCCCCAGCACCGACTTCGCGGCGCGGACGATTCGATTGGACCGTCGGCGCTCTGCGGCGTCGGTCGACGGCACCCGGTAGCGCACGTGCACGTCCTGCACCGCCACCGTCGCCGCCGCGAAGGGATCAAGCTCGCCCATACGACTCCTCCCCCTGGTAGAAGAAGAGGAATCCGACGACGAGCGTCCCGACCGCCCACGCGCTCAGCGCGAGCCACATCGACAGTGCGGGCGTGACACCGTAGAGCAGGCAGTCGCGCACCATGTCCAGGACCATGAACATCGGATTCGCCTCCATCAGCGCCAGCATCGTCGGGTGGTCGATGAACTGGTCGTAGGAGAAGAACACGGCCGACCCGTAGAGCCACAAGCGCATCGCGAAGCTGATCAGCTGGTTCAGGTCAGGGATCACGGACACGCAGCGGGCCAGCAGAAGAGCGAGCCCGGTGGTGAAGAGCACCTGGAGCGCGAGCACACCCGGGACGAGTGCGACGCGCCAGGTGAGCACCTCGGAGGGGGGCATGACGAGCAGCAGCACGATCATCGAGCCGAGCACGGGGACCATGTCGAGGATCCCGCGCAAGATCACCGAGATCGGCAGCGACGCTCGGGGGAACGCGAACGCTCGGATCAGGTTGCGTCCGTTCTTGATGGAGTTCGCACCTCCTGTCACCGCCTTCGTCGTGAAGGAGAACAGGAACGTGCCGACGATGAGGTAGCCGATGAAGTTCTCGATGCCTCGTGACGCCTGAAGCAGCAGCCCGAAGATGAGGAAGTACGTCAGCCCGTCGAGCACGGGCTTGAGCACGAGCCACACGGTGCCCAGCAGGTTCTCGCGCGTCCCGCTGGTGACCTTCGCGCGGGCCTCGGCCCACAGGAAGTGCCGGCGGTTCCAGAGCTGACCCAGGTACACCCCGAGCGGGGGCCGCGCGCCGACGCGAGTGAGCCGACCGCCCGAGACGACCTCCGTCGTCGACAGCGGGCCCGCGAACAGCATCGAGTACAGGTCCCCGCCCTGGGACCCGCTCTCGTCGTTCGTCTCTCCGGCCATCTGCGGCATCCTAGGACGCCCCCGTCGGCGCGTACTCCGTGCCGTACCTCGCGACGTACGCGTCGAGCGTGTCCGTGCGCACGGCCTCGCCGAGCGCAGCGGTCTGCGCCGCGTCGACGAGGTTCACCGACGCGCCGCCCCGGTTGCCGAACCCGGTGACGGGCACCATGAGCCCCACGACGTCCTCGCGCTCGAGCTCGGCTGCGAGCGGGACGAGCGCGAGCGCGTCGTCCACGTCGAGGTCGCCCGTGATCTTCACGTTGCGCACGAGCATCGGCACCAGCTCGGCGAGCACCGCCGGCTCGTCCCCGCGCCCCGCGATCCGGTCGAGCATCCCGACGAGCGCCGCACGCTGCCGCTCCGTGCGGTCGAGGTCGCCGAGCGGGAGTCGCTTGCGCTCGCGCACGTAGATGAGGCCGTCAGTGCCGGACAGCGTGATGCGTCCCTCGGGGAAGTCGACGACGCGCCCTGTGTTGTTCACGGTGACGGTGCTCGCGTGCCGGTTGTCCACCTCGAACCCGTCGAGAGCGCGGGTGAGCGCGATGAAGCCGGCGAAGTTCGACTGGACCACGTAGTCGATCTCGACGCCGCCGAGCACCCCGGAGACGGTCTGGGCCAAGATGTCCGTCCCGCCGCGCGCGAACGCCGCGTTGATCTTGCTCTCCCCGAGCCCGGGGACGTCGACCCACATGTCGCGCGTGAACGACACGAGGTACAGGTTCTGCCGGTCCGCCGGCACGTGGACCAGCAGGATCGTGTCGGCGTTGCCGGTGAGGTCCGCGGGGTCGCGCGAGTCCGTGCCGATCAGGAGCGCGTTCACCGGCCCCTCCGGCAGGGGGTCCGGCGGCAGCGTCGGCGTGGGTGAGGGGCTCGGTGCTTCAGACCGCGTCGGCGACGGGTCAGCCGTCGTCGCCGACGGCGCGGGCTCGGGTGCGGCGGCGGTGCACCCGGCGAGCAGCGCCGTCGCGACGACGGCACCGAGGGCGCGACGCAGGAGCGCGGGACTCATCGTGCTCCTCCAGCAGCTCGTGCGTACACCTCGCGGTACCGGGCCGTGTTCGCGGCCCACGTCCTGGTGGCCGCGAGCTCGCGACCGCGCGTCAGCATGCCACGACGTACGGCATCATCGCCGAGCACGTCCGCCACGGCGGTCGTCCAGGCCCGAACTTCACCCGGTGCGACGAGCGCGCCCGCGTCCCCGACCGCCTCGCGCAGCGCGGGCAGGTCGCTCGCGACCACGGGTCGGCCCACGGCCATCGCCTCGACCGGCTTCAGCGGTGTGACGAGACGCGTCACGCGGTCGTCGCGACGCGGGACGAGCACGACGTCGAGCGCCGCGAGGTACGTCGTCGCGAGCGCGCGCGGCACGCGCCCGGGGAGGATCGCGTGCTCGCCCAGCCCCAGCTCGTCCGCGAGCCGGATCAGACCCGGGCGCGCGACGCCGTCGCCCACCACGAGCGCCGACGCGTTCACGCCGCCCGCGCGCAGCGCGGCGACTACGCGCAGGACCATGTCCAGGCCCTCGTAGTCCACGACGCTGCTCACCGTGCCGACCACCGGCCCGCGCACGTCGATCCCGAGCGCCCTTCGGGCGTCGTCGGGTGCGGGGTGCGTCGCCTCCAGCAGGGACAACGGCACGGCGTTCGGCACGACGGTCACCCGGTCGCCCGGCACCCCCCGCGACACGAGCTCGGCGCGCATCGTCTCGCTGAGCGTCACCACGTGGTCCGCGGCCAGCGCCAGCTCCGTCTCCTTCGCCCGGATCAGCGCGTACCGGCCCGAGGACTCCGCCGCACGCCGCGCACCCGGGGTGCGGTGCGACGCGGCCCACGTCTCCTCGGGCAGACCGCGCACCTCGTACACCCACGGGACGCCGAGCCGGCTTGCGGCCTCGCGCGCTACGGCGCCGGTCGTGTGTGGCGTGGTGGCGTGCACGACGTCGGGCGCGGACCTCCCGGCAGCCCGCATCAGCAGGTCCACCTCGGCCGCCGCACGCCGGGCCGGGTCGCTGCGCAGCACCCACGGCAGCAGCCGCTCGTAGCGCACGCCGTCCACGACGTCCGCCTCGCGCGCCCCCAGCACGCCGATCGTCACCGGGTAGGCGGCGCGCGTCGTCGCGGACACGGCGAGCCCGGCCTCGCGCTGGGCGCGCAGGATCGCGTGGCTGCGCAGCGTGTAGCCGCTCTGCGTGTGCGGGAGCGAGTTCGTCAGGTGGTGCAGCACGCGCGGGTGCTCGACGGCGGTCAGCGTCGGGGTCGGCGTGGCCCGTTCGGGCGTGGCGGCCAGCGCGTCGATCTGTGCGCGGACCGCGCGTAGCGTGCGCCGCTCGGCCCGGCCCGACGCCGTCGCGCGGAGCAGCGCGTCGACGTCGCCCGCCTGCCACAGCGCGCGCAGCCGGGCGGGGCCGGGGCGGGGGACGTCGTCGAGCAGCTCGGGGCTGCCGACCGCCACCGCGACCTCCGCCGCCACGCGGTGCGCGAGCCGCGACCCGGGCGCGCGGAGCACGGCGCCGACGGAGCCCGCCGCGTCCTCGGGCGCCCCGTCGAGGTACAGGCCGAGGGCGCGGCGTGCCGACGGCGCGGGCGCCGTGAGCAGCAGACGGACGACGCCCCGACGCACCCGGGCGGGCGCGCGCCGCGCCGCCTGGATCGCGAGCCACACCGGGTCGTCGAGGACCGCGCGCGACCCGAAGGACACGGCGAGGACGAGGGAGCGGACGGCGTCACCCGGGGCGCCGGCCCTCATCGACGCAGCCCGTCGAGGAGCTCGACGTACCGGGCGGCGAGCGCGTCGTCGTCGGCGTTGAGAGCGACCCAGTCCTGGGCCGCCGGGCCGATCGTCGGGACCGCCCGGTCGCGCACGAAACCGGCCCAGAGATCGACGAGCGCCGTGACGTCGCCCGGCGGGACGACGTCGCCCGCCTCGAGCGACAGCACGAGCTCGGCCGCCTCGCCGGCGAGGCACGCCGTGACGTGGCGGCGGGTCGCCATCGTCTCGTAGAGCTTCGACGGCACCGTCCACTCGAACGGCTCCCAGTCGCGCAGCGACACGAGCACCGTGTCCGCCCACGCGTACAGAGCGGGGACGTCCGTGTGCGGGACCCGACCGAGGAACGTCACGGGCGCCCCGAGAGTCGTGGCGAGCGCGGTGAGGGAGGGGACGTCCGCGCCCGCGCCTGCCAGGCGCAGGTCGACGGCGACGCCTCGCCAAGCGAGCGCGGCCGCGGCCTGCACGGCGACCTCCAGGCCCTGGGACCGTCCGATCGTGCCCACGTACACCACGCGCAGGGGGCGGGTCGTGCCGAGGCGGCCGACGTCGTCGGGCAGGGCGTCGACCTCGTCGCCCACCTCGTCCGCGAGCCGGTCGGCGAACGCCGTGCCGTTGCGGACCACGCCCACCCGCGGCGCCCCGCGGCCGGCGACGACCTCGGCGAACGTCTCCGTCGTGGTGACGACGAGGTCGCTGCGCGCCTGGAGCCGGATGATCGCTCGGTGCGCGACCGCCACCACGGCGGCACGGAACCGCTGGCCGGAACCGGAACCGGACCTGCCGACCCCGGCCGGGCGGATGAGGTCGGGCCACGCGTCACGCATCTCGACGACGAACCGGGCGCGGAACAGGCGCGCGAGGGCCCAGGCGGCGAACATGCTCGGGATGCCGGGCACCGTCCCCACGACGACCGTCGGGCGGTGCGCACGTGCGCGCAGGAGCCGCCAGCCGAGCACGACGGAGTGCGCGGCGGCGACGACGTGGTCGGCCGTACGGGAGGCGAGCGAGCTCGTGTGCTCCCGGAAGCGGACCCGCAGGATGCGCTCACCGTGCCGGCCGCGCTCCACCCGCCCGGGACGGATGTCGACGTGCGCCGGGTCGAGCACGCCGGCGGGGTAGTGCGGGGGCGGCGCGAGAACGCTCACGCGGAAGCCCGCTTCGACGAGCCGGGGGACGAGCGCGCCCCAGCGGCGCTGCGGGGCGCCGGTCTCCGGCTCGTAGTGGTGCGTGACCAGCAGGAGGTGGTCGCCGCGGGTTCTGGATCTCGCCTGGGGCAACCGTCGGCGAGCATGCCTCGCGGCAGTGCTGGACATCTCGCCCCCTGGGCTCTCGTCGTCCTCAGGGCATCGGACCGACGAGGAACTTCGTGCGTATTACGGCACGATGGTACCGCTCGCAAACCGCTGGGACTCGTGAAACGAGGGGGCGCCGGGGGTGAAGAGCGACGGCGAGGGGCCGATCCTGGCCTTTCGGACCCGGCCGGGCTCGTAGGATTCGCCCGTGGCCGACACCCTCTTCCCGCAGTCCTCCGCGCCCGAGCCGACCTCCGGACGGCGTCACGCGCGCCGTCGTCGCGGCACCCGCACCACGCTCGTGGTGCTCGGTTCGCTGCTCGTGGTCCTCGTGCTCGGGGGAGCGGGGGCGGCGTGGTGGTTCCAGAAGCGGCTCGACAGCAACATCGAGAAGCTCGCAGACCCGTTCGAGGGCTTGGAGAACCGTCCCGACCCGGCACCGTCGCCCACCGAGGAGGGCGTCACGAACCAAGCCGTGAACTTCCTCGTCCTCGGCTCCGACAGCCGGATCTCCGCCGGCGACCCGAACCAGTGGGAGGCGGGGGCGCAGCGCACGGACGCGATCATGCTGGTCCACCTGCCCGCCGACCGCTCGACGGCTCAGGTCGTCTCCATCCCGCGCGACGCGTGGGTCCCGATCCCGGGGCACGGGGAGGCGAAGATCAACGCGGCCTTCTCCTACGGGGGTCCCACGCTCATGATCCAGACGGTCGAGGAGCTCACCGGCGTGCGCATCGACCACTTCGCCGTGACCGACTTCGAGTCGTTCACCACGCTCACCGACGCGCTCGGCGGCGTGCAGATCCGTATCCCGGAGGACATCGGCGACGGCAAGAAGGTGTTCTTCGAGGCCGGGCTGCACCAGATGACCGGCGAGGAGGCTCTCACGTACACGCGCCAGCGTCACGGCCTCGCCAACGGCGACTTCGGACGCGTCCAGCGCCAGCAGAACTGGATGCGCGCGATGCTGGGCAAGATCAACAACAACCGCAACGACGTCGCGATGATGACGCGGTTCTTCACCGCCGTCAGCGAGTCCGTCGCGACCGACGACGGCCTGTCGATCGACCAGATGCGCACGCTCTACATGAGCGCGCGCGGCCTCAGCACGAACGACGTCACGTTCATGACGGCACCGAACTCTGGGACCGGGCGCAGCGCCGACGGGCAGTCGATCGTCGTGCTCGACCGGGCCGCGCTCGACCCGCTGATGGCGGCGATGGCCACCGACACCATCGCGGACTACCTCGCTCAGAACGCCGCAGCGCTCGACGTCCTGCCCCCCACGGTGAAGTGAGCGCCACCGTCCTCATCCACGGGAGCTGCGTGACGCGGGACGCGTTCGCCCTGCCGGGCGAGGCACGCTTCCGTCTCCTCGACTACTACGCGCGCAGCTCGCTCGCGTCGGCGTTCGCCCCCCGAGGGCTCGACGGCGTCGACCTCGCGCGCGTCGAGTCGCCCTTCCAGCGGCGCATGGTCGAGCGCGACCAGGGCAAGGCGTTCGGGCGAGCCCTCGCGACCACGGACGCGGACGTCGTCGTGCTCGACCTCGTCGACGAGCAGTACGACCTCGCCGTCGGGCCGCTGGGCGCCGTCGCGACCCGCTCCATGGAGTTCCTGCGCGCGGGCGGCGACGCCGCGGCCGAGGCCCGGGTGGCCTCGGGGTCGCCCGAGTTCCTCGCTCGCTGGGAGTCGGGCTGGGCCGCGCTGGTCGGGACGGCACGCGAGAACGGGCGCTTGGACCGCGTCGTCGTGCACGAGGCGTACTGGGCCAGGAACGACGCCGACGGCGGCACGTTCGACCAGCAGCGCGTCGAGGCAGCGAACCGCACGCTCACCTACCTGTACGCGCGCATGCGCAAGGACCTGCCGGAGCGCCGCTTCCTGCGGGTCCCCGACCGACTGGTGGTCGGCGACCCGGAGCATCGCTGGGGTGCGTCCCCCGTCCACTACGTCGAGGCCTACTACCGGGCGTTCCTCGGCCTGCTCGACGACGCGACGACGAGCCGTCGCTGAAGCCTGGGGTCAGGCGGCGACGCCGTCCAGGACGACGATGCCGTCCTTGAAGGCCACGTCCGTGACCCGGGCCACGGCGTAGCGCGCCTGGAGGAGTCGCTGGACGTCGAGCGCGATCCGCGCGTCGGGCAGGACGCGGACGGAGCCCGCCGGGAGGCCCTTGGCCGCGACGACCGACTCGATCCGGCTGGACGCGAGGCCGAGGAGCTTGTGAGCGGGCATCCCGCCGGCGCTCGCGTCCACGGCGATCGTCGCGACGCCGTCCGCGACGTCGACCACGCGCAGGGAGGCGCGCACCGTCGGGGCGAGCCTCGTGGCGAGCTTGAGCGGACCGGGCAGGCGCTTGACCTGACGCGGGTCCGCGACCAGGTCGAGCACGTCGCCGCGACCCGAGACGGACGTGATGAAGGAGGGCAGCTTGCGGCCCATGAGCCCGAGCAGGTGGAGCGTCTCGGCGAGAGTGAGTTCCTGGTGCACGGCGCACACCATAGCGGACGTCCGGGACGTCTCGGGCTTCCCTGGCGCCCCGCGCGAGTCCCAGCCGCGCTTTCCTTACCCAAGGTAATGAGTTAAGGTAACTATCATGCCTGCTGCGGACCCCACTGCCCCCACCCGGAACCAGTGCCGTCCCGCGACGCTCGGCGGCGAGCTCCGCGTCGCCCTCACACGTATCTCGCGCCAGCTGCGCGCCCAGCGCGGCGAGGCCGACCTGCCCGAGGGCCGCTTCGGCGTCCTGACGGTGCTGCAGAAGCACGGCGCGATGTCCCCGAGCGAGCTCGCCGAGCACGAGCGCGTCCGGCCGCCGTCGATGACTCGGGCCGTCAACGCGCTCGTCGAGCTGGGTCTCGTCGCGAAGGCCGAGCACCCGAGCGACCGACGCCAGGTTGTCGTGACCCTCACCGAGGCCGGCGTGCGCGAGGTCAAGGAGACCCGGCGCCGACGCGACGCCTGGCTCACGCAGCAGCTGTCCGCACTGACCCTCGACGAGAGAGAGACCTTGGCCCGCGCCAGTGAGCTGTTGAACCGGATCGCCGCCCGATGAGCACAACCTTCTCCTCCCTCCAGTACTTCAACTACCGCGTCTGGTTCGGTGCCGCGCTCGTCGCGAACATCGGCACCTGGATGCAGCGCGTCGCGCAGGACTGGCTCGTCCTCACCGACCTCACCGACAACTCCGGCGTCGCCGTCGGCGTGGTGACGGCGCTGCAGTTCGCACCCGTGCTCGCGCTGTCCGCCTGGGCGGGCCTGCTCGCCGACCGCCTGCCGCGCCGTCGGCTCCTCATGGCCACCCAGAGCGCGATGGGGCTCCTCGCGCTCGGGCTCGGCGCCCTCGTGCTCTCCGGTCACGTGCAGCTCTGGCACGTCTACGTGTTCGCGACGCTGCTCGGGGTCGTCTCCGCGATCGACAACCCTGTGCGTCAGACGTTCGTCGCCGAGATGGTCCCCGCGGACAAGCTCTCCAACGCGGTCGGCCTCAACAGCGCGTCGTTCAACGCGGCGCGGCTCGTCGGGCCGGGCGTCGCCGGGCTGCTCATCGCCGTCGTCGGGTCGGGGTGGATCTTCGTCGTCAACGGCGTGACCTTCGCCGCGACGATCCTCGCCCTCGGCTACATGCGCACGCGCGAGCTGCACCCCCTGCCGAGCGCGTCCCGGGAGAAGGGGCAGATCCGCGAGGGTATCCGCTACGTCCGCGGCCGCACGGACATCATCGTCATCATGGTCGTCGTCGGCGTCGTGTCGACGTTCGGGCTCAACTTCCAGCTCACCTCCGCCATGATGGCGAGCGCCGAGTTCGGCAAGGGACCGGGGGAGTACGGCATCCTCGGGTCCGTCCTTGCGATCGGCTCACTCACCGGCGCGCTGCTCGCGGCCCGCCGGGAACGGCCGCGCGTGCGACTCGTCATCGGGTCGGCGGCCGGCTTCGCCGTCGCGACGGGCGTCATGGCGCTCATGCCCACCTACCCCAGCTACGCGATCGCCTGCATCCCCGTGGGCCTCGCGTCGCTGACGATGATGACGGCCGCCAACTCGACCATCCAGATGTCGGTCGACCCCGTCATGCGCGGGCGCGTCATGTCGCTCTACATGATCGTCTTCCTCGGCGCGACGCCCGTCGGGTCGCCGCTCGTCGGCTGGATCGCCGAGGCATGGGGACCGCGCTGGGCCATCGGCGTCGGATCCATCACCGCGGGCCTCGTCGCCGTCGGCGCCGCCGTGTGGGCCGTCCGTAACTGGCACCTCCAGGTCCGCTACCGCGTGCTGCAGCGCCCGCACCTCCTCGTGCGCTACCTCGACGCAGGGACCCCGGCGGAGGGATCTGCCCGCGCCGAGACGCGACGCCGGCTCGGGGTCGAGGACGCCGAGGAGGCGGCCCGCGCCGTATGACCCCGAGGTAGAACCGTGGTCGGGCGAGGTAGAACCCTGGTTCCTTGTCGGACGGCGGTGGTCGGGTTGGGTGGCCGGGGTGGGTGGGGGCGCCGCGTCTACCA
>NZ_JBZGBY010000050.1:0-12838 GCF_059159975.1 Cellulosimicrobium sp. BMG9.22 | reverse complement strand
AGTACCTGCGGAGTTGACTCTTGTCTGAAGGCAGGGGTAGACGTTCTGGATCGGGACCTGGTTGATCGGTCCGTTGTGGAACTTGAACTGCGTGAAGCCGCCGACGCTCCTCGAAGTGTGGTTCAGCTGGTCGGTCTGCTTGCCGTCGTAGTACCAGCCCGGGAAGTGCGTGCTGCCCGTCTGCCGGGTCCAGGATGCAGTCTTGATCTGCCCGCCCGTGGCGCAGTACTTGATAGTCGTGTAGTAGCGGTACAGCACGCCACCGAGAACGTTCTTGCCCGCCCCCTGTGCGCCCTTCTCGTAGCAGACGTCGTAGGCGGCCACCGCCGCGACCGTCTGGCCATCGGCCTCGAACGCGGCCCTTGCCTCGGACTCGCTGATCTCCACCACCGTGATCTGCTCTTCCGTCTCAGCGAGGGAGGTTGCGGCGACGAAGAGTTCCTGCTCTTCCGGATCCAGCTCGGCAAACGCCGCGCTCGGATCGGGCGCGTCGTACACGGCCTCCGCGAGCTCGCGAGCCGAGCCCTGCGGGGACTCGCTGGCCATTGCAGAGATCGGCGCGGTCAGCGACAGTGCCACCGCACAGGCCAGGGCGAGCGTCAGCCTCTTTTCATTGAAAATTGCTCCTCGAGTTGATAGGGATCGGCGGTTTGCCGAAACAAAGCTGGGCCGGCCGCAGTCGTTCAGTGCGTCCGCATCCATTGGTACATCACGCGCGCCACGCCTGCCATCGTAAGCATAGGATTGCCTGAAGAATTCACCGAGGAGTCGCCGGAGATTCATCCTAAACAGTCGGGCACGGTAAAATGACGCGTCGCTGTCCAACCGGCGCCGGTTTGCCCTCGATTACGTCGGCGAGGTGGCATCGGACTGGCGAGGGGTCGTGGGCGACAGACCCCGAGGCGACGGAGGGTCCGGGGGTAGCGAACACGCAGGTGCGGACCGGTGCCTCAGATGCGACTCCCCTGAGCAGCGTGGCAGGCGTGCGTGTTCGGGCGGTGGAGTCCGCGCCCCAGCGCTCTGATCGCGATTGGCGACGCTCAGCGCGCGGGCTCGGGGTCGGCGAGCAGCTCCTCGGCCACGCGCCGGACGAGCTCGTCGACGTCCGGCTCGTGGTCCCACCCGGACACGTACTGCGCGAGGCGCTCCCGCTCGGCCTCGCGCAGGTTCTCCGCGGCGGCCAGGCCTGCGTCGGTCGCCGTGACCGTGTCGCCGTCGACGGTGACGAGCCCCCGCTCGGCGAGCGACCGCGCGACGCCGCGCACCCTGTCCTCGGAC
This sequence comes from Cellulosimicrobium sp. BMG9.22, assembly GCF_059159975.1. Lineage (NCBI taxonomy): Bacteria > Bacillati > Actinomycetota > Actinomycetes > Micrococcales > Promicromonosporaceae > Cellulosimicrobium > Cellulosimicrobium sp. BMG9.22. Next base: position 11,560 of record NZ_JBZGBY010000050.1, on the reverse strand, counting down.
GCCCCGGAGCGCTCGGCCATCGTCGCGACCGAGCGCGGCCCCTTGAGGGACGCGCGCGTGAGCATCCAGCACTCCCCCGGCTCGAGGTCCACCTGTCCGGCGATCACGCGGTACACCGCGAGGGGGTCGCGCGCACCGACGCGCCGCCACAGGATCAGCCGCAGCTCCTCGAGCGAGGTGCGGCTCGACGGGAGGGCGAACGCCTCGCCCGCGGAGTGCCCGGCGACCTCGGCCGGGTCGGGCGCGCCCGCGTCGCGCGACGTGCCGCGCAGCGTCGTCTCCGGCAGCAGCCACGTGAGGAGGAAGGCGACGACCGCGACGGGCACGGCCCACAGGAAGACGGTGTGCAGCGAGGCCGCGTAGGCGTCGAGGAACCAGTCCTGGACGTCGGCCGGGCACTGCGCGAGCCCCGCGGTCGAGGCCGCGAGCGCGGCCGCGTCGCACGGGCCCTGCGCGTCGGCGGGCACGCCCGCGGCGAGGTTCGCGCCGAGCCGGTTCGCGAAGATCGTGCCGAACACGGCGACCCCGACGGCCGAGCCGATGGTCCGGAAGAACGTCGCCCCGGACGTCGCCGTGCCGAGGTCGCGGTACTCGACGGCGTTCTGCACCGCGAGGATCAGCACCTGGTTGACCATGCCGAGACCGAGCCCGAACACGAACATGGACAGCCCGGCCTGCAGGGTCGAGGTGTCGCGCCCCATCAGCGACAGCAGGTACAGCCCGACCGCCGTGATCGCCGTGCCCGCGATGGGGAAGACCTTGTACCGCCCGGTGCGCGAGATGATCTGCCCCGACCCGATCGAGGTGAGCAGCAGGCCGAGCATCATCGGCGTCATCTGCAGGCCCGACGCCGTGGGACTCGCACCCTTGACAGTCTGCAGGTACAGCGGCAGGAACGTGATGGCGCCGAACATCGCGAACCCGACGGCGAAGCCGATCACCGACGCCGTCGAGAACACCCGGTTGCGGAACAGCCGCAGCGGCAGCACGGGCTCGCTCGCGCGCTGCTCCACGAGCACGAAGGCGACGAGCGCGAGCACGCCGACGGCCGCGAGCCCGTACACCTCGGGCGAGCTCCACCCCCACGTCGTGCCGCCCAGGCTCGTGATGAGCACGATCGCCGTCGCGACGATCCCGAGGAGGACGATGCCCGCGTAGTCGATGCTCGGCCGCTTCGTCGCGGCGATGCGCGGCAGGACGGCGACGACCGTCACGAGCGCGACGATCCCCAGCGGGACGTTGATGTAGAAGACCCACTGCCACGACAGGTTGTCGACGAAGAACCCGCCCAGCAACGGGCCCGCGACCGAGGAGACGCCGAACACCGCGCCGAAGAACCCCTGGTACCGGCCGCGCTCGCGCGGCGGCACGATGTCGCCGACGATCGCCTGCGACAGCACCATGAGCCCACCGCCGCCCACGCCCTGCAGCGCGCGCCACGCGATGAGCTGGCCCATCGTCGTCGACGTCCCGGCGAGGACCGAGCCGAGCAGGAAGATGAGGATGCACGCGATGAACAGGGGCTTGCGCCCGACGAGGTCGCCGAGCTTGCCCCACAGGACCGTCGTCGCGGTCGACGCGAGCATGTAGGACGTGACGACCCACGACAGGTGCTCCGCGCCGCCGAGGTCCGAGACTATGGTGGGGAGCGCCGTCGCGACGATCGTCTGGTCGAGCGCCGCGAGCAGCATGCCGAGCATGAGCCCGCCGAAGATCACGTAGACGCGGCGCTGGGACAGCGCCTCGCCCGCCGCCGGGCCGCCCGCGGCTCCGTCCTTCGGCTCGTCCCTCGGTCCGGTCACGGCCCCTCCCCCGGGTGCGACGCTCGCTCGTCGCAGGATCGCACGGGCCGCGCGGCTCGGCACCCGGTCGTCACCCGGCCTGCCCGGCGCTCGACGTCGCACCGGCTCGCCATGCGATCGTCACCTCGTCGTCGTCCCCCGGAAACCCCGACGCCCTAGCGTCGAGCGTGACCAGCAGACCGGGACGACCGGAGGGCACAGCGACGATGACCCTGACGATCACGCTCGTACGACACGGGCAGACCTACCTCAACGCACGCCGCCACCTGCAGGGGTCGTGCGACTCACCCCTCACCCGCACCGGGCGCGCGGGCGTCCGCGTGACCGCGCAGCACCTCGCACGGCACGACTTCGACACCGTCTACTCATCACCGCAAGGCCGCGCGGTGCTCACCGCGATGGAGATCCTGCGGCACCACCCCGACCTGCGGCTCACGGTCGACCACGACCTGCGCGAGCTCTCGTTCGGCACGTTCGAGCGTCGGCCCGAGACGCAGCTCGACGCCGTCGAGCCCTGGACCGAGCTCGTGCCGCGCGTGCTCGCGGGCACGCACCCCGGCGTCGGGGGCGGCGAGCCGGGCGCGGACTTCATGGCGCGCGTGCGCGCCGTGTTCACGCGCATCGTCGCCGCGCACGACGACGCCGCCCGCCCGGGTGCGATGCTCGACCGCCACGTGCTCGTCGTCGGGCACGGCCTCACGCTCGGCGCGTGGCTCGCGACGCTCGACCCGACGCGGCTCGTCGCGCTGCCCAACGCCTCCGTCTCGACGGTCGAGGTCACGGACGGCCTGCCCGTCGTCGTCTCGGTCGGCGTCGACGTCGCCGGGCACGGCTCGGTCGCGGCCCGCCCTGCACCCACGACCACCGCCGTCCCCGTCTGACGGCCGAGGCGCGCTCCCGCGTCCCGGGGCGTCAGGTGAGCAGGCGGCGCCGGTAGCCCTCGGCGACCGCCGAGGCCCGGTCGCGCACGCCGAGCTTGTCGTAGACGTGCTGCAGGTGGGTCTTGATGCTCGCCTCGCCGATGAAGAGCGCCGCAGCGGCCTCGCGGTTGGAGCTGCCGTTCGCGACGAGCTGTAGCACCTGCTTCTCCCGGTCGGTCAGCGTGCCTGCGCCGGGCCTGCGGACCTGCCCCATGAGGTGCTGGGTCACCGACGGCGCGAGCACCGGCTCTCCGCGCGCGGCCGCACGGACCGCGCGCATCAGCTCGTCGGGCAGTGCGTCCTTGAGGAGGTAGCCGGTCGCGCCCGCCTCGATCGCCGGCAGCACGTCGCTCTCGCTGTCGAAGGTGGTGAGGATCAGCACCCGGGTGTCCGGGGCCTTCTCGCGCAGGGCCGCGGTCGCGGCGACGCCGTCCGTCCCCGGCATCCGCAGGTCCATGAGCACGACGTCCGCCGCCAGGGCCTTCGCGCGGTCGACGCCCTCGGCGCCGTCGCCGGCCTCACCGACCACGGTGATGTCCTCGGCACCCGCGAAGGTGTCGCGGAGGCCGCCCCGCACGACCGGATGGTCGTCGACGATCACCAGTCGGATCATCGGTCGGTCTCCTCTGCTCTCGCTCCGCCGGGGACGATGGCCGGGACGCGCGCACTCACGGACGTCCCCTCGCCCGGCGTGCTCTGCACCTCGACGTGACCGCCGACGCCTCGGATGCGCTGGCGCATGCTCGTCAGGCCGAAACCGGTGCCGTCCTCGTCCGCGAACCCGCGTCCGTCGTCCCGCACGTCCAGCAGGACCTCGGTCCCCGTGTACGACAGCGTGACACCGACGCGCGACGCGTCGGCGTGCTTCGCCACGTTGGTCAGCGACTCCTGCGTGACCCGGAAGAGCGCCACCTCGATCGCCGGGCTCAGGGGTACCCGGTCACCGGTGACCTCCACGTGCGCTCCCACCCCCTCGTCCTGCGACCATCGCTCGGCCAGCGTACGGAGCGCGTCGGGGAGGTGCGCGCTCCCGAGCTCCTGGGGGGCGAGCGCCCGGACCGAGCGGCGGGCCTCGGTCAGGCTGCTGCGCGCGAGCCGGAGCGCGCGCGTGACGTGCTCGTCGCTCACGCCCCGCACGCCCGCGGACCTCTCCGCGGCCTGGAGCTGCGTGATGATGCCGGCGAGACCCTGGGCCAGGGTGTCGTGGATCTCGCCGGCCAGCCGCTGCCGCTCGTCCTGCGCCCCGGACTCCCGGGCCTGGGCGACCAGCTGCGCGTGGAGGCCGGCGTTCTCGTGCAGGGCCGCCTCGAGCCGCTCGACGAGCGCCTCCCGCCTGCGCTCCTCCGGCTCGCTGCGCGCCGTCAGCAGGATGCCCACCCCGATCGCCGCCGTCTGCACGGCGACGATCAGGAGGAGCTCCGCGAGCGTCTCCGGGCTCGGGTCGTCCCCCACGCGCATCGCCGAACCGTTGAGGGCCACGGACGTGACCAGGACGCCGAGCACCCCGACCGGCCACGGCCTGAGCAGGTACGCCTGGAAGAAGCCGGCCACCGTGAAGACGAGGAAGACGTCGGAGTACGTCATGAGGACGACGCACAGGGCGAGCAGCCCGACGAAGTAGACGCCCGCCGCCACGGGCCGCAGGGCCCTCCTCCTGAGGGGCAGCGTCTGACGGAACAGCACCCACAGCGCCGAGACGGTGACCAGCCCGAGGACGGTGGCACCCTCGGGCCAGAAGGGTTCGCCGGAGGCCGGGAGCACCCGCGCGAAGTAGACGACCGTCGAGATCGTCAGGAGCAGCCACGGTGTGCACAGCTGCAGGAGGTCCCAGACCCGCAGCTGCTCCTGCTTCCAGGCCAGCCGCGAGCGGTTCGCGGCCTCCGCCTCTGCCGCGACGGACGACTGGAGCGTCACGGAGCCCTGGCGCTCACCGGCCTCGGCATCCCGCGTCATCGACACCTACTCCCAGCGGAAGAGCTTCGCGGCGATCGCGCTCGCGCTCACCGCGATCCCCGCCATTATGGCGATCTGCAGCCAGAACGGCTGGCCGCCGGCAGTGGCGGTGACCTCGCCCGCCTCGGGCGACCACGCCGCGGTGAGGGCCTGCAGGCCGGGCGGGACGAGCTCGCCGACCTCGCGCAGCACGTCGGGCATGAGGACGCGCGGCAGGAAGGCCCCGCCGAAGAACATCAGCGCGACGAAGAGGACGGTGCCGACCTGGTTCGCGGCGCTGCTCGTGCGGACCACGGCCGCGGAGATCATGCCGATCCCGAGGAGCGCCGCATAGCCGATGACGAAGGCGACGGCGAACTCCAGGGGTCGTTCGGGCGGCGCGATGTCCAGCACCGCCCACGCGACGACGATCAGGAGCACCGCGGAGACGACCACTGAGGCGAACGCGACGATCATCTGCGCGAGCAGGACGCTCCGCGGGTGCGCCGGAGTCGTCGACAGCCGACGCAGGATGCCCCGCTCGCGGTAGGTCGCGACCACCGCCGGGACGTGCTGCACGGCGATCATCACCATCCCGAACACGAGCGCGGTCGGTGCCCAGACGTCGATGGCCCGGAGCCCGCCCGTCTCGGGCGACGGCTCCCTGAGCGCCGGGACGGCGCCGAGCCCCAGCAGGAGCCCCGCCGGGAACAGCACGCCGAAGAGGACGGTGGCCGAGTCGCGGAGGAAGAGCTTCGCCTCGACCGTGACCATCTTCAGGCGAGCACGCGACCCGAGACCGTGGGCGGTCGCGGTCATCGATCGACCGTCCTCTCGGTCGATGCCGGGGTTTCCAGGGCGCGCCCCGTGACGGCCACGAACGCGTCGTCGAGGGTGCGCTGGTCGACGCGGAGGTCCTCCGCCACGACCTGCGCCCTGGCGAGCGCGCCGACAACGCTGCTCACGAGCTGTCCGGTTCCGGTGACCAGCCAGCGCCCCTCGGTGATCTCGACGTCGGACACCTCGGGAAGCGCGGTGAGGACGCTCTCGTCCAGCGGCCGGCTGACGCGGAACCGGATCTGCTGCACCGCGCTCGACCGCGCGATCAGTCCGGCCGGCGTGTCCACCGCGGCGACCCGGCCCTTGTCGATGACCGCGATCCGGTCGCTGAGGCGCTCCGCCTCGTCCATGAAGTGCGTGACGAGAAGGATCGTCACGCCGGTGTCGCGGACCCGCTCGACGAGACTCCAGGTGTCCCGCCGCGCCTGCGGGTCGAGTCCCGTCGTGAGCTCGTCGAGGATCGCGATCCTCGGGTTGCCGACCAGGGCGAGCGCGATCGAGAGCCGCTGCTTCTGCCCCCCGGAGAGCGCCTTGTACTGCGTCCTGCGCTTCTCGGTGAGGCCGAGCAGGTCCATGAGCTCGCGCCAGTCGGCGGGGTCCCGGTAGAAAGAGCTGTAGAGGTCGAGCGCCTCGGCGACCGTGATCGCGTCGGGGAAGCTGCTCTCCTGCAGCTGCACGCCGAGCCGCTCACGCACCTCGGCCCGGTCCTCGACCGGGTCGAGCCCGAGCACGGAGATCGAGCCCGAGTCGGGAGTGCGCAGGCCGGCGATGCTCTCGACCGTGGTCGTCTTGCCGGCGCCGTTGGGCCCGATGATGCCGAAGATCTCCCCCTCCTCGACGGTGAAGGAGACGTCGTCGACGGCGACGTGCTCCTCGTAGCGCTTGTGCAGGTGTCGTACGTCCAACGCGGTCATGCCGCGACGCTACGGACGCGCCGCACCCCGTCACATCGACCGTCGCGTCCGAGCCTGGTCGATCCGCGCATCCACCGTTCGGTGGACCCGCATCGTCAGCGGCCGCTGCGGCGCAGGGTGCGCGCGCGTGCGTCGTCGTGCGCCGCGCGCAGGAGGTCGAGCATGAGCGCCGTCGTGCGGTCGCCCGGGTTCACGACGGCGACCCACCCGAGCGCGCCGTAGACCGGGTGGGGCACGACGACGTCGGTCGCGCCGACCTGCGACGGCTCGCCGTCGCGGGGGTCGGTCCCGAGCAGCTCGCGGAACCGCGCGCGACCGACGTGCACGTTGACCCTCCAGCGCCCTTCCTCGTCGAGGCGGGAGGCAGTGTCGTCGGGGTAGTCCTTCGTGACGATCGTGCCGTAGGGCTGCCCGTGCGGGATCGTGCCGTCAGGGGCGTAGTAGAAGAAGTGGTCGCCGACGGCGATCTCGGGGAACGCGCTGCCGTGTTCCGGCGAGAGAACCAGCACGCCGTCGAGCGACCGGACGGTGTCGAGGATCTGATCCATACTCATGGTTCGAGTGTGTGCTTGAAGTGCTTCTGGAGGGTTGAGGCCAGGATGGGCTCGGGAGGACCGCACCCGGCACGGGAGCTGCTGCGGACGTCCGACGTCGCGCGCGCGTCGGGATGGTCCGTCCAGCAGGTGCGCGACCTCGAGCAGCTCGGTGTCCTGCCGCCCGCCGGCCGGTCCGCGAACGGATATCGCACCTTCACGGACGAGCACGTCCTCGCGCTGCGCGCCTACCGCGGGCTGGTCACCGCCGTCGGGCCGGTGGTCGCGCGCCGCACGCTGCGCGACGCGTGGTCGCTCCCCCTCGACGAGGCCGCCGCGCGAGTCGGTGCCCTGCACGTGCAGCTCGCCCGCGAGCGCGAGGAGGTGCTCGACGCACGGCGCGCTCTCCTCGCGATCCGGGCCGAGCCGTCCTCCGCCGACGGCCCGGGCGGCGCCGTCGGGCGCGACGAGCCCGGCGTCACGCTCACCATCACGGAGCTCGCCGCCGCGCTGGGGGTACGGGCGTCGACGCTCCGCTTCTGGGAGGGCGAAGGGCTCCTGGCGCCAGAGCGCGTCGCGTCGCGCGTCGGGTCCGTGACGGCCCGGCGCTACCCGCCGGGCGCCGTCCGCGAGGCCCGCATCACCGCGGCCCTCCGCGCGGCCGGGTACCCGGTACCGGACGTGCGGCGGACGATCGACGCGCTCCGGCGTCTCACCACCGATGCCGTCACCGAGCCGCTCGCCGCGCTCGACGCCCGGCTCGAGGCCATCGCGCGCCGGACGCTCGCCCTCCTCGACGCCGGGACCGACGTCGCCCGCATGCTGCCCGGGCGTGCGGGAACTGACCGGGAGACCCTCGGAGAGGGCACCCCGGGGGCGTGGCGTCCCGTCACCTGACCGTCCCCCCGGCGTCGCCCCCCGGCCACCAGGACGCCATCCGGCGTTCCTAGCGTCGCCGGGGCAACCGTCCCGACGCTCGGAGGACCCGATGACGACCACCCGACCACGCGCCGCGCGCGGCACCGCCGCCACGCTCGCCGGCGCACTCCTCGCCACCACGCTGGTGACCGCGGCGACGACGACCGCGACCGTCCCGCTCGCGGCCCCCGCGGCCGCCGAGCCCGGCGACGTCCTGCTCTCCGAGTCGTTCGACGGCGACGCGCTGCCCGAGGGCTGGACGCCCGTGCTCGGCGACTGGCAGGTGCGCGACGGCCGGCTCGTCGGCGACGCGCCCGACGGGTCGTCGCCCGCACGCATCGTGTTCGGCGAGTCAGCGGAGAACTACCGCCTCGACGCGACGCTGCGCTTCGAGGCCGTGGACAACGCCACGCGCTGGGCCGGCGCGATCCTCGACGTCGCGCCCGACGGCTCCGTCCCGTGGTGGCAGGCGGTGCTGCGCAGCACGACGACGGCGCACAACGGCATCGAGATCGCGCAGCGGACCGCGGCGAACGCGTGGAACGTCCCGTACACGGCGTCGGCGCCGACGGACGCGGCGACGGGTCGCGACGTGCGCCTGTCCGTCGAGGTCCAGGGCGCGTCGGTCACGTACTCGCTCGACGGGACGACCCTGCTGGAGGGCCGGATCGACCGCTCGCGCGACGGCGCACTCGGCTTCGTCACCGCGGGCGCGACCGTGAGCGTCGACGATGTCACCGTCACCGAGATCGAGCCCGCGTCGTACGTGGGCGACGACGGCGAGCTGCCCGTCACGGTCGCGCACCGCGGCTACTCGTCCGTGACGCCGGAGAACACGCTCGCCGCGGTGGCCGCGGGGATGCGCACCGGCGCCGAGTACGTCGAGATCGACGTGCACACGACCGCGGACGGCGTGCCCGTCGTGCTGCACGACCAGACCGTGGACCGCACGACGGACGGCTCGGGCGACGTCGCCACCCTGCTCGGCGCCGACGTCACCGCGCTCGACGCCGGGTCCTGGTTCTCCCCTGCGTTCACCGGCCAGACCCTGCCGTCGTTCGCGCAGGTGCTCGACCTGCTGGAGACCGGCTCGTCGACCCTGCTGCTGGAGATCAAGGGCCCCGAGACCTCCGCGGAGGTCGAGCGCGTCGTCGACATGGTCGTCGAGGCGGGGCTGGAGGACCGTGTGGTCCTGCAGTCGTTCGACGTCGCCGCGCTGCGGTTCGCGCGCGAGCACGCGCCGCAGATCCCGCGCGGCCTGCTCCGCGGCTCCCTCGACGCCGACCCCGTGGCCGTCGCCCGCGACCTCGGTGCGGTCATGTACAACCCGTCGGCGAGCGCGCTGCTCGCACGCCCGAGCGCCGTCGCGGACCTCAACGAGGCCGGGATCGCGGTCATGCCGTACACCGTCAACTCCGCGGCGGACTGGGCCCTGCTCACCGAGATCGGCGTCGACGGCATCATCACGGACCGGGCGGGCGCCTTCGTCGGCTGGAAGCAGGCGCGCGAGCAGGAGGCGCCGGCCCCCGGAGCGCCGACGGTCGCGATCGTGAGCCCGACGGAGGGCGCAGAGGTCGACCGCGGCGGGTCGCTCGTCGTCGCCGCGAGCGCGACGGACGCGGACGAGGTCGTGCTCACGCTCGACGGCGCGCCGGTCGAGAACGGCGCGGTCGTCCCTGCCGCGGACCTCACCCTCGGGGAGCACATCGTCGTCGCGACGGCGCGCGGTGCCGGTGGCGAGGCGACGGCGGAGCGCACCGTCGTCGTGACCGTCACGCCGGAGGGCCTGCGCGCGCGCCTCGCGGCGCTCGACCTCCCGCCCGGCCAGCTCGTCGGCGCGCTCACCGCGGTCGACGCGGAACGCTGGGACGCGGTGCGGCGCGTCGTCGAGAAGTTCGTCGACGACACGGCCACGCATGAGCGCCTGCTCGAGGAGATCGATCACCTCGACGGCCGCTGACGCCCGGCGCGCCCTGGGGCGCCGCGGTACGAGGGCCCGTCCCCGGTCGGACGCCGACCGGGGGCGGGGGCTCGTCGTCGAGTCCGGGCAGGTCGTGCGGTCTGCTGCTGCGGGCGGTCAGACGCGCCGCAGCTGTGGGACGGTCCACGAGCCGTCGAGCACCTCGGTCCGAGGGCGGTAGAGGCGGACGAGGAAGTTCCACCGGTCCGGGACGGGGATGGTGTTCGGCTCGTCGCCGAGGTCGTCGTGCGGTGCGAACCGTACGGTGACCGCACCGTCGGCGTCCGGAACGGCGGTGACGCTGTTGACGCTGTAGAGGCCTTGAGGGTTCGGCTGGAAGTAGCCCTTGGCGTCGTACACCGAGACGGACCAGAAAGCGTCGACCGGGACGTCTCGTAGCGTCAGCTCGTACCTTCCGGGAGGCACATGCGGGTCGACGCCGACGTACGACGCCTCCGACGTCGGCAGCCCGCCCCAGCCCGCCGCGGTCCCGATGAGGTGCCGCACAGGGTCGATCTGCTCGCGCGCGCCGAACATCTGGTCGAATCTGCGCAGGCCGGCGGCGAGCACGAGCAACGCGTCGCGGGTGGTGTCCAGGCTCGCCGTGTCGTACTCCGGTGAGACGAACGGATCCGCCGACGCCGCGGTGAGACTCACGCTGTCCTGGATCGCGGCCACGGCAGCAAGGTCGTCGCGGTCCGCAGGGTCGACGAGAGTCCGGAGGGCCACGACGGCGTGGCGGGTACCCACGGTCTCGACGTCGAGCCGGTGCTCGCCGGCCGTGTGCAGGACGTCCGCGACGAGGTGGTCGTTGTCGAGCACCATCGCGGTCAGGTAGCGGCCCCCCGCGTCCGGCAGGGTGAGCGTGGCCGTCGCCGCGAGATCCACGACGGCGAAGCTGTAGAGCGTGTCGCGGTTCATCCGCACGACTGTCTGCCGATCGACCGACGCGGGTTCGCGGTTGTGCAGGAACCGGTTGACCCCGCCGGCGTCTCGCTGCAGGTCCGCGAACATTCGATCGGTCTCGGCGCGAACGAACGTGTCGGCGTCGACGTGCTGGGTCATGTGTCCTCCTCGGACGATGGTCACGACGCCGGCAGCGCCGTGCACCAGTCGTGAGAAGCGAAGCACCTCGTCCCCACGGCGGCGACCGGAACCTGCCCGCCGGGCGGGCGGCGGCCCTGCACCACTCGGCGAACACGGACGTGCCTGGGCTTGCTCGGTGCACCTTCCTCGCGAGGTGCTCAGGCGTGACCAGCGGGCGTGTACTGCGAGAGCGTGAGGACGGCGCCCTGGGGGTCGCGCACCTCGGCCTCGCGCGTCCACTCCGTGTCGACCGACGACAGGACGACGCCGCCGGCGCGCTCCGCCGTCGCCGCCGCCTCGTCGCGGTCGGCGACGCCGAACGTCACGGTGTGCCGCGCGGGGCCGTCGTCGACGACGATCCCCGAGACGACGTCGCGGAACCCGGGAGGCGCGCCCTCCTGCGCGGTGTCGATGTCCGGCTCGACGGTCCGGGCGAGGCGGTCGCCGTAGCCGGCGACGCGGGCCATGCCGGCGCCCAGCCCCGGGTCGACCTCCCACCCGAGCAGCGGTCCGTAGAAGTGCAGCGCACGGTCGAGGTCGGGCGTGTGCAGCACGCTGAAGCTCCACGCGCCGGGCCCGTTGACCCGCTGCGCGCCGAGCCGTTCCCCGGCCTGCCACAGCCGGAAGCGCGCGCCCTGCGCGTCGCGCACCGTCG
>NZ_JBZGBY010000049.1:0-16720 GCF_059159975.1 Cellulosimicrobium sp. BMG9.22 | reverse complement strand
CGGGCCCGACCCGCGGGCTCAAGACCCGACGACATCCGACGAACCGGAAGCGCGGAGGGGTCGCCGGGCGGACGATCGGGACCGGTAGGGCGGGAGGGTGCGAGAATCGCGACGTGTCCGCAGAGATCGACGCCACCACGGCCCATGCCCCGCAGCACGACGGGAACGGTTCGCGGCGGTCCGGCTCTCGCGCCGTGCTGTCGCCCGAGGCCGAGCGCGAGGCTGCGCTCCGCGAGGCGGAGCGGGCCGCCGAAGCCGCGCGCACGGCCCTCGCCGAGGCGCTGCGGACGGTCGTGCGGGGCGGGGTCGACTCCTCGACGCGCCGCCGCGCGGAGTACTCGACGGACGCGTCGAACTACCGGGTCGTCCCCGAGGCCGTGGTCTACCCGCAGGACGCGGACGACGTCGTCGCGGCGCTCGACGTGCTGCGCGAGCTCGAGGTACCGGTCACGGCGCGCGGTGCGGGGACTTCGGTCGCGGGGAACTCGATCGGGCCGGGGATCGTGCTGGACTTCACGCGGCACGTGAACCGCGTCCTCGACGTCGACCCCGAGGCGCGCACGGCGCGCATCGAGCCGGGCGTCGTCATGTCGGCGCTGCAGCAGGTGGCGGCACCGCACGGGCTGCGGTTCGGGCCAGACCCGTCGACGCAAAACCGCGCGACCCTCGGCGGCATGATCGGCAACAATGCGTGCGGCCCGCACGCCGTCGCGTACGGGCGCACGGTCGACAACGTCATCGAGCTCGACGTCGTCGACGGCCGCGGGCGCCGCTTCACCGCGGGCAAGGGCGACGCGACGTTCGCCGCCGTCCCCGGGCTCGCGGACCTCGTCCGCGAGAACCTCGCGCTGATCCGCACGGAGTTCGGGCGCTTCGGCCGCCAGGTGTCGGGGTACTCGCTCGAGCACCTGCTCCCGGAGAACGGGTCGGACCTCGCCAAGGCGCTCGTCGGCACCGAGGGCACGCTCGTGACGATCCTCGAGGCGACGGTCCGCCTCGTGCCCGTGCCGTCGAAGCCAACGCTCGTCGTGCTCGGCTACCCGGACATGCCGTCCGCGGCCGACGACGTCCCGACCTTCCTCGACCTCAGCCCTCTCGCGGTCGAGGGCCTCGACGCGCGGCTCGTCGACGTCGTGCGCCGCGCCAAGGGCGATGCCTCCGTCCCGCCCCTGCCCCCGGGCGCCGGGTGGCTCATGGTCGAGGTCGGGGGCGCGACCCCCGAGGAGGCGATGGCGAACGCCGAGGCGATCGTCGCGGCGTCGGGCAGCGCGGCGACGATGATCCTGCCCGCAGGACCCGACGCGACCAAGATGTGGCAGATCCGGGCCGACGGCGCAGGGCTGGCCGGGCGCACGCCCGCGGGCGAGCAGGCGTGGCCGGGCTGGGAGGACTCCGCCGTCCCGCCCGAGAAGCTGGGCGACTACCTGCGCGACCTCGACGCGCTCATGGCGCGCTACGGCGTCGACGGCCTGCCGTACGGGCACTTCGGCGACGGGTGCGTGCACCTGCGGATCGACATCCCGCTCGAGGCGTCGGGGTCGGTGCTGCGCACGTTCATGCTCGAGGCGGCGGAGCTCGTCGCGAAGTACGGCGGCTCGCTGTCGGGCGAGCACGGTGACGGGCGCGCCCGCTCCGAGCTGCTCCCGGTCATGTACAGCCCCGAGGCGATCGCGCTCATGGAGCGGTTCAAGGCGTTGTTCGACCCGCAGGACGTCATGAACCCGGGCGTGGTCGTGCGCCCGAGCGCGATCGACGACGACCTGCGCCGCCCGCATGCGCACCCGCTCCTGTCGAAGGTCGGAGCGCCGGGGACCCCGGGCACGCCCGCCGCCGCACCCGCGAAGGTCTCGACGATCTCGCGGCGTGCCGGCTACCAGGGGTTCTCGTTCGCGCACGACCACGGCGACCTCACCCAGGCCGTGCACCGCTGCGTCGGCGTGGGCAAGTGCCGCGCGGACACGAGCGCCGCGGGCGGGTTCATGTGCCCGTCGTACCAGGCGACGAAGGACGAGAAGGACGTCACGCGCGCCCGGGCCCGCGTGCTCCAGGAGGCGGTGAACGGCACGCTCGTCGGCGGCCTGTCGGCGCCCGAGGTGCACGAGTCGCTCGACCTCTGCCTGTCGTGCAAGGCGTGCTCGAGCGACTGCCCGGCGGGCGTCGACATGGCGCAGTACAAGTCGGAGGTCCTCTACCGTACGTACCGCGGGAAGTTGCGTCCGGTCGACCACTACTCGCTGGGCTGGCTGCCGATCTGGGCGCGGCTCGCGACGGGCATGCCCCGCCTGGCCAACAAGCTGCTCGGGTTCCGGCCGATCGCCAAGTCGGTCCTGTGGGCGGGCGGCATGGACACGCGCCGCTCGATGACGACCTTCGCCGAGGTGCCCTTCCGCACGTGGTGGAAGCGCGGCGGCGCAACCGGGGGCGTGCCCGGCCTGCGTATCGGCCAGACGCCGGGCAAGCCCGTGCGCGACGAGCGCCCGAAGGTCGTGCTGTGGACCGACTCGTTCAGCGACAACATGTCGCCCGGCGTTCCCCAGGCTGCGGTCAAGGTCCTCACCGCGGCCGGGTACGACGTCGTCGTCCCCGACCAGGAGGCGTGCTGCGGCCTCACGTGGATCAGCACGGGCCAGCTCGACGGCGCGCGCAAGCGCCTCGAGAACCTGCTCTCCGTCCTCGGTCCCTACGCCGTGAACGGCATCCCGATCATGGGTCTCGAGCCGTCGTGCACGGCGGTGCTCCGCTCGGACCTCGTGGACCTGTTCCCCGACGACCCGCGCGCGAAGGCCGTCGCCGCGGCGACGCGCACGCTCGCCGAGCTCCTCACGTCGGTCGACACCGCCCCCGGCCGCGAGAGCGGCTGGCGCGTACCCGACCTGTCGGACGTGACCGCCGTCGTGCAGCCGCACTGCCACCAGCACTCGGTGATGGGCTTCGCGGCCGACGAGCGGCTGCTGCGCGACGCGGGCGCGACGATCAAGGTCCTCGCGGGCTGCTGCGGCCTCGCCGGGAACTTCGGCATGCAGAAGGGCCACTACGAGACGTCGGTCGCCGTCGCGGAGAACGCGCTCCTGCCCGCGCTGCGCGACGCCGCTCCGGGCGACGTGTACCTCGCGGACGGCTTCTCGTGCCGCACCCAGGCCGACGACCTCGCGGGCGTGCAGGGCAAGGCCCTCGTCGAGCTCCTCGCCGAGCGCCTCTGAGCGTCGCCGTCCTCCCCGCCCGGCAGTCCGCCCGCGACTGCTGCGCTATCTCGCGGGACGGGTGGGGGCGACGCCGGCTCTGTGCACCGCGTCGGCGAGCCGGGCGACGGCCTCGTCGACGCGGGCGTCCGCGAGGTTGCCGTAGCCGAGCACGAGAGTCGTCGACCGCTCGGCGGGCCGGAGCTGGTACCGGCGCAGGTCCACGACCGTGACCTCGCGCCGCGCCGCCTCGCGCACGACGTCCGCAGCGTCCGGGGCCGTGCTCCCGAGGGACGTCGGCCCGGCCGGCAGCAGGGCCGAGAGGTCGAGCAGTGCGTGCATCCCCGCTGCGATGCCGCTCACCGCAGCCCCGGGCAGCTCGCGCGCGAGGGCGTCGAGCACCGCGTCCCGACGGCGCCGATAGCGTCCGCGCGCGGCCCGCAGGTGTCGGTCGTATCCCCCCGAGGCGACGAACCGCGCGAACGCGAGCTGGTCGACCGTGGACGGCGCCGCCGTCGTGCCGCCCGCTCGCGCGACGGCCTCGCGCCAGCGCGGCGGCACGACCATCCACCCGACGCCGAACGCCGGGCTCATCGTCTTGCTCACCGACCCGAGCAGCACCACGCGGTCGGGGTCGAGCTGCTGCAGGGCGGCGACGGGCCGCCGGTCGTACCGGAACTCGGCGTCGTAGTCGTCCTCGACGACGAGCCCGTCGACGTCGCGTGCCCACGCCAGGACCGCATCGCGCCGCTCGGGAGCGAGCACCGCGCCCGTGGGGAACTGGTGCGCGGGCGTGAGCAGCGCGGCCCGTGCCCCGGTGCGCCGCGACGCGGAGACGAGCGCGTCCACGTCGGCCCCGGCGTCGTCCACCGGGACGGGCACGGGCACCAGGCCGGCGCGCGCGGCGACGTCGCGGAGCACCGACCAGCTCGGGTCCTCGACGAGCACGTGCGTGTGCCCGGCCTCCACGAGCGCGGCCGCGACGCGCGCCATGCCGTCCGTCGCGCCGCGCGTGAGCACGACGCCGTCGTCCGCTCCCGCGACGACGCGCGCCCGGCGCAGGTGGCCAGCGACGACGGTCCGCGCGTGCGGGTGGCCCGACGCCGCCGGCTGGCCGAGGTCGTCGTTCGACGCCTCCGCCAACGCCTCGCGCGCGGCGCGCAGCCACGGGTCGCGGGGGACGTGACGCAGGTCCGGCACGCCCGGGGCGAGGTCGAACCTCGCGCGCGCGGTGCCGAGACGCCCGGGTTCAGTCCGCCCGGTGGGGACGACGGCGCGCGCGGGTCTACTATCCGCCGCTCGTTCCTCGCGGCTCCCGCCAGGCCCGCCACGACCCGCGCGCGCCGTCGTCCCCACCGGGCTCGGGGGTCGCTCGCGTCGTACCGGGATCAGCGCCGGGCTCGCTGTCGATCCGCGAACCGCCGCGGCCGAGACACGGGTCGCGGAGCCGGTGCGGGCCTCGAGGAAGCCTTCGGCGACGAGCTGGCCGTAGGCCTCGGTGACGACCCAGCGCGAGGTCCCGAGCGTCTCGGCGAGCTGGCGGCTCGGCGGGAGGGCCGCGCCGACGGGGAGGCGCCCGGTGCGGACGGCGTCCCGCACCGCGCGCTCCAGCCGCTCGACGCGCGAACCGGGACCCGTGCCCAGGTCGAGCAGGGCCTCCCAGGCGAGCTCCGCCGTCGGGCCGACCGCCGCGCGGGCGGCTCGTGGGCGGCCTCGCGAAGTATTGGTCTGGTCAGGCGCCATGAGATCGGACCGTACACCCGTGCCGATCTGTTCATAGCGTGGAGCACGTCATCAGGACCACGGTCCGGCACGGACCACCACGAACCACGGGGAGACCATCATGCGGTACCGCACCATCGGCGACGGGCGCACCTCCTTCGACGTCTCGACGCTCTGTCTCGGCACGATGAACATGGGCACGCTCGTCGACGAGGAAACGTCGTTCGCGATCCTCGACCGCTACGTCGAGGCGGGCGGCACGTTCCTCGACACCGCGAACAACTACAGCGCCTGGGCCGGCGGTCACGGCCGCGACAGCGAGGACCTCCTCGGTCGCTGGCTCGCGAGCCGCGGCACGCGCGAGGAGGTCCGCATCGCGACCAAGCTCGGTGCGGCGAAGAAGGACCCCGCCCTCCCGTTGCAGAACGTCGAGCCCACGAACTTCCAGGGCCTCGGCGCCGACGTCATCGGGTACGAGGCGTACGAGAGCCTGCGCCACCTCGGCATCCACCACGTCGACGTGCTCTACGGGCACGTGGACGACCTCGAGACGCCGCTCGCGGAGACCGTCGGGGCGTTCGGCAAGCTCCAGGCCGAGGGCGTCGTGGGGATCACGGGCATCTCGAACGTCGCGCTGTGGCGCGTCGTCGAGGCGCGCGAGGAGGCGCAGCGTCAGGGCATCGCGCCCTATGGCCTCGTCCAGCAGAACTACACGTACGCGTACCCGACGCCCGAGCCGGGGCGCCACAACTGGGCGTCGTACGAGCTGCTCGACTACGCGGCGTCCACCGGGGGCGACGGGCGGCCGCCGCTCGCCGTCACGGCCTACTCGCCGATCCTCCAGGGCGCGTACGTGCGCCGCGACAAGCCGCTGTGGGACGGGTTCGACCACGCCGCGACGCGCGAGCGCATCCGCCTCCTGCACGAGGTCGCGGGGGAGACCGGCGCGACGCCCAACCAGGTCGTTCTCGCGTGGCTCCTCGGCGGCGAGCACCCGGTCGTCCCGATCATCGGGCCGAGCACGCTCGAACAGCTCGACGAGCTCCTCGGCGCGGCCGACCTCGAGCTCGACCCGGAGCTGCGCGCCCGCCTCGACGCCGCGTGAGCCTCACGCCCCTGCCGACGGTCAGGGACGGATAGGGTGCGCAGACCACCGCAAGGCGGCCTGGCGGCGGTGCGGAGCAGAGGGGGAGCCCGTGGAGTTCCAGGACGTCGTCCGACGGAGGCGCATGGTGCGCCGGTTCACGGCCGAGCCGGTCGCGCCGGAGACGGTCGACCGCCTCGTGCGCAACGCGGTCCGCGCCCCCAACGCGGGCTTCGCGCAGGGCTGGTCGTTCCTCGTGCTCACCGAGCCCGACGACGTCGCGCGGTTCTGGGCCGCGACGTCGCCCGAGCAGCCCGAGCGGAGCATGAGCGCGTGGCTCGCGGGGATGCGGACGGCACCGGTGCTCGTCGTCGCGCTGACGTCGAAGGACGCCTACCTCGACCGCTACGCCGAGGACGACAAGGGCTGGGCGGACCGCGACGAGAACCGCTGGGCCGTCCCGTACTGGCACGTCGACGCGGGGATGGCGTCGCTCCTCATGCTGCAGACCGCCGTCGACGAGGGCCTGGGCGCGTGCTTCTTCGGCGTCGCGCCGGGCGAGGTCGCACCCCTGCGGGAGGCGTTCGGCATCCCCGCCGAGTTCGCGCCGACAGGCGTCGTCGCTGTCGGGCACCCGGCCGACACGGCCACCACGGGCTCGCCGCGACGTCATGCGCGCAAGCCGCTCGACGACGTCGTGCATCGCGGGCGCTGGGGAGGCAGCCGGTGAGGCGCTCGCCCGGCTCCGCGTGGGCGCTCGCCGGCGCCACCGCGCTGACCGTCCTCGCGGCCGGTGCGTGCACCGCGGGTTCGCCCCCGGACGGCTCGCGCGTCCAGGAGAGCCGGCCCGTCGAGACGTCGACGAGCGCCCCGGAGGACGGGTCCGCCGTACGCGAACCGGCGGTGGTGCTCCTGTCCGATCCTGCCGGGGAGTCGTCCGGCGTGTCCCGGCCCCTCCCTCGTCCGGGGTGGGAGCCGGCCGCGACGTACGGAGGCTGTGCGCTCTCGTGGCGCGGCACGCTGACCGACGATCCGCCACCGGTGGCGCCGCGGGACGCCTCGGAGGCGGTTCTCGTGGCGACGCGCGACGCCGACGGCGGCAGCGCCGCCTCGCCCGTCCGCGACCTGCAGCTCCCGGTCGGCACGGACGGCACCACCGCGGTCACGACGAACGCCGTGGGTCAGGACTGGAGCGTCCCGACGCCGCACGGCGAGGTGCAGGTCCGCGGCGCGGCCCGCGTGGCCGTGACGCCGACCTACGAGGGCGGCGCGCAGGTCAGGACCGTCGAGATCGTGCTCGACTGCGCTGGCCCGCTCGACGACGGCGCGTGGTCGCGCGCGATGGCGGACCTGCGTGTCACCGACGCCGGTCCGGTCGAGGAACCGGGGGCGTGGACCTCGTAGCGGTGCGCACCGACGCGGCCACGAGCCCACCGGCGACGGCAAGGACCGAGGGTCGGGGTCATACCGGTCCTCCCTGGCCGAGCGCCGGGACGTGCAGCCCGACGGCGGCGCGGACGTCGGCGGGCAGCTCGGCCCAGTCGTCGACGGTGTCCAGGTCGGTCGCCGTCCCGGGGCGCTGCACGACGACGGTCCGCAGGCCGAGCCCGCCGGCCTCCGCGAGGTGCGCCACGCGGCTGTCGGGGCCGAACCGCGTCCGGAACGTCTCGGCGCCCGGGTCGAGGACGAGCAGGTTCGAGCCCGACCCGTGCCGGTCCGTCGCGACGACGACCGGGGCGTCCTCGGCGAGGACGGCACGCACGTCGTCGGGCGTGAGCGCGGGCAGGTCCGCGTGCGCGACGAGCAGCCGGACCGGGCCGTCCTCCGCCGCGATCTCCCGACCCACGGCGACCGCCGCGTTCAGGCCCGGTCGGTCGGCGGGCTGCAGGACGATGCGCAGCCGGTCCGCGTCGTCGGTCAGCAGGGGGAGTCCGTCGGCGTCGGCCGCGGTGTCGGAGGTGTCCACCACGACGTCCCGCAGCGCGCGCCACGTGAACCGCGGGTCCGACGTCACGACGACCACCCGGTCCACGCCGTCGCTCGCGAGCAGCGTCCGCACGACGTGCCGCGCGAGCACCCCGATGAGCCGGCTGCGCGCGGCCGGGTCGAGGACGTGCGCGAGCCGCGACTTCCCCGAGGCCCCGTCACGCAGCGGCACGACGGCGACCACGCGCCCCGGGTGAGAGGGCCCGGCGGGGCGCGCTCCGCCGTCGGGCACGACGTCAGCCACGGGCGTCCCCGGCCGCGCGCAGCACCTCGCGCGCGAGGCGCTCGCGGCCCTCCGCGCCCCCCATGACGGTGTCGGTGACGACGACGTCCATCCCCAGGGCGCGGACGGCGTCCGCGAGGTGCGCGTCGTGGTCGTCGATCACCATGAGGTCCACGAGCCCGACGTACAGGCGCGCGACGCCCAGCGCCGAGACCTCGTGCCCGAGCGTCGTGAGGATCTGCGCCGCCGGGCCCTTGATCGCGCGCCCGCCGACGATGGGGCTCACCGCCACGCGCCGCGCCGTCGACGACGCGAGCGCCTCCCGCACGCCCGCGACGCCCAGCACCGGCTCGACCGACAGGAACGGGTTCGACGGCGCGATCACCACCACGTCGGCGTCGCGCACGGCGTCGAGCACGCCGGGGGCGGGGCGCGCCGCGTCGATGCCGTCGTAGACCAGCCCGAGGACGTCGTCCGCGTGCCGCCTTCCGACGAAGTACTCCTGGAACCCGAGGCGCCCGGCGGGGGTGTCGACGAGCGTCGCGACCCGGTCGTCGCTCACCGGCAGGACGCGCGGCCGCACCCCGAGCGCCGTCGCGAGCCGGGCCGTCACCTCGGTGAGGGTCGCGCCCGCCCGCAGCCCGGCGGTGCGCACGACGTGCGTGGCGAGGTCGCGGTCGCCCAGCGTGAACCACGTGTCCTCGCCGAGCCGGCCCATCGCCTCGAGCGCGGCGTACGTCTCGCCGACGACGCCCCACCCCCGCTCCTCGTCCGCGAGCCCCGCGAGGGTGTACGTGACGGTGTCGAGGTCGGGCGAGATCCACAGCCCGTGCAGCTCGACGTCGTCCGCGACGTTGACGACGACCGTGAGGTCCGCCCCCGCGAGGTCGAGGCCGTGCGCGAGCCGCGCACCCCCGACGCCACCTGCGAGCACGGTCACGCGGTCGGTCGGGGGTTCGGCTGTCACGCCCCGAGCCTACGTCGGGACGCCGTGTCCGCCGGTCCTGACCAGGACGGGGACGCTAGGGTCGGGGCGCGCGCCGCCGCACCCGCGACCGTGCCGCACCGACCGACGCTCGAGCACGACGACCTCGGAGGAACGACATGCGCGCCATCCAGCTCAGCGGCCCCGGACGGCTCACGCTCGCGGACGTCCCCGTTCCCGAGGTCGGGGAGGGCGAGGTCCTGGTCAAGGTGGCGGGCGCAGGGCTGTGCCACTCGGACCTGCACATCCTCGACCAGGACGAGTCCTGGCCCTTCTTCGGCAGCACCGTCGGCCACGAGGCGGCCGGCCACGTCGTGCGGACGGGCCCGGGCGTCGCGGGGCTGGAGGTCGGTGACGCCGTCCTGGTCAGCGTGGTCTGGTTCTGCGGGCGCTGCCGCAGCTGCCTCGAGGGCCGGACCAACACCTGCACCGTCAAGGGCTCGCGGACCACGTTCCCCCAGACGCCCGGCATCGGTCCCGACGGCGGCATGGCGGAGTACATGAAGGTCCGCGCGATCCACCTCGACCCGATCGGCGACCTCGACCCGGTCGCCGCCGCGCCGCTCGCCGACGCCGGCACGACGCCGATGCACGCGATCAACAGCGCCGCCGCCCACCTGCGCCCGGACTCGACGGCCGTCGTCATCGGCATCGGCGGGCTCGGCCACCTGGGGCTGCAGATCCTGCGCGCGGTCACCGGCTGCCGCATCGTCGCCGTGGACCTCAGCGAGGAGAGGCTCGCGTTCGCGCGCGAGCACGGCGCGCAGGAGGGCGTGCTCGGCGACACCGGAGCGGCCGAGCGGATCCTCGCCCTCACCAGCGGCGTCGGCACCGACGCGGTGTTCGACTTCGTCGGGTCCGCCCCGACCGTCCGGCTCGCCACCCAGGTCGTGGCCTCCGGCGGTGCGCTGCGGTTCGTCGGGCTGGGCGGCGGGTCGTTCCCGTTCAACGCCGACATCGCGGGCGAGCCCCTGCCCTGGGGAGTGAACGTCCAGCGGTCCTTCGGCGGGACGCACCAGGACCAGCTCGAGGTCATCGCGCTCGCCCAGCAGGGCAAGATCGCCGTGGACGTCACGACCTACGCCCTCGAGGACTTCCAGCAGGCCGTCGACGACCTGCGTGCCGGCACGGTCCTCGGTCGCGCGGTGCTCGTCCCGTAGGACGTGCCACGATGGCCCCATGGCCGTCTTCGCGTTCTCCGTCGCCCCGCTCGGCGCGGGCGAGTCCGTCGCCGACTCCGTCGCCGAGGCCGTCCGTATCGTCCGCGAGTCGGGCCTGCCGAACCGCACGACCGCGATGTTCACCGAGATCGAAGGTGACTGGGATGTCGTCATGCCGGTGATCCAGCGCGCGACGGAGGCCGTCGGCGCGGGCGGCCATCGCGTGTCGCTCGTCATCAAGGCGGACATCCGGCCGGGCCGCACGGGCGAGCTCACGGGCAAGGTCGACAGGGTCGAGGAACGCCTCGCGACCGAGGCCGAGGAGACCGGGCGCGCCTGACCTGCAGCGCGACCCGCGGGCTGCTGCGACCCGGCTCGAGGGCAAGTTCTACCGGTTCGGGGGACTTGACCGGCGACGTAGGCTATGGCGCAAACGCCCCCGCCCCGGTCGCGTTCCCCCAGCAGGAGATCCTCCGATGCCCCTCTTCGAGGTGGACGCCGAGCGTCCGGTTCTCGTCCAGCCGCCGCAGCCCGCGGGAGCCTTCGGGACCGACGCGCAGCGAGTGGTCGACGGCAACCTCGACAGCCTCCTGGGCGAGCAGATCTTCCCCGTCGCGCAGGGCACGTCCGAGGGCGAGCCCCACCTGCTCGCGCTCGACGCCGCCGGGCTGCCCGTCGTCATCGAGGTGGCCGCAGAGCTCACCGAGGAGGCGCTGACGACGGCGCTCAACCACGCCGGCCGCGCCGGGCGCCTCACGCGCGCCGAGCTCGCCGCCCGCTACTCCGGCGGGGCGTCGCGGTTCCAGCAGGACGTCGCCGCCTTCTACGACAACGTGCCCCTCACCCGGTCGCAGGCGACCGCGCGCACCACGGGCGCCCGCCTCATCGTCATCTGCTCGAGCGCGGCCGACGGCATCCAGGACGCGCTCGACTTCCTGCGCCAGCCCGGCTCCCCGGTCGCGGTGCTGCGCCTCGGCGTCGTGCACGGGGCCGACGGTCGTCGCTTCGTCGACGTCTCCCCGCTCGCCGTGAGCCGCGACGACCCGCCGCCGCCCGCGGCGCGCGAAACCACCCGGGCACGCGCCGTCGCGCCCGGCTCCGACTTCGCGGACGGCGTCGCCGTGGGCCGTGCCCTGACCGGCAAGTTTCCCGTGGTGACGCGGCAGGGCGCGCCGTCCCGGGCCGAGCGGCGCCGGGCTGCCGAGCTCGAGCCACGCACGACGTACGGCATCGCGCCCACGTCGGCGCAGGAGACGGGGCAGCTCGCCCCGGTCCCGTCAGCCGAGCCGACCCCTGCCGAGGCACTCGTCCTCGACTTCGCCCCGCTCGCCGACCCGCTCGTCGCGCGCACGGCCCCCGACCCGCTCGTCGCGCGCACGGCCTCCGAGCCGGCATCGACCGCCTGGGCCGACCGTCGGCCCGTCGAGGCACCCGAGGAACCCCTCGTCCCGCGCACTGCGATCCTCACCCGCGAGTCGGTGCGCACGCGCGAGTCGATCCGGACCCGCGAGTCGTACCTCACGCACGAGTACGGCGAGCAGCGCACCCCCGCGGGTGAGCGGTCGTACGACCCGCTGTCGTACCACCCGCCCGTCACGCCGGATCCCGAACCGATGCCCGTGGGCCGCGACGTCGTCCCCGTCCCGGCACCCCCGGCCGCCGATGTCCCGCTCGGCCCCGACGACGACCCCGACCTCGTCGCCCTCGCGCGCGGGTTCGGCGCCCCGCGCCAGCTCGTGTGGTCGCGCCCGCGCCGCGGTCAGCGCTTCGAGGCCGTGCTCCAGCCCGACGGCTTCATCGAGCTGTCCGACGGCGCCCGCTTCCGCCACCCCGACCTTGCCGCGGTCGCGGCGTCCGGCACGTCGACCGCCGACGGGTGGAGCGTGTGGCGCGTCGGCACCGACGACGGCCCCACCCTCACCGACGCCTTCCGCGCCCAGCACGCCTGAGCCGTCCGGGCGGCGCGCGCCTGGGCTACGCACGATTGTGTTCACGGCCCGCGTGGTCGGGTCCGCGGTGGGGGCGGACCGTGTGCTCGGACTGGCGCGCCGTCGCCATTGTCGTTCGTCTCGCGTTCTCGAGCGCGCCTTGACGTCCTTCGCACACGGCCCGCCCCCACCGCTCGTCCCTGTCCGGCACCGACACGGTCGGCACCGGGTTGACGGTTCGGCACTTCACGGTCCCGGTCGGCACCTCGAGCTGCCGAACTGCGCGCGACGTGCCGACCGCTGCGGAGGCCGACCCGGCCACCCGACGCGACCACGCGGGTCTGTGAACCTGACCACGACGACCGGAGGAACGGATGATCGGGTTTCTGCACACGTCTGACGTGCACGTCGCGACGTTCGGTGCGCTCGTCGACGAGCTCGCGCCGGGGGAGGGGCACGTGCACCGGGTGGACGTGCCGCTGCTCGACGACGCTCGTGGGGGAGCGCCCGTGGCCGACCGTGTGCGGCGGCACGTGGACGCTCTCGTCGCCGACGGCGCGACGGTCGTCGTGTGCACGTGCTCGACGCTCGGGCCGCTGGCCGAGCAGGCGGGTGAGACGTTCCGTGTCCCGGTGCTCCGCGTCGACCGGCCGATGGCGGAGGAGGCGGTGCACGGCGCGGGACGGGTCGTCGTCGTCGTGGCGCTCGCCTCGACCCTCGGCCCGACGACGGAGCTCCTCCTCGACGCGGCACGTCGTGGCGGGACCGAGGCCGAGCTGGTGCCGGTCGTGTGCACCGACGCGTGGTCCGCGTTCGAGGCGGGCGACCTGACCGCGTACCACCGGCGTGTGGCGGGGGCGGTGCGGGACGTCGTCGGGCCGGGGGACGTCGTCGTGCTGGCGCAGGCGAGCATGGCGCCCGCCGCGGCGCTGCTCGACGACCTGCCGGTGCGCGTGCTGACAAGTCCGGGCAGCGCGGTGGCCCGGGCCGTGGAGCTGGCCCGGGCCGGGTGACGCGCCGATCGTTCAGTCGGTCGAGCGCACCATCGTGCGGATCCCGACGACGAGCCCGACGACAGCCGTCGCCACCGCCGCGATCCAACCCCACACGACCACGGGTGCGGTGAGGTCGCCCGCGAACAGCGCGCGCTCCGCGTCGACGACGTACTTCAGCGGGTTCACCGCGGACGCGACCTGCATCCAGCGCGGCCCGGTCTCGAGCGGCAGCAGCATCCCGGACAGGATCATGAGGGGGAAGATCACCGTCTGCTGGACTACCCAGAACATCCAGTCCTGCTTGCGCACGGCGAGCGCGAGCGCATAGCTGAGCGAGCCGATCCCGATGCCCAGCACGGCGAGCAGCGCGAGGCCGAGGACGGCGCCGACGGGGAAGAGGTCGAACCCGAACGGCAGCATGACGAGGACGACCACGATCGACTGCGCGACGATCGGGACCATCTCCTTGAGCGCCCTGCCCACGAGCAGCGACGAGCGCGACAGCGGCGAGACGAGCATGCGCTCGTGCGCGCCGGTCTGGAGCTCGAAGAGCAGGTTCGATCCGGTGGCCGACGTCCCGAACAGCGTCGTCATGACGAGGATCGAGGGCACGAACCACTGCCAGACGCTGCCGCCGAGGACATCCTCGCCGGTCGTGGTGCCCCCGAGCGAGCCGACGAGCAGCGGCCCGAAGAGCGCGAGGAACACGATGGGCTGGACGAGACCGAACATCACGGAGAACGGGTCGTGCAGGACGGGCCGGAGCTCGCGCACGAGCACGATGCCGGTGTCGCGGGCGAACGACGCGACGCCGCGGCGCGGGGCACGGCCCGCGCGCGGGGCGGGACGGGTGGTGACGGGTGCGGCGGTGTCGACGGCGCTCATGCTGCGGTCCTCTCGGTGCTGGTGCTGCTCGGCGTGCGGTCGGGAGAGTCGGTCTCGGGGGTGGCGCCGGCCTCGCGCAGGCTGCGCCCGGTGAGCGCGAGGAAGACGTCGTCGAGCGTCGGGCGGTGCACCTGGGCGGTCGCGACCGCGATGCCCGCGGCGTCCGCGGCGCGCAGCAGGCGCGGGAGGTAGGCGTCGCCGCGCTCGGCACGCACCTCGAGCACGTCGAGCGCGGCGGCGCCCTGGCCCACGGCGACGCGGGCGTCCGGGGTGCGCGTCGCCTCCCGGAAGCCCTCGACACGGGCCGCCATCTCGGCGAGCCGCGCGGCGCCGTCGTCCGCCGGGCCCGACGTGGGGACGGTGACGACGACGCGGTCGCCCGCGAGGTCGGCCTTGAGCTTCTCGGCCGTGTCGTCCGCGATGACCTCGCCGTGGTCGACGACGACGACGCGCTCGGCCATCGTGTCCGCCTCGTCGAGGTAGTGCGTCGTGAGGACGATCGTCATGGGCTCGCCCGTCGCGGCGAGGGCGTCGTCGCGCATCTGCAGGACGTGGTCCCAGAGGTTCGCGCGGTTGTGCGGGTCGAGGCCCGTGGACGGCTCGTCGAGGAACAGCAGCGACGGCGCGTGCACGAGGCCCATCGCGACGTCGAGGCGGCGGCGCTGACCACCGGAGAGATCCGACACCTTGCGCGTGCGCTGCGCCGTCAGCTCGAGCGAGTCGAGCAGCTCGTCGGCGCGCCGGCGGGCGGTCCGCCGGTCGAGCCCGTAGATGCGCCCCTGGCTCGCGAGCTCGTCGACGACGCGCTGCGCGTGCCCGGCGCCGTTGCCCTGCCCGACGTACCCGATCCGGTGCCGGACCGCGTCGGGCTCGGCCACGACGTCGTGCCCGGCGACCGAGGCCGTGCCGGAGGTCGGGCGGATGAGCGTCGTGAGCATGCGGAGCGTGGTCGTCTTGCCGGCGCCGTTCGGGCCGAGGACGGCGACGAGCTCGCCCGGCGCGACGTCGAGGTCGATGCCGCGCACGGCGTGCACCGTGCGGCTCGCGTCGCGGCCGACGGCGAAGTCCTTGGTCAGTGCTCTGGTCCGGATCACGGGTCCTCCTGGTGTGGTTCGTGCGTCGTGGACGACGTTGCCAGCAGAAGCGGTCAGCTTCTGTCCTGTACGCCGTGCGAACCTGGAGGCATGCTCGAGACCTCCGGACGACTCCTCCGGCTCCTGTCCCTCCTCCAGGCGCGCCGCGACTGGCCGGGCGCGGCGCTCGCCGAACGCCTCGACGTGAGCGCACGCACGGTGCGGCGCGACGTGGACCGGCTCCGCGAGCTCGGCTACCCGGTGCGCGCCACGAAGGGGCCCGACGGCGGGTACCGCCTCGACGCGGGCGCGGACCTGCCGCCGCTGCTGTTCGACGACGAGCAGGCGGTCGCCGTCGCGATCGCGCTCCGGACGGGGAACCTGCCCGGCGTCGAGGAGGCCGCGGCCCGGGCGCTCGCCACCATCCGGCAGGTCATGCCCGCGCGGCTGCGGACGCGTATCGACGCGCTCGAGGTCACGGCGGTCCCGGGCCGGCGCGAGTCCGCGCTCCCGCCCGTGCGCACGGACGTCCTCCTCGCCGTGGGGGCCGCGACGACGGAACACCGCGTCCTGCGCTTCGACTACGACGGCGGCTCGGGCGAGGTGCTGCGTCCGCCGGGCGACGCCGAGGGGTTCCGGCCGCCGCGCCGGGTCGAGCCCCACCACCTCGTGACCTGGGGCGGCCGGTGGTACCTCGTGGCGTGGGACCTGGAACGGGACGACTGGCGCACCTTCCGCGCGGACCGGATGACGCCCCGCGACGGCGCCGGTCCGCGCTTCACGCCGAGGGAGCTCCCGGCGCCCGACGTCGCGACCTTCGTCGCCGAGCGCTTCACGCGCCCGTCCTACCCCGTCCGGGGGACCGTCGAGCTCGAGCTGGACGCCGCCACCGTGGCGGCGTGGGCCGGGACGGACGCCCTCGTCGAGCCGGTCGCCGACGGGCGCTGCCGCCTGACGGCCGGCTCCTGGTCGTGGGGTGGGCTCGCGGCGTGGTTCGGGATCTTCGACGCCGCCTTCCGGGTCGTGGGTCCCGCGGAGCTGCACGACGCCGTCGCGCACCTGGCCGCGCGGGCGTCCGCGGCCGTGGACTCGGCTGCTGCGGACGGTGCGCCCACGGGTGAGCGGGGTCACGCCGGGGCGAGTTGACCCGTCCGCCGGGGAGCCGTAATGTTCTCGAGGTCGCCCGGCAGGGAGGAACAGACACCACGGCGTAGCTCTTCGGAGCAGACGCGAAGTGGCTGGTCCCCCGGGCGGAACTCCCACCAGAAGCTCGATGCACTGTTGTGCGTCGTGCACGTGTGGGGGGCTTGCCGATGAGCATTCTTCGGACGTACGGCGTCGGTTTCGACCGGCCCGGGACGAAGAAATGGTCTGGTAGGCTTCGGAACGAAGGAAAAGCCCCGCGCAAGGGCCTCGCACAGAGGCCGGAGGCGGTGTGTGTCGGTTGTTTGAGAACTCAACAGTGTGCTTGTTAGTCAATGCCATTTTTGTCTCGTGGCG
>NZ_JBZGBY010000048.1:0-18394 GCF_059159975.1 Cellulosimicrobium sp. BMG9.22 | reverse complement strand
GGGTTCTACCTCGGCCGACCAGGGTTCTACCTCGCGCGACCACGGTTCTACCTCGCACGACCACGGTTCTACCTCGACGGTTCCACGGCACAGGCAGCGGGCGCGCCCCGGGATCCGTCAGACGTCGAGGATCAGCGTGACGGGGCCGTCGTTGACCAGCTCGACCTCCATGTGCGCGCCGAACTCGCCCGTCGCGACCTCGACGCCGCGAGCCCGCAGCGCCTCGACGACGGCGTCGACCAGCGGCCGCGCGACGTCGCCGGGCGCCGCGCCGTTCCATGACGGCCGGCGACCCTTCTTCGTGTCCGCGTAGAGCGTGAACTGGCTGACGACGAGCACGGGTGCCCCCGTGTCGACCACCGAGAGCTCACCGTCGAGGATCCTCAGCTCGGCGATCTTGCGTGCCACGGTCTCGACCTGGGCGGGTCCGTCGTCGTGCGTGGCCCCGACCAGCGCGACGATCCCCGGGCGGTCGATCGCTCCGACGACGTCGCGCGTCCCGTCCTCGCGCACGACCGTGACGCTCGCGTGCGACGCCCGCTGGAGCACGGCCCTCACGGCAGGTCCTCGAGACCGACCGTGCGGACGTGCCCGACGGGATGCCCGCCCCCGAGGACGGGGACGTCGCCGAGCGCGGCGAGCGCGGCGTCGTCAGCCCCGGGGACCTCGCCCGCGCCGAGCCGGCCCAGCGCGGTGGCGAGCACCGCGGGCCGGGGGCGGGAGGCGCCGTCGAGCACCTTGAACGCGAGCGCGCTCCCGTCGGGCAGCCCGGCGCCGTAGACGCCGTCGGCACCGTCCTTGGCGACGAGCCCCGGGACGGCGCGCATCGCGGTCGTCGCGTCCCGGCCGGTGCCGCCGACCATCGCGGGGAACGCCGACATCGCCCGGGCGACCTCCGCCTCGTGCGAGCGCGGGTCGCTGGTCGGCGCCGCCGCGACGCGGGCGAACCCGCGTGCCAGGCCGCGCACCGTCGTCGAGAACAGCGGCGCGCCGCACCCGTCGACGGTCGCGTGCTCGACCGGCACGCCCGTGAGCTCGACGATCGTCTCGCGGACCGCGACCTGCAGCGGGTGGTCGGGGTCGAGGTAGGTCGCGGTGTCCCAGCCGGCGGCGACGCACGTCGCGAGCATCGCCGCGTGCTTGCCCGAGCAGTTCTGGGTGATCGACGACGGCCCGTGCCCGTCGGTCTGCCACGCGAACGCCGCCGGGGCGTACAGCGGCATGTCCGGCGTGCTGCGCAACGCCGACTCGTCGAGCCCGGCGCCCGCGAGGATCTCGCGCGCGCCGTCGAGGTGCTCCGGCTCGCCGTTGTGGCTCGCCGCGGCCAGCGCGAGCAGCCGCGGCGGGAGCGAGAGCCCGTGCCGCAGCATCGCGACCGCCTGGAACGGCTTGACGCTCGACCGCGGCCAGATCATGGCGTCCACGTCGCCGCGAGCGAGCAGGACGTCGCCCGCCGGCCCGAGCAGGACGAGGTGACCGACGTGGACGGACTCCACGAGGTCCCCGCGGACGACCTCGGCGAGCGGGACGGCGTCGCGGGCGATCCCCTCGCGCGCTGCGCCGCCCACCGGCCGGCTCACCAGCCGCCCGGGCGACCGCCCGACCCGTTGCCCCGCCCGTTGCCGTACGGCTGGAGCCGCGGGCGCACGTCGACGAGGTAGACGATCGCCGCGACGACGGCGATGAGCCCGATGAACCCGAGGTTTGGCCCGCCGATCGGCAGGGACAGGAACCCGAGCGCCGCCGCGACACCGAGGATCGCGAGCCAGATGGGCTTGCTCAGCTTGCCCTCGGCCGTGAAGGCGCTGGCCGGGCGGCGGATCGCGTCGATCAGCGCGAAGAGCTGGATCCCGAACACGACGAGCGTGAGCGCGAGGTAGACGATCCACTGCAGCGACCCGATGATTCCCACGGGGACGAGCCTACGGTCTGGGGAGCGGCCACGGGACCACCCGCAGCCCGGCGCCGCGCGCGGCGGTCGCGACGTGCGGGTCCCATGCGGCGACGAGCGTGTCGTCGTGCGCGACGGCGAGCGCGCTCGCGACGTGCACCGCGTCGTTGCTGCGCATCGCCCCCCGGGTGACGAGGGACGCCGCACTCCGCGCGACGGCGCCCGACATCTCGACGACGTGCAACGCCGGGCCCAGCACGTCCCACGTGCCGAGAGCGGTCGCGTGCGCGGCCCGGTCGATGACTCCTGCGCGCGCACCTGCACCGAGCGCGGCGCGCAGCTCGACGTCCGCGAGGCGGCTCGTCACGACGACGTCCGCACGGTTCCAGAGCCGGCTCACCAGGGCCGAACCCACCTCGGGCACGCAGAGCTTCACGAGCGCGCTCGCGTCGAAGTAGACGAGGGCCACCGCGCGCCCCTCAGCGCCGGATCCGTCGCACGAGCGCGGCGATGCCCGTCGAGCGGGCGGCGGACGCCCCGACCTGCGCGGCGGCGGACACCGGCACCGCGTGGGCGGGGCGCTCGGTCGCCGGGGGCACGAGCACGCCGTCGCGCACGAGCTCGGTGACGAGGTCCGCCGTCGCGACGCCCGTCAGCCGGGCCACGGGGACGCCGCGTTCGGTGATGACGACCTCCTCCCCCTCCCTGGCCCGCTCGATCCATGACTTGAGCTCGGCGCGCAGGGCGCTGACAGGGACCTCCATCCCCTGACCGTACCGGCTCGGGGCCCGCGGGTGCAGGGTGAAGAACGTCCGGTTCGCACCCTGGCCGACAGGCGGTCGGGTCAGAGCTCCGGGAGCGCGTCGCGCGCCTCCTCGGGGGTCGCGCCCGCGGCCTCGAGGACGTCGACGAGGGGCGAGCGCAGCAGCATGACGAGGGACTGCACCTGCCAGTCCCCCTCGCCCACGGCGTGCGGGTCGGCACCGTGCGCGACCTCGGCGAGCACCTCGCGCGCAACGGCCGGGTCACGGCCCGCGCCGACCGCCTCCGCGAGCACGCGGACACCCGCGGCGAACCGGGCGACGAGGTCGGCCACCGGGGCGAGCTGTCGCTCGTCCGGGCCGGACGCGACCGGCAGCGCACGCCGGGCCAGGACCCGCACGCTGCGCATCGCCCGGTCCACGAGCACCGCCTGCCGCTCGAGCCCGCCGAGCTCGTCGCGGTGCCGCAGCCCCGCCGCGCTCACGCGTGCGAGCTCGCGCGCCGACGTCGCCGCGGACTGCCACTCCTCGAGCGCGCCCTCCGACGCGCGCCCCTTGACCAGCGCGGCCTCCAGGTCGGAGCGCTCGCGCGTCCGCAGGCCGCGCGCCAGGACCTCGAGCGCGCCCGCGAGCTCGCTGGTCGCCTCCGCGCCGAGCAGCCGGGGCCGACGGCGGGGGTCGCCCGGGGTGAGCGCGGCGAACGCGAGCGCCACGGCACCGCCGACGAGCGCGTCGGTCCACCGCCCGACCGGTCCGCCGGCCTGCGCGGCGGGCAGCCCGACGATGACGATCGCCTGGACGCCCGCCTGCGTCGTGAGCATCGCACCGCGGTCGATGAAGCGCGCCGCGAGCGCCGAGACGGCGAGCACGACGGAGACCTGCCACCAGCCGGACCCGATGGCGTGGACGACGAGGTCCCCGAGCCCCACCCCGATCGCCACGCCGACCGCGACCTCGAGCACGCGGCGCAGCTGGCGGTCCTGGCTGAAGCCGAGGCAGATCCATGCCGACACGGGCGCGAAGAACGGCGCCACGTGGCCGAGCCCGTACCGCGCGATGCCGAACGCGATGCCCGCCGCGGCCGCCGCCTGGAGGATCGGCCAGAGCGAGACCCGCACGCGCGAGGCACCCTGGCGCAGTCGCGCGCGCAGCAGCAGCCGGCGCCACGCGGTCCGGGCGACGTCCGCCGCCTGCGCGGCGCGGCCGTCACCGGGCTCCCTCCCCTCGGCGTCCCCGCCGGGCGCCGTCGTGCTCACCTCAGATCATGCTCGTCGGAGCGCCCTCGCCCCGCGGCGTCACCCCGCGTGCGACCTCGCGCCGCGGTGCCGGCCGGTCCGCGGAGACGCCCTCGCCGGGGACCACGACCTCCTGGGCCGCGGCGATCGCGCCGCCGTCGCAGTCGACGAGGAGCGCGGCGTCCTCGGGCACGCTGCGCTTGAGCACCGCGAGCGCGACCGGGCCGAGCTCGTGGTGCCGGGCGACCGTGGTGACCGCCCCGACGGTCCGGCCGTCGAGCGTGACGTCGGCCCCGGGCGCGGGCAGCAGGTGACCGGACCCGTCGAGGTGCAGCATGACGATCCGTCGGGGCGGACGCCCCAGGTTGTGGACGCGCGCGATCGTCTCCTGCCCCCGGTAGCAGCCCTTGTGCAGGTGGACGGCGGTGCGGAGCCAGTCCGTCTCGTGCGGGATCGAGCGGTGGTCGACCTCGGTCGCGAGGCGCGGACGCCACGCCTCGACGCGGGCCGCCTCGGTCGCCCACGTGCCGACGAGCCGCCACCCGGCCGCCTCGCGCGCGGCGACGGCGTCCGCCAGCTCGGCGCGGGGAACCAGCACGAGACGCCACGGGCGCTCGGCGCCTGGATGCTCGTCCTCGGGCACGCCGTAGCGCGTGCCCCCGCCCGTGACTCGCGGCCACGGGTCGCGCCAGGTGATCGGTTCGCCCTCGGCGCCCTCCGCGTCGACCGGCTCGCCGAGCGCCGACCACTCGTCCGTGGCGTCGGCGATCTCGACGCGCATCATGAACTTCATCCGGTCGAGCCACGCGGCGAGGTCGGGGGCGTGCGAGCGCTCGGTGACGAGCCACGTCGTCGTGCCGTCGTCGACGACCGACGCGGCGTGCTCGACGTGGCCCTGCGGGGACAGCACGAACAGCTCGGTCGACGTGCGCGGCGCGAGGCTCGTCAGGTCCTGCGACGTGATCGAGTGCAGCCAGCTCAGGCGGTCGGGCCCGGTCACGGTCACGACGCCGAGATGGGACTGGTCGACGACGGCGCCGCCCGTGCGCAGCGCGCGCTGCTCACCGGTCGGGTCGCCGTAGTGCCATGCGACCCCCTCGTCGGGGCCGGACGCAGGCACCGCGCCGTGGCGGGCCAGGAGCGGGCTGGTGTAGCCGGTGGTCACAGGAGGTCCTCCTTCGTCGTCGCGCCGGGTGCTCACGCGGCCCGTCGAGGGCCACGCGTCCCGTGCACGTCAGTCCGACGTGCGTCGGGTCAGCTTCGCGGACGCGTACGACTGCAACGGCTCACCGAAGGCCGCCAATTCCCACACCCACAGGAGATGGCCCTCGACCAGCCCGAACAGGCGCTTCGACGCCGCGACGTCCGACGCCGTCGACGTCCGTGCGATGAGGTCGCTCGCGAGGTCGACGCGCCCGTTGCCCACCGCGCCGAGGTACACCGAGACGCGACCCGACGCGTCCGCGAGGAGCACCTCGAGCGGGTGCCGGTCGTCCTCGAGCCCGTCGGGGCGGTCGCTCGACACACGCCAGTAGCCGGTCTCGGTGGACCACACCGGCGCGTCGGCCGCCGCCGCGTCGAGGGCGGCGGCGGCGCGCTCGGGCCACTCCCCCTCGTCGGGGACGGTCTCGGGGACCTCGGGCTCGACCACGCGCAGCGTCGACGCGTAGCGCAGGTACGGTCCGCCGTCGTGGTCGAAGACGACGTCGGCGACGAAGGGTGTCTCGTCGATCCCCGGGTACTTGACGACGCCCTCGCCCCGCCAGCTCCCGACGAGCCAGGCGAGCGGGTAGACCTCCGGCGCGAGGCCCTCGGGGAACTCGAACGGCATCAGCGACCACCTCTCGGAGTCGGGTGCGGTGACGCGGACGTGCGGCGCGTGCGGCGCAGCACGGCGGGATCCGTCAGCGCTGGCCCCAGTAGAGCTTGTAGACGACGTACCCCGCGAACCACATGATGGTGACCGTCGCCGCGAGGAGCAGGCCGAGGAAGATCAGCTCGAGAGTGTGCGGACTCATGCGGCCGATCCTACCGGCCGTGCGAGGAGGCCGACGTCGGGGGCCACGGACCGGCGCCGACGGGCCCCGAGGCGGGCCGCTACGCTCGACGGCGTGACCGGAACCACGCCTGCCCCGTCCCGCTCGCTCGTCGTCAAGGCCACCTCGGGCCTCGACCGTCCCGAGGCGGCGAACCAGGCCTTCACCGTCGCCGCGGCCGCGCTCGCCGCCGGGGTCGAGGTCAGCGTGTGGCTCACGGGCGAGGCCGCATGGTTCGCGCTGCCGGGCCGCGCAGCCGAGCTCGAGCTCGAGCAGGCGGCACCGCTGTCCGACCTCCTCGACGCCGTCCTCGCCGCGGGGACCCTCACCGTCTGCACGCAGTGCGCCGCGCGGCGCGGCATCACCGGAGACGACGTGCTCCCCGGCGTGCGCGTCGCCGGCGCGGCTGTCTTCGTGGAGGAGGCGCTGCGCGACGGCGCACAGGCCCTCGTGTACTGACCCGTACCCCGCCGAACACGACATGAGGGTCGTCATCCAGCCGAGAACGACCCTCAGGTCGTGTTCGACCGCGCGCGAGGTCGTGTTCGACCGCGAACGCACCGCCTGAGGCTCAGCGGGCCGGCACGACCCGTCGCAGCAGCAGGTACAGCTCGCAGCCCAGGCACAGCCCGAACGCGGCATTGAGGAGCGCGGCGGCGAGCGCGAGCGCCGCGGCGACGGGTACCGCCGCCGTGACGCCAAGGAGCCCGAGCACGACCCCGGTACCGGTGATCACGAGCCCGACGATCTGCGCGAACCGCGGCGGCCTCGGGTCCTCGCGCTCCGCCGTCGGGCCGACGCGCGGCAGGATCGCCGCCCGGTAGACCCACGCCTGCCACGTGCCCTGGGCGCCGCGCACCGCCCCGAGCAGGAAGCTCGCGGCGACCACCGCGAGCAGGACCAGGGCCGCCGTCGACGTCCACAGCAGGATCGTCACGGCGAGGAGCAGCGCCGTCATGCCGGCGCCCGCCCGCGGGCCGCGAGGGTCGATCCCTGCGTGCTGCGGCGCGGCGGCGCCCCGGCCTGGGTGGTCACTCATGCGGGTCTCCTCGGACGGGCGGGTCGTCGTCGGGTCCGACGACGGTCGGGCGGCGGTCAGGCGCGCCGCGCACGCGTCGGGAGGACCTCGGGGTCGTTCCCGGCGGCCAGCGCCGCGAGCGCCTGCTTCCTCGTCATGCCACCGCTCGCGCGCGCGACCTCCCGCCCACGGGAGTCGAGCACGAGGACGGTCGGCGTGCGCAGCACGGCGAATGCTCGCACCAGGTCGGGGTGGTCGTCGACGTCCATCTCACGATGCGTCACGTCGTCGTGCTCCGCCGCGACCTCCGCGAGGACGCGCGCGGTCGAGCGGCACGCAGCACAGAGCTCCGCGGAGAGCTGGACGAACGTGCGCCGGCTCCCCAGCTCGACGCCGTGAGCCGCCCAGTCGACCGTGGCCTCCTCGGTGCCCGCCCGGCTCGCGCCCCTCGTGCGACGAGGGGTGCCGGCGCGCCCGCGCGTCCGCACGACGCCCTGCCGCCGTCGCCACCATGCGCCGAGCCCGACGGTCACGAGAAGCGTCCCCGCGAGCACGAGCACGGCGGTCCCGAGCGGGAGCGTCATCCGACGATCACGCGGCCCACGACGAAGATCAGCGTCCCGCCCACGGCGACGGGCAGCGCCGTCGCCGAGAAGGCCCCCAGTCGCCCGCGCAGCTCGGGCAGCTGGTCGAACAGCGCGTGGAGCGACGCCACGAGGAGCCCCGCGACGACGCCCGACCACACGCCGCTGAGCAGGTCCAGGTCGGGCATGACGTACCCCACGGCGCCCCCCGCGACGACCGCGAGCCCGAGCGTCAGCAGCGCGTTGGCCCACCCGCCGAACGGCAGTGCCGAGACCGCCGACGCGACCGCGAGCGCGACCGCGCAGGTCACGACGAGCGACTCCCCCGCGTCGGTGCGGCCCGTCGCGATCCAGCCCGCGCACGACGTCGCCACGACGATCCCGCTCACCGTGCTCACGAGGGACTCCACGAGACGCGGACGTCCGTCCCGGCGCAGCAGCTCTGCGACGAACGCCAGCACGACGGCCAGCGCGAGGACGACGGGCAGGTGCCGCAGCGCCGGCTCGCCGCGGGTCGCGGCCGTGGCGGCGACGGCGCCCAGGCCCGCGATGGCGATGACCACGCGCGTCCCGCCGTGGACCGGGACGTCGAGCAGGCGCGGCCAGCCGATCGCGACGACCAGGGCGAGCGCGCCCGCCGCACCGGCGAGCGGGAGGGGGCCGAAGAACGCGGCGACGGCGACGCCCGCCGCGAGGCACGCCGTGACGACGGCGCGGGTCGAGAGGTCCACGAGCGGTCAGCGCCCCGCTCGGGGGCCGGAGAAGGGCGTCGAGTCGTGCAGCACGCCTCAGAGTGTTGCAGAGTCTCGCGGAGCGTCGCTCCCCGGCGAGCACGGCCGACGCGACCCGACGTCGGTCGTGAGACGTCGCCGTGGTACCGCTCTCCACGCGATACGGTAACCACCCACGGACCGAGAACGTGGCGCCGCGCCCTGCGAGACGTCAGGTCCGGTCGCCACGCGACGACGCCCGGGGCGCCGAGCGCGCCCTGCGACCCGGAAGGAGGTGCTGGATGGCCGATCTGCTCATCCTCACCCCCGCGACAGGCGGGTCCGTCGAGGTCCTGCCCGCGCTCGGCCTGCTGTCCCACCGCATCCGGGTCCTGCCCATGGAGCCGTCGGCGCTCGTCGACGCCCCCGACTCCGACGTCGTGCTGCTCGACGCGCGGCGCGACCTCGCCGCGGCCCGCACGACCTGCCGGCTCCTGCACGCGACCGGGCTCACCGTGCCGCTCGTCCTCGTGCTCACCGAGGGCGGCCTGACGGTCGTCACCGCCGAGTGGGGCGCGGACGACCTCCTCCTCGAGGCCGCGGGGCCGGCCGAGGTCGAGGCCAGGCTCCGCCTCGTCATCGAGCGCTCGGCCCGCGGCCCCGCCGACGACGGACCGCAGGAGATCTCCGCGGGCGAGCTCGCGATCGACGCGAGCGGCTACACCGCCCGCCTGCGCGGGCGCCCCATCGACCTCACCTACAAGGAGTTCGAGCTGCTCAAGTACCTCGTGCAGCACCCCGGACGCGTGTTCACGCGCGCCCAGCTGCTGCAGGAGGTCTGGGGCTACGACTACTACGGCGGCACCCGTACGGTCGACGTGCACGTGCGCCGGCTGCGCGCCAAGCTCGGGCCGGAGCACGAGCAGCTCATCGGCACGGTGCGCAACGTCGGCTACCGGTTCGACCCACCGAAGGACCGCCGCCCGGCCCCTGACGTGCCGTCCGCGGACGTGCCGGCCGAGGCGGAGAGGAGCACGACCGGCTCGTCGGCCGAGAACGGACCGGGCAGCCCGGTAAGTTCTTCCGGGTGACGGCCGACCCCTCCGACTTCACCTCCGCCCTGCCCGACGGGCCGTGGCGCCACGAGTTCGTCCCCGCCAACGGCGCGCGCTTCCACGTGGCCCTCGCCGGCCCCGAGGACCGCGGCGTGCGCGACCCCGGGCCGCCGCTCGTCGTCCTGCTCCACTCGTTCCCCCAGTTCTGGTGGGCGTGGCGCCACCAGATGGAGCCGCTCGCCGCCGCGGGTTACCGCGTCGCTGCGATGGACCTGCGCGGCGTCGGCGCGTCCGACAAGCCCCCGATCGGCTACGACGCACCGACCCGCACTCGCGACGTCGCCGGGGTGATCCGCTCGCTCGGGGCGGGGAACGCCGTCGTCGTGGGGCACGGAACAGGCGGCAGCCTCGCGTGGGCGATGGCGACGCTGCAGCCCGCGGTGACCGCCGGTGTCGCCGCCTTCTCCGCACCGCACCCGGCTCGCCTGCACACCTCGGCGCACCGTCTGCTCACCCCCGCCGCGCTGCGTCAGCTCGCGTTCTACCAGGTCCCCACCCTGCCGGAGCGTGCCCTCGTCCGGGGCGACCTCGTCGACGAGGTCCTCGCGACGGGTGCGGCTGAACCTTTCGCGCCCGACGTCGTCGAGACCTACCGCACCGTCATGCGCATCCCCTTCGCGGCGCACACCGCGATGGAGTCGCTGCGCTGGGCGGTGCGCTCCACGCCCCGCCCGGACGGACGGCGCTACCTCGCCGCGCTGCGCCGCCCCGTCGGCGTCCCCGCGCTCCAGGTCCATGCCGAGGAGGACGGGCTGCTGCGCCGCGAGCTCGCCGACGCCGACGGCGCCGCGCTCGCGCGCGACTTCCGGTTCGAGGTCGTCCCCGACGCCGGGCACTTCCTGCCCGAGGAGGCGCCGGACGTCGTCACGGACCTCCTGCTCGACTGGCTGCCGCGCACGTCCCGGGACTGACCGGCACCTGACCGGCCCGCGGGTCAGCTCGTCTTGACGAGCTTCGCCGCCTTCTCCGGGTCGGTCTCCCCCACGCCGAACGACGGGCACCACTGCGCGACGCTGCACGCCCCGCACGCGGGCTTGCGGGCGAAGCACACGCGTCGGCCGTGGAAGATCAGCCGGTGCGACAGCATCGTCCACTCCGACTTCTCGATCAGCCCGCCCACCACCTGCTCGACCTTGACCGGGTCCTCCTCCGTGGTCCACCCGAGCCGGCGCACGAGCCGCCCGAAGTGCGTGTCGACCGTCAGGCCCGGCACGCCGAACGCGTTGCCGAGCACGACGTTCGCCGTCTTGCGCCCGACCCCCGGCAGGGTCACGAGATCCGTCAACCGCGCCGGCACCTCGCCGTCGAACCGCTCCACGAGCGCCTGACCGAGGCCGATCACCGACTGCGCCTTCGCCCGGAAGAAGCCGGTGGGCCGCAGGATCTCCTCCAGCTCGCCGCGGTCGGCGCCCGCGTACGCCGCGGCGTCGGGATACTTCGCGAACAGCGCCGGCGTCGTGAGGTTCACGCGCTTGTCCGTCGTCTGCGCCGAGAGGACCGTCGCGACCAGCAGCTCGAGCGGCGTCGTGAAGTCCAGCTCGCAGTGCGCGTCCGGGTACGTGGCGGCAAGCTCACGGTTGATGCGCCGCGCCCGCCGCACCAGCGCGAGGCGCGACTCGGGCCTCGCCGGCCCCGTGCGAGCGGTCTCCGTGGTGGTCACGAGCCCACCGTAGCGGCCACGTCCGACACCCGAGTTGCAGCCGTAGGGCAGAATTGCCCTGGAACATCACGAGGACGAGACGATAGGACACCCCGCGTGGACGACGACGTTGTGCTCTCCGCCCCCCTGTTCGCGACCATGGACGCGGACGAGACGCGCACCCTCTTCGAGTCGATGCAGCAGATCGAGCTCTCGCGCGGCGACGTGCTCTTCCGCGAAGGCGAGCCGGGAGACCGTCTCTACGTGATCGCGAACGGCAAGATCAAGCTCGGCCGGCGGTCCAACGACGGCCGCGAGAACCTCCTGTCGATCCTCGGCCCCGGCGAGATGTTCGGCGAGCTCTCCCTCTTCGACCCGGGCCCCCGCACCGCGACCGCCAGCTCGGTCGCCGACTCCGTCATCTACGAGCTCGGGCACGACCAGCTCGTCGAGTGGATCGAGAAGCACCCGAGCGTCGCCAAGCACCTGCTCAACGCCCTGGCACGCCGCCTGCGCCGCACCAACGAGACGCTCGCCGACCTCGTCTTCTCCGACGTCCCCGGCCGCGTCGCCAAGGCGCTCCTCGACCTCTCCACCCGCTTCGGCGAGGAGACCGACGAGGGCGTCCGCGTCGCGCACGACCTGACGCAGGAAGAGCTCGCCCAGCTCGTCGGCGCGTCGCGCGAGACCGTCAACAAGGCGCTCGCCGACTTCGCGACGCGCGGCTGGGTCCGCCGCGAGGGCCGCGCCGTCGTCCTGCTCGACCTCGACCGCCTGGAGCGCCGCGCCCGCTGAGGTTTCGCCTCTGCGGTGTCGTGGTCGCCCTGGGTGAGGGTGCGGGTGGGGGCGCCGCGTCTACCATCCGCGGGCTCGTTCCTCGCCCGCTCCCGCCAGACCCACCACGACGCGGCGCCCCCACCCGCACCCTCCGGCGTCGTCTCGTCTCGGTCGGTGGCTGAGCACCCCGCCTGACGGCGTCGCGAGCCTGTCGAGGCGCCTCGCCTCGGCCTGCGCGACGGCGGCCGGTTGCTCTGGGCCCGCCGCCGACGACGCAGCCCCGCGGTCGCAGCGCCGAACCCCGGGTGACGCGCCACTCCGACTCGACCATGCCTCACAACCCAGGGCTCGGCGTCGAACCCCCGGGTACGCGCCACCCGCACACCGCCCTGCCTCCACAACCCAGGGCTCGGCACGAGGGACTCGCCGCGAGGGTGAGACGACCGCCGAGCGGGGTGGACGGGTGGCGGCGGCGGGTCGTGGTGGGTCTGGCGGGAGCGGCGCGAGGAACGAGCGCCGCGGATGGTAGACCCGCCGCCGCCACCCGGGAACCCCGCGGTGGTGACCGGACAGGCGGTCACCCGGGAACCCCGCGGGAGCGGAACCCACCTTTCGTGAGGGAACTACTCCGCGAGCTCGACGACGATCTCGACCTCGACCGGGGCGTCGAGCGGGAGGACCGCTACGCCGACGGCGCTGCGGGCGTGGACGCCCGCCTCGCCGAAGATCTCGCCGAGCAGGTTGCTCGCGCCGTTGATCACGGCGGGCTGGCCGGTGAACGACGGGTCGCTCGCGACGAAGCCGACGACCTTGACGACGCGGACGACCTGGTCGAGGTTGCCGACGACGTCGTGCACGGCCGCGAGGGCGTTGAGCGCGCAGACGCGGGCGAGGGCCGCGGCGTCGGCGGGCGGGACGAGGCCCTCGCCCTCACCGACCTTGCCGGTGGCGGGCAGTGCGCCGTCGACGAACGGGAGCTGACCGGAGGTGTGGACGTAGCGACCCGAGCGGACGGCCGGCACGTACGCCGCGACCGGCGCCGCGACCTCGGGGAGCGAGATGCCCAGCTCCGCGAGGCGCGCGGCGATCGTCCCGGCGGGGAAACCGCTCACTACTTCTCGCCGGTCGGGCGCTTGAGGTAGGCGACGAGGCCGTTGCCGTCGGGGCCGGTGACGACCTGCACGAGCTCCCAGCCGTCGGAGCCCCACTGGTCGAGGACCGCCTTGGTGTTGTGGATGATCAGGGGGATGGTCGCGTACTCCCAGGTGGTTGCCATGGGGCGAGCGTAACCGGGCGGCGCCTCGGGATGCTCACACAACCCGCACACCGCCGAGGCCCGGGTTTCCGGGCCCCTCCCAGGGTCGCTCCCGTAGGGTTGGCACCATGGCTTCCCCTGTGCGTCCTCGCGGCCGGCAGATCAACGCGTACCAGCTGATCGCCCTTCTTCTGGCGTTCGTGCTGGTCGCCGGCGTCGGTGGCGTGCTCGCCGCCGGGCTGCTGGTCCCGCTGGCCGCGGGCGCGAACACCGCGACCGACACGGCCGTCGAGGTGTTCGACGAGCTGCCCGAGGACCTCGAGCCCGGTCCGCTGGCCGAGCAGTCGCGCATCTACGCCAACGACGGGACGACGAAGCTCGCGACGTTCTACACCGAGAACCGCATCGTGGTCCCGCTCGACCAGGTGTCGGACTACATGAAGAACGCCGTCATCGCGATCGAGGACAAGCGGTTCTGGGAGCACGGCGGGGTCGACGTCGAGGGCATCCCCCGCGCCGTCGTGAACAACATGACGGGCGGGTCGACACAGGGCGCCTCGACGCTCACGCAGCAGTACGTGAAGAACGTGCTCATCGAGCAGGCCGTGCGCGACGACGACGTGATGGCCCAGCACGAGGCACGGGACGACACCCTCGGCCGCAAGGCGCGCGAGGCGAAGCTGGCCATCTCGCTCGAGAAGCGGATGACCAAGGAGGAGATCCTCCAGGGCTACCTCAACATCGCGCAGTTCGGCCGGTCGGTCTACGGTGTCGAGACCGCGGCGCAGCACTACTTCGGCGCGAGCGCGAAGGACCTCACGGCGATCCAGGCGGCGACCATCGCGGGGATCACGAAGGCACCGTCGACCTACGACCCGACGACGAACCCGGAGGCGTCGCAGCAGCGCCGCAACATCGTGCTCAACCAGATGTACCAGCAGGGGTACATCACCAAGGAGGAGTACGACACCGGGTGGAAGACCCCGCTCGTCGACACGTTGAACATCCAGCCGATCTCCGTGGGGTGCCAGGGAGCAGGTGGCGCCGCGTTCTTCTGCGACTACGTCACGAAGATCATCATCTCGGATCCCGCCTTCGGCGAGACCGAGGCGGACCGTGAGGCGCTCCTCTACCGCGGCGGTCTCGACATCTTCACGACGCTCAACCCGGCGATGCAGGCAGCGGCGGAACAGCATGCGGCGGCCGCCGTCCCGGCGGACGATCCGAGCCAGATCGAGGACGCGATCGTCTCGATCGAGCCCGGCACGGGCAAGATCCTCGCGATGGCGCAGAACCGCGCGTTCGACAACACGCTGGAGCCCGCGCCCAACACGACGGCCGTGAATTACAACACCGACGAGCTGCACGGCGGGTCGACCGGTTTCTCCCCGGGCTCGACGTGGAAGCCGTTCGTCCTCGCCGAGTGGCTTCGCGACGGCCACTCGCTGTACGAGACGGTGAGCGCCAACAAGCGCACCTGGATCGGCAGCCGCGACTTCCGTGCGAGCTGCAAGCGCCTCGGCAACGACCCCTGGACCCCGGCGAACTCCGACGGTGACGGCGCGGGTTCGATGTCCGTCCTCAAGGCGACGTACGACTCCGTGAACACGGCGTACACGACGATCGCGAGCAGGCTCGACCTGTGCGGCGTCGCGAACACGGCCAAGGCGGCGGGGTTCACGCCGTCGGAGAAGGACAACCCGGACATCGAGATCGTCCCGGCCATGATCCTCGGGACGCAGAACTCCTCCCCGCTGCACATGGCGGCGGCATACGCGACCTTCGCCAGCGGCGGGACCTACTGCTCGCCGATCGCGATCACCCGCGTTCTCAGCACGAACGGCGAGGAGCTCCCGGTCCCTTCGGCGAACTGCCAACCGAACGTCATCGACCCGGCGATCGCCAACACCGTGACGTTCGCCCTTCAGCAGGTGCTGACCGAGGGCTCAGGCCGGGGCAACGCACTGGCGGACGGCCGGCCCGCTGCGGGCAAGACGGGTACCGCGAACCTGAACAAGCACACCTGGTTCATCGGCTACACGCCCCAGGTCACGACGGCCGTGTGGATCGGCAACGCCGAGAACGACGTCGCGATGAACGAGGGCTTCACGATCAACGGCCGCACCCTCAGGAACTGGTACGGCTCGAGCCTCGCGGCGCCGACGTGGCGCAACTACATGAACCAGATCCTCGCCGGCCAGCCGGCGCCGGGCTTCGCCGCACCGGACTGGGGCAAGATCAACGCTCCCGCGCCGCCGCCGCCGACCGCCCCGCCCGCTGCCCCCGAGGGTGGGACGCCCCCGCCAGCGGCTCCGCCGCCCGCAGCTCCGCCGGCCGGTGCGGACGGTGGCGACCGCGGTGACCGCGGTGACCGCGGGAACGGGTCGGGTCGGGACGAGAACGCCCTCGGGGACTGGCTCGAGAACCTCGGCGGCGGGGGCAACGGCTGAGCGCCGTCGGACGGCGTCGTGCCCTGCGCGGGATCGGTGCGCTCGCGGTAGTCGGCGCGGTGGGTGTCGCGTACGCGCACGTCGAGACGAAGCTCTTCACGCTGCGCGAGGTGACGGTCCCCGTCCTGCCACCGGGGGCTCGCGACCTGCGCGTCCTGCACGTGTCGGACCTGCACCTGATCCCGACGCAGCGGCGCAAGATCGAGTGGGTCCGGTCGCTCGCCGCGCTCGAGCCGGACCTCGTCGTCGACACCGGCGACAACCTCGCGCACGTCGACGCGCTCGATCCGCTGCTGCACGCGCTGGAGCCGCTGCTCTCCACGACCCCCGGCGCGTTCGTCATGGGGTCGAACGACTACTACGCGCCGGTGCCCAAGAACCCCGCGCGCTACCTCCTGCCCGACGCCCGCCTGCCGTCCGCCGGCGAGGCACGCCTGCTGCCGGCGGCCGAGCTCGCGGCCGCGTTCCGCGACGCGGGTTGGGCGGACCTCACCAACCGTCGCGGCGTCGTCGAGGTCGGGGGCCTGCACATCGACCTCGTCGGC
Source organism: Cellulosimicrobium sp. BMG9.22 (assembly GCF_059159975.1). Lineage (NCBI taxonomy): Bacteria > Bacillati > Actinomycetota > Actinomycetes > Micrococcales > Promicromonosporaceae > Cellulosimicrobium > Cellulosimicrobium sp. BMG9.22. The sequence goes on along the minus strand of NZ_JBZGBY010000048.1, from coordinate 2,378 downwards.
GTCGACGACCCGCACCTCGACCGTGACGTCTTCCCCGCGCGTCCCGACGACGGCGCCGCCTCTGCAGGCGGTGACGCCGACCTCCGCCTCGGCGTCACCCACGCGCCCTACCGTCGCGTCCTCGACGACATGCGCGACGACGGCGCGGACCTGGTCCTCGCCGGCCACACCCACGGGGGGCAGCTGTGCGTGCCGGGGTTCGGCGCGCTCGTGACGAACTGCGACATCGACCGCAAGCGCGCCAAGGGACTGCACGGCTGGCCCGGGCCTCGTCCTGACGAGGCGGGCGGCGAGGGCTCGACCTGGCTCCACGTCTCCGCAGGTGCGGGGACGTCGCCGTACGCCCAGGTGCGGTTCGCGTGCCGCCCGGAGGCGACGCTGCTCACGCTCACATCACGCTGACGTCGGGGCTGTCATCCGGGCCGACAACGCCCGACGGGTCGGCCGTGGTGGCCCCGCGAGCGGGTGTCGGCGGGATCACTGGAATCGAGTTTCGTCGCACGGCACTTCGTCGGCTATTCTGGGCAGGCTTCCCGCGGGAAAGGACGGATCTTCCGTCCGACGTCACGTGGACCAGCAAATCGGGGTGTGGCGCAGCTTGGTAGCGCGCTTCGTTCGGGACGAAGAGGTCGCAGGTTCAAATCCTGTCACCCCGACCAGTCGAGAGGCCCGGAATCCTCAGGGATTCCGGGCCTCTCGTCGTTCCACCACCCGGCACGGGAGCTCCTCCTGACGTCGCGCGGTCGCGACGGGGCACGGCGTCGTCGGGCAGCGGTTGCTCTGCCGCGCCAGACTGGGGCCGTCCGCAGAGTTGCCGAGTCCCGAGGGTCGCGGAGGTTGCCATGAGTGCTGGAGGCTACGTCGTCGTCGGAGGCGGCCTCGCCGCCGCGAAAGCGGTCGAGACGCTCCGCGACGAGGGCTACGACGGCGAGCTGACCGTGGTCGCGCGCGAGCCCCATGCCCCCTACGAGCGCCCACCGCTCTCCAAGGACTACCTGCGCGGCGAGGTGGAACGCGACTCTGTGTTCCCGCTCGACGCCGACTGGTACGCCGAGCACGACGTCGCACTCCTCACCGGTACGACGGCCACCGCACTCGACGTCGCCGAGCACCGCGTGACCTTCGCCGACGGCCACGAGCTCGCCTACGAGAAGCTCCTGCTCGCGACCGGTTCGGACCCGCGGCGGATCCCGCTGCCCGGCAGCGACCTGGACGGCGTGCACGAGCTGCGGACGCTCGACGAGAGCGAGGCCCTCGCAGCCGCGCTCCGGACGGCGAAGGGGGACGGCGCCGGCAGGCTCGCGATCGTCGGCGACGGGTGGATCGGGCTCGAGGTCGCGGCGTCCGCGCGCACGCTCGGGCTCGACGTCACGGTGATCGGGCTCGGCACGCACCCGCTCGAGCGGGTGCTCGGCCCGGAGATGGGCGAGCTCTACGGCCAGGTCCACACGGACCACGGCGTCCACCTCCACCGTCGCGCCCAGGTCACGGGAGTCTCCGGCGAGGGCGGCCGTGCGACGGGCGTCGAGACCGCAGACGGCATGCGCGTCGAGGCGGACCTCGTGCTCGTCGCCGTCGGTGCGGTGCCGAACGTCGGGCTGGCGGAGGCCGCCGGGCTCCCGATCGACTCGACGACGGGCGGCGTCGTCGCCTCCGCCACGCTCCAGACCACCGACCCTGATGTCTTCGTCGCGGGCGACATCGCGAGCGTCCCGTCCGCCCGCTACGGGCGGTCCGTGCGCGTCGAGCACTGGGCGACCGCGCTCAACCAGGGCCCGCACGCCGCACGTGCAATGCTCGGCGCCACCGACCCCTACCCCGAGCTCCCCTACTTCTTCTCCGACCAGTACGACGTCGGCATGGAGTACCTCGGCTTCGTCGCCGGCCCCGACGCGTACGACGAGGTCGTCGTCTCCGGCTCGCTCCCTGGCCGCGAGCTCGTGGCCTTCTGGGTCAAGGACGGCCGCGTCGAGGCCGGCATGGCGGTCAACGTGTGGGAGCAGATGGACGACATCAAGCAGCTCATCCACCGCGACGGTCCCGTCGACCGCGCCGAGCTCGAGGGCTTCGTCTCCTGACCGACGGTTGTCAGTTCTCGGGTCCGCGGGTCGTGGTCGGGTCTCAGGCCCGCGGGTCGGGTCCGCGGCGCGCGAGGGCGAGCCCACCGACCTGCCCGGCCCAGCACCCGCTAGGCATCCGCCCGGCGGTGAGCCCACCGACCTGCCCGGCCCAGCACCCGCTAGGCATCCGCCCGGCGGTGAGCCCACCGACCGACCCAGCCAGATGCCCGGACCGCCGCCCGGGCGGTCGCCCGGGCGAGCGATGACCAAGGTGAGGCGATGCTGGGCGGGGTGGGTGGGGGCGCCGCGTCGTGGTCG
>NZ_JBZGBY010000047.1:0-18750 GCF_059159975.1 Cellulosimicrobium sp. BMG9.22 | reverse complement strand
TGACGGCGCGGACAGCCCGAGCACCGACGCCGCCCCGCACGCGGACCCGACCACGAATCGCCCGACCCAGCCCGAGCACCGACGCCGCTCCACCCGCGGACCCGACCACGGCACGCCCGGCGCACCGGCCCCGCCCGGCGCACCGGCCCCGCCCGGCGCACCGTCGGCGGACCGACGGTGCGCCGACGGGCGACCGGGTCAGGCGTCGGCGGCCTGGGCGGTGAGGGCGCGCTCGACGCCGGCGAGGTTCTCGACGACCAGTCGGCGCAGCGCGGGGGCCGCGTCGGCGTTGGCGTCGAGCCAGTCCTGCGTTGAGTCGCGCAGGGCCGCGTTGGCGAGCGGCGCCGGGTAGAGGCCCGTGACGAGCGCCTCCGCGATGTGGTACGACCGCTCGTCCCACAGGGGGAGGAGCGCGTCGAAGTACGCGCCGACGAGCGGGGCGAGCGACGCGGGGTCGTTGACGTGCTGGAACCCGAGGGTCGTGGCGCGCACGATCGCGTTCGGTGCGTCGTCCGAGCCGACGAGGCGGTCGAACGCGGCCCGCTTGGCGTCGGAGGTCGGGACGGTGGCGCGGGCGCGCGCGGCCGACTGCTGACCGGTCGCCGTCGAGTCCTCGACGAGGGTCGCCTCGATCTCGTCGTCGGCCGCGAGGTCGAGCAGCACGAGGCCCTCGAGGATCTCCCAGCGCAGGTCGGTGTCGATCTCGAGCCCGTCGAGCGCGGCCGAGCCGTCGAGCAGCGAGCGCAGCGCGGCACCGTGGGCGGGCGTGGAGGCGAGGTGGGCGAAGAACTTCACGAGCTGGAACTGCAGGTCGGAACCCGCCGTCGCCTCCTGGGCGAGCGACCACAGGACGTCGCCGACGTGCTCGAGCGTCTCCGTGCGTCGCTCGGGCGTCACGTAGGACTTCACCGCGAGCGCGAGCTGGTTGAGCGTCGTGCGGATCGTCGTCGACTCGGTCTCGCGCGCGATGTTGGCGAGGACGAGCCGGACGTAGTCGCTCGCGGGCGTCTCGCCGTCGCGCGTCGCGTCCCATGCCGACCCCCACACGAGCGATCGCGCGAGGGGGTCGGTGAGGTCCGCGAGGTGCTCGTCGGCCACCTGCAAGGACGTGGGGTCGAGCCGGATCTTGGCGTAGGCCAGGTCCTCGTCGTTGAGCAGGACGAGCTGGGGGCGGTCGAGACCGAGTAGCTCGGGCACGTCGGTCCGCGCGCCGTCGACGTCCACCTCGGCGCGGTGCACCCGCGTCAGCGCGCCGTCGACCAGGTCGTAGAAGCCGATGCCGAGCCGGTGCGGGCGGAGCGTCGGGTGGTCCGCGGTGGCGGACTGCAGCACGGCGAACGACACGACGCGACCGTGCGCGTCGACCTCGATCTCGGGGCGCAGCGTGTTCACCCCGGCCGTCTCGAGCCACTTGGCCGACCACTCGGTGAGGTCGCGCCCGCTCGTGGCCTCGAGCTCGACCAGGAGGTCTCGCAGCTCGGTGTTGCCCCAGGCGTGCTTGCGGAAGTACGCCGCGACGCCCGCGAGGAACTGCTCCTGGCCGACCCACGCGACGAGCTGCTTGAGCACGGACGCGCCCTTGGCGTACGTGATGCCGTCGAAGTTGACGAAGACGTCCTCGAGGTCGTTGATCGTCGCGACGATCGGGTGCGTCGAGGGGAGCTGGTCCTGGCGGTAGGCCCACGACTTCTCCATCGCGGTGAACGTCGTCCACGCCTCGGTCCACTCGGTGGCCTCGGCGGTGGCGAGCGTCGACGCGTACTCCGCGAACGACTCGTTGAGCCAGAGGTCGTTCCACCACTTCATGGTGACGAGGTCGCCGAACCACATGTGCGCGAGCTCGTGGAGGATCGTCACGACACGCCGCTCCTTCACGGCGTCGGTGACCTTGGAGCGGAACACGTACGTCTCGGTGAACGTCACGCACCCGGCGTTCTCCATCGCGCCCATGTTGTACTCGGGCACGAAGAGCTGGTCGTACTTGTCGAACGGGTACGGGTGCTCGAACGCGCTCTCGAAGAACGCGAAGCCCTCGCGGGTCTTGTCGAACACGTAGTCGGCGTCCATGTGGTCCGCGAGCGAGGCGCGGCAGAACACACCGAGCGGGATCGTGCGTCCGTCCGACGACGTGAGCTCGCTCCGCTCGACGACGTACGGCCCGGCGACGAGTGCGGTGATGTAGGAGGAGATGCGCGGCGTCGGCTCGAACGCCCAGCGCGCGACCTCGACGTCGCCCGCGCCGGTCCCGGTCGGGTCCGCCGTCGTCCCCAGTGCCTCAGGCTCGGGGGTGGGCTGGTTGCTGACGACCTGCCACGCGGCGGGCGCCGTCACCGTGAAGGCGAAGGTCGCCTTGAGGTCGGGCTGCTCGAACACCGCGAAGACGCGGCGTGAGTCCGGTACCTCGAACTGCGTGTAGAGGTACACCTCGCCGTCGACCGGGTCGACGAACCGGTGCAGGCCCTCGCCCGTGTTCGTGTACGCGCAGTCCGCGACGACCCGCAGCTCGTTCTCGGCGGCCAGGCCGTCGAGCGCGATGCGCGAGTCCGCGAAGACGTCCGCCGGGTCCAGCGACCGACCGTTGAGCACGACCTCGCGCACGCCCGGCGCGACGAGGTCGACGAACGTGCTCGCCCCCTCGGTCGCGGTGAACCGCACCACGGTCGTCGACGCGAACGTCGTCGCGCCCGTCGTCAGGTCGAGCGCGACGTCGTAGGACTGGACGCCGACGATCCCCGCGCGCTCGCTCGCCTCGGCACGGGTGAGGTTCTCTCCGGGCACTGCATCTCCTCGGTCTCGGGTCGGGCCTTGATCCGGCCTCGACGGCGGCCTGTGGGCCACGGACGATCATCCCACGCACGCCCGCGCTCGCTCCCGGGAATACGCTGCCTCCGCGCAGCGTCGAGACTCAGGGGGAATGTGCCCCGGGCGCACCGCGCCGCACCGACCGGCGGACCGGCTCACCGGCCGTCCACGACGAAGGAGATCCGTCCCGTGACCCTCACCGCGACGTCCGAGACCACCGCGACCGAGAACGACGTGCGCGTCGCCGACTTCTGGTTCGACCCCGTGTGCCCGTGGGCGTGGATGACCAGTCGCTGGATGGGCGAGGTCGAGCAGGTGCGCGACGTCACGGTGCGCTGGCACGTCATGAGCCTCGCGGTGCTCAACGAGGGCCGCGAGCTGCCGTCGACGTACCGCGACCTCATGGACAAGGCGTGGGGGCCGGTGCGCGTGGTCACCGCGGCACGCGTCGAGCACGGGGACGACGTCGTCAAGCCCCTCTACGACGCCATCGGCACGCGTCTGCACCCGGGCGGCCGTGAGGACTACGACGCCGTGCTGGCCGAGGCGCTCGCCGAGGTCGGGCTGCCCGCGTCCCTGGCCGACGCCGCACGCTCGAACGCGTACGACGAGCAGCTGCGCGCGTCGCACGCCGAGGGCATCGGTCGCGTGGGCGAGGACGTCGGCACGCCCGTCGTCGCGTTCGGCGACACGGCGTTCTTCGGTCCCGTCGTGACGCCCGCGCCGAAGGGCGAAGCCGCAGGTCGGCTGTGGGACGGGTGCGTCCTCGTCGCGGGCACGCCGGGCTTCTTCGAGATGAAGCGCACGCGCACCCAGGGGCCGGTCTTCGACTGACGTCCGACCCCGCGGGGTTCGACCCGCACGGGTGCGTCGTGCCATGCTTCGTCAGGTTGCGGGCGCTGTCAGGGGCCCCGCCGCCCGGTCGCACCGGGCGAGACCGACGAGGAGCCCGCGAGGAGCCGAGCATGTCCCCGAACGTACCCGTGCCACCCCCGCCGCCGCCGCCCGGTGGCGTGCCGGGGTTCGCGGGCGGCCGGGACGACGCCCAGCACACCGTCACGTACCCGCCGGCGCCCTCGCTCCAGGCGGGGCCGCCGCCGTCGTACGCACCGACGTCGGGCCCGACGGCCCAGCAGGCGCCGGCGTCCCGCGCCACCCCCGCGGACGGGCAGCCGACCGTGGTCGCGCCGGCCGTCGCCTTCCAGCCGACGACCGTCCAGCACGTCACCGCCGTCACGCAGCTGCCGACCGCCGCGCAACCCGCCGTGCCAGCGCCGTCCGCCACCGCCTACCCGGCGCCGCCGCAGCGCGTCCGGTACGCCACGGAGCAGAACGGGTTCGCGACCGCAGCTCCGGTGGGGTCTGCTGCGAGCCGGCCCGCGTACGCCGCCGAGCACACGCCGAACGGCTACGCAGCGCCCGCGGCCTCGTACTCCGGGCAGGCTCCCGCGACGCAGCCCGCCTACCACCCGCCCGCCGCCGCAGCGGCTCCGGCGGCTCGCGCGCCCGGTGGTGCGGGCGGTTCGGGGACGACCCGGCCGCCGGCGAGCCGTGGCGGCGGTGGAGGAGAGCGTCGGGGCGGCCGCGGGTCGGACCGGCTGAGCCCGGGCTGGATCGCTTTCATCGTGGTCGACGTGCTGCTCGTCATCGGCGCGGTGGTCTTCGCGATCTCGCTCCTCGGCGGGGACGACAAGGACGACCCTGCCGCGCAGGGCACGACGCCGCCGGCCGCGACCGCGACCGAGGGGACCGGCGAGACACCCGACGCGGAGCCGACGGTCTCCGAGACGTTCGCGTCCGAGTCGCGGAACATCACGTGCGAGGTGACGGACGTCGGCGTCACGTGCGAGATCGCCCAGCTGGCGACCCAGCCGGCACCCGTCGACGGGTGCGAGGGCACGCAGGGTTACCGCGTCGTGCTCGACGACGCCGGGGTCTCCACGCCGTGCGTCCCCGCGGCGGAGCAGCCGCAGCCTGCCACGGCGGACGTCGCGATCCTCGCCTACGGCTCGTCGAAAGCCGTCGGCGGCTACACGTGCGACAGTGCCGAGACCGGCATGACGTGCCGCGACGACGCCACCGGCGAGGGGTTCACGATCGCCCGGGCGGGCATCCGCACGCTCTGACGCCCGAAACAGCGGGGGCCCATGGCGGACGTCGGTCCGCCACGGGCCCTCGCCCGTCTCACCAGATGCGCACGCGCTCCTCAGGAGCGAGGTACAGCGCGTCGTCGGGGCCGACGCCGTACGCCTCGTAGAACTCGTCGACGTTGCGGACCACGCCGTTGCAGCGGAACTCGTTGGGGGAGTGCGGGTCGGTCGCGATCCGGCGCACGACCTCCTCGTCGCGGCCCTTCGACTGCCACACCTGGGCCCAGCCGAGGAACACGCGCTCGATGCCCGTGAGGCCGTCGATCACGGGCGCCTCGGCCAGGGGGCGACCGAGTGCGATGCGGTAGGCCTTGAGCGCGATCGAGAGCCCGCCGAGGTCGCCGATGTTCTCGCCGATCGTCAGCGCGCCGTTCACGTGCGGGCCGTCCTCGCCGAGCTGCGCCGGGCGGAACACGTCGTACTGGGCGATGAGCGCCTTCGTGCGCTTCTCGAACTCCGCACGGTCCGTGGCGGTCCACCAGTCCTCGAGCCGACCCGCGCCGTCGTACTTGGAGCCCTGGTCGTCGAAGCCGTGACCGATCTCGTGGCCGATCACGGCGCCGATGCCGCCGTAGTTCACCGCGTCGTCGGCCTCGGGGTCGAAGAACGGCGGCTGGAGGATCGCGGCGGGGAAGACGATCTCGTTCATGCCCGGGTTGTAGTAGGCGTTGACGGTCTGCGGCGTCATGAACCACTCGTCGCGGTCGAGCGGCTTGCCGATCTTGCCCAGCTCGCGGTCCTGCTCGAACGCGTGCGCGCGCCGCACGTTGCCCACGAGGTCGTCCGGCTCGACGACGAGCGCGGAGTAGTCGCGCCACTTCACCGGGTAGCCGATCTTCGGCGTGAACGCCTCCAGCTTGGCGAGCGCCTTGGTCTTGGTCTCGGCCGTCATCCAGTCCAGCGTGGAGATCGACTCGCGGTAGGCGGCGACGAGGTAGGCGACGAGCTCCTCCATGCGTGCCTTGTGCGCGGGCGGGAAGTGCCGCGCCACGTACTGCGCGCCCACGGCCTCGCCCAGCGCGCCCTCGACGACCGAGACGCCCCGCTTCCAGCGCTCGCGCACCTCCTGCGCGCCCGACAGCGTGCGGCCGTAGAAGTCGAAGTTCGCCTCGACCAGCTCGTCCGTGAGGTACGGGGCCCGGGCGCTCACCAGGTGGTAGACCATCCAGAGCTTCCAGTCCTCGAGCGGCTCGCTCGCCCAGAGCTCGGCGAAGCCCTGCGCGAAGTCCGGCTCGCGCACGACGACGTCGTCGAGCGAGCCCTGCGGCGCACCGAGCGCGAGCACCCAGGCCCGCCAGTCGAAGCCGGGCGCCTCCACCGTGAGCGCGGCGAGCGTACGGGGGTTGTAGGTGAGGTCGGCGTCGCGGTCGCGCACGACGTCCCAGTGCTTCGCGGCGAGCTTCGTCTCCAGCGCCAGGATCCGCTCGGCGGCCTCCTCGGGCGCCGCGCCCCAGGTCTCCGCGGTCACGCCGGCGAACGTCAGCATGCGCGCGACGTGGGGCGCGTACTTCTCGCGCACGGGTACGTACTGGTCCTCGCGGTAGTACGCCTCGTCCGGTAGGCCAAGCCCGGACTGGTAGAGGTACGCGACGTAGCGCTCCGGGTCCTTCGCGTCGTTGTCGACCCAGAACCCGACCGCCCCGGCGCCACCCGTGCGCTGCAGCGCGCCGAGCGCGCCGGTGAGCTCGGCCTGCGTCGTCGCGAGCGAGATCAGGCTCAGGTCGCTCTGCAGCGGCGTGGTGCCGAGGGCCTCGATGGTGTCCGTGTCCATGAAGCTCGCGTAGAGCGCGCCCACCTTCGCGGCGTCCGCGCCGACGTCCTCGGCGCCGGAGGCGACCGCTTCCCCGAGGTCGGTGATGATCTCGCGCACGTGCACCTCGGCCTGGTCGTGCAGCGCGCGGAACGCGCCGTCCATGGCGCGGTCGGCGGGGATCTCGTGCGTCGCGAGCCACCGGCCGTTGACGTGGCGGTAGAGGTCGTCCTGAGGGCGGGTCGCGGGGTCGAGAGCCTCGAGGTCGATGCCGGAGCGCGGCTCGCCCGGGTCGACGGACGTGGACAGAGGGGAGGTCTGTGTCATGCGTCTCAGGCTACGGCCTCGGCCCGACGTCGAGGCCCCCGCCTGCGGCATGATGGGCGCATGCGCGTTCACCTCGCCGCGGACCACGCCGGCTACGAGCTCAAGACCCACCTCGTCGAGCACCTCGAGGCCGCGGGCCACGACGTCGTCGACCACGGCGCCCACACGTACGACGCGCAGGACGACTACCCGTCGTTCTGCTTCGCGGCGGGCGAGGCGGTCGTCGCGGAGCCCGGATCGCTCGGCGTCGTCATCGGCGGGTCGGGCAACGGCGAGCAGATCGCCGCCAACAAGGTCGACGGCGTGCGCGCCGCGCTCGCGTGGAACCTCGAGACGGCGCGGCTCGGGCGCCAGCACAACGACGCGAACGTCGTGGCGGTCGGTGCGCGCCAGCACTCCGTCGACGAGGCCGTCGAGCTCGTCGACGCGTTCCTCGCCGAGCCGTTCAGCGACGACGAGCGCCACCAGCGCCGCATCAACCAGCTCGCGGCGTACGAGGCGGCGCGCGGCACCTCGGCCTGACGTGCCCGAGGGTCACACCGTCCACCGCCTCGCGCGGGCGTTCGGCGAGCTGTTCGTCGGCGAGCGCCTCGCAGTGAGCAGCCCGCAGGGCAGGTTCGCCGCCGGTGCCGCGTTGCTCGACGGCCACGTGCTCGTCGCGAGCGAGGCGTGGGGCAAGCAGCTCTTCCTCGGCTTCGCCACGTCGGGGGCCGCCGCGGGCCCTGGCGCCGTGGCCGCGCCGGTCGGCGACGACGTGCGCTGGCTGCGCGTCCACCTCGGCCTCTACGGGGCGTGGACGTTCGCGGGGGACGCGAGCACCGCCGTCGTGCACGCGATCGGCGCGCCGCGCCGGCGGATCGGTGAGCGCGAGACGGTCCCCGCCGGGCCGGGGGTCACGGTCGGGGCCGACGGCGCCTGGACGCCCCCGGCACCGCACGGCGCAGTGCGCGTGCGGCTCGTCGGCGAGCACGCCGTCGCCGACCTCACCGGCCCGACGGCGTGCGAGGTGGTCACGGGCGAGGAGAAGCGCGCGGTCGAGGGCCGCCTCGGCCCCGACCCGATCCGCGAGCCGGTGCCGGGCGAGCCGGACCCGCGCGAGGCGTTCGTCGCCGGGGTGCGACGCTCGCGCAGCCCGGTCGGCCTCCTGCTCATGAACCAGGACGTCGTCGCGGGCGTCGGCAACATCTACCGCGCCGAGTCGCTCTTCCGCGCCCGCCTCGACCCGCTGCGCCCCGGGCGCGACGTGCCCGCCGACGACCTGCGCGCGCTGTGGGAAGACCTCGTCGTTCTCATGCGCGACGGGACGCGCACGGGCGCGATCGTCACGACGCGCCCGGAGCACCGCGACGGCGTCGCGCCCCGCGTCGAGGGCGCGCCCGACCGGCGCCGGGTGCGGCAGAACACCGACGGGGCACCTGACGCGGTGCCCGCCGACGAGGCGTTCTACGTGTACCACCGCGACGGCCTGCCGTGCCGCGTGTGCGGGACGCCGGTCCTCGTCAAGGAGCTCGCCGCTCGCACCCTCTACTGGTGCGGCGTCTGCCAGGCCTGACCCTCAGAACACCCAGCTGCACACGGGCGCGACCGGCCAGCCGAACGCCGCGCTCGCCCGCGCGAGCGCGCCCGGCGAGTGCTCGGTGACGAGGCCCGCCGCGGCGAGCGCTGCGAGCGACGTCCCGCCGAGGTAGGCGGCGCCGAGCTCGCGCACGTCGAGCGAGAGGTCCGCGGCGTCGTCGGTCGGCTCGGCGTGCGCCTCGCCGAACGCGGTCGCGCGCACGCGCCAGTGCCCGGCGTTGTCCGCCAGGCGATCGTCGGTCACGTGCAGGACGACGTCCAGGTCCGCCGCGTAGCGGCGCGCGGCGAGCGCCGCGGGGACGTCCACGACGCGCACCCACAGGTTGTCCGCGAGGCGCGGCGCCGCGGAGCGCGGGTCGACCATGAGGCTCGTGACGACGTCGTCGACCGGGACGATGAAGGGCGTGACCTCGTGCGTGAGGTCGAGGTCGGTGAGCACGCCCCACAGGGCGCGCGCTGCGGCGGCGTCGAGCGCGACGACCTCGCCCGCGCTCACCGGGCCGCGCGGCCCGGTGGCCTCCCACGACAGCTTGCGGTGGAAGCGCACGTAGCCGCGCGGCTCGCCGTCGAGCTCGACGATCGCGATGCGCGTCGCCTCGCGGTCCTTGCGCCACACCTTCGCGTCGTCCCAGGACGACGCCTGCAGCTCGGCCGTCTCGCGCGACGCCCAGCCCGGCCGGTTGATCCCCGTGCCCTGCCCCGTCGGGTCGGCACCCGCGCGCTCGTGCAGCGACGCGACGAGGTCGCCGTGGCGCTCGCGGTCGGCGCGCTCGATGCGCACGGTGTGCCGCTCCGCGCCGGGGACGTCGCGCAGGGCGACGCCGCGCGGGACGGTGAGCCGGACGTCGTCGGCGGCCTTGCCGTACCCGAACCGCCCGTAGATCGCCGCCTCCGCGGCGAACAGCGCGGACAGCGGTTCGCCGCGCTCGCGGCACCGCGCGAGGTGCGTGTCGATCATCGCCGACAGGATCCCGCGACGGCGGTGCCCGGGGTGCACGCCGACCCATGTGAGCCCGGCGACGGGTGCCGTCGCGCCCGGGACGGGGAAGCGCGAGAAGGGGTACGACGCGTGCATCGCGACGAGGTCCCGCTGGACCGGCAGGCTCCCGTCGAGAGGGAGCGAGTCGGCGTCCTCGTGCTCGCGCACGACACCGAGCGTTCGGTCCCACGTGAGCGGCATCGGCAGGTCGACGAGCTCGTCGACATCGATCGCGGTCGGGAAGGTCGTCGTGTTGAGGTCGAGCACGTCGCGCAGGTCGTCGGCGGTGAGCGGGACGAGCTCGTAGCCGTCGGGCAGGCGGGCGGGCTCGCGGCGGTCGGCGAGAACCGTGGTCGGGTGCTGGTCGCTCATGCCCCGATCCTGGCCGCTCCCCGCACGAGGCGCCAGGACAATCTGGCCCCGACACGTCGGGCCGCCGACCGCACCCCGCGTGCGCTCTACAGTCTGTCCCTATGGGACGGCCTGTCGCACGACGCACCGATGCACCCGACCCGACCGCGGCGGCGGCCGAGTACGCGGGTGCCGTGCTCGCGCTCGTGCGCCGGATCCCGGCCGCGAGGGCCATGACGTACGGGCTCGTCGCGGAGATCGTCGCCGAGGACCTGCACCGCGGCGGGCCGCGGCAGGTGGGTCAGGTGCTCGCGGGGTCGTCCGGCGTGGACGACGACGGCGCACCCGTCCCGTGGTGGCGCGTCGTCAACGCCGCGGGGTCGCCGCCCGCGCACCACCTGGACGCGGCGCTCACCGAGCTGCGCGCCGAGGGGTGCCCGCTGTCGCGCGACGGTCGCCGCGTGGACCTGCGCCGCGCCGTCTGGTTCCCCGGCATCGACGCCTGAGCCACGCGACGTCCGACGCCACGAGCAGGGGTCAGCGGGGGGACGGTGCCGCGAGGAGGGGCGCGAGCGTCTGGACGGCGGTCGCGTCGCCCTGGACGAGGAGCGTCGTGACCGCGGTCTCGCGCCACGCGTCGAGGTCGCGCGCGATCTTCTCGGGCGGCCCGACGAGCGCCACGTCCTCGACCATCGCCGTCGGGACCGCGGCGACCGCGAGATCCTTGCGCCCGGCGAGGTAGTGCGCCTGGATCTCGTCGCACGCGTCCGAGTACCCGAGGCGGTCGAGCGCGTCGCGGTGGAAGTTCGCGCCCTTCGCCCCCATGCCGCCGACGTACAGCGCGAGGAACGGGCGCACCTGGTCGGCGGCGCGCTCGACGTGCTCGTGCACGACGACCGGGACGGTCGCGCTCACCTCGAAGTCGGCCACGGGCGACCGCTCGGGCGACCGCTTCGCGAACCCGTCGGCGAGGAGCTCGCGGAACGAGGCGTCCATGCGGGGGGAGTAGAACAGCGGGAGCCAGCCGTCGGCGATCTCGGCCGCGAGCGCGATGTTCTTCGGCCCCTCCGCGGCGAGGTGGATCGGCAGGTCGGCTCGCAGAGGATGCACGGTCGAGCGCAGCGCCTTGCCGAGCCCGGTCCCGGCGTCCTCGGACAGCGGCAGGGGGTAGTGGGGGCCGGGCGACGTCACGGGCGCCTCACGGGCGAGCACCTGCCGGACGACGTCGACGTACTCGCGCGTGCGGGCGAGCGGTTTCGCGTACGGCTGCCCGTACCAGCCCTCGACCACCTGCGGGCCGGACACGCCGAGGCCCAGGACGAACCGGCCGCCCGACAGGTGGTCCATCGTCAGGGCGGCCATAGCCGTCGCCGTGGGGGTGCGCGCGGAGATCTGGGCGACTGCTGTGCCCAGCCGGATCCGCGACGTGCGGGCGCCCCACCACGCGAGCGGCGTGAAGGCGTCGGAGCCGTAGGCCTCCGCCGTCCACACCGAGTCGACGCCGACGCGGTCGGCCGCGACGACGGCGTCCTCGATCCCCTCCGGGGGGCCAGCCGACCAGTAGCCGGTGTGGATGCCGAGGCGCATGCGCGCTCCTCCTCGTCGAGGTGTCCGGTGCCGCCGTCGACGGCGGTCGTCGCGGCGCGTGAGCGCGGTACCCGAGGCCGGCGCACCGGGCAGGGGGGTATCCGGTACGCGGCGTCTCGGGTACCGCTCGCTCCACCCTAGCCGATCGGGCGTGCGGTGCGGTCAGATCACGTACTCGATGAGCAGCGAGGGATCCTCGACGGTCTCGCGTTGGGCGGGTGCCGTGGCCGGCATGCGGATCGTCGCCGGGACGCCGACCGCGACCGCGCCCGCCGGCACGTCCTTGACGACGACGGCGTTCGCGCCGACCTGCGCGTCGTCGCCCACCCACACCGGACCGAGGATCTTCGCGCCGGCGCCCACGACGACCCGGTCGCCGAGCGTCGGGTGACGCTTGCCCCGCTTCATCGAGCGCCCCCCGAGCGTCGACGTGTGGAACAGGACGACGTCGTCCCCGACGACCGCCGTCTCGCCGACGACGACCCCCATGCCGTGATCGATGAACAGGCGCCGCCCGATGCGGGCGCCGGGGTGGATCTCGACGCCGGTGACCGCCCGCGCGAGCTGCGACACGAGCCGCGCGGGCAGGCGCAGCAGCGGCTCGCGCCACATGCGGTGCGCGAGCCGGTACGCCCACACGGCGTGCACCCCCGGGTAGGCGAGCGCGACCTCGAGGCGGCTGCGCGCCGCGGGGTCGCGCCGCCGGGCCGCCTCGAGGTCCTCGTCGAGCACGCGCACGAACCGGCGCAGCCGGGAGCCGGCCGTCCTGCGGTGCGTCTGCGGGAGGGACACGTCAGTCCAGCAGGTCCGCGTAGAGGATCGAGGACAGGTAGCGCTCGCCGAACGACGGGATGATCGTGACGATGAGCTTGCCGGCGTTCTCGGGCCGCTTCGCGACCTGCAGCGCCGCGGCGATCGCGGCGCCGGACGAGATGCCGACGAGCAGGCCCTCCTCCTTGGCGGCCCGGCGCGCGTACTCCACGGCCGTCTCCGCGTTGACGTCGATCACCTCGTCGTAGACCGAGGTGTCGAGGATCTCGGGGACGAAGTTGGCACCGATGCCCTGGATCTTGTGCGGGCCGGGCGCGCCGCCGTTGAGGATCGCGGACTCCTCGGGCTCGACCGCGATGATCTGCACGCCGGGCTTGCGCTCCTTGAGCACCTGCCCGACGCCCGTGATGGTGCCGCCCGTCCCGATGCCGGCGACCACGATGTCGACCTCGCCGTCCGTGTCGGCCCAGATCTCCTCGGCTGTCGTGCGGCGGTGGATCTCGGGGTTCGCCTCGTTCGCGAACTGGCGCGCGAGGATCGCGCCCTCGCGCTCGGCGACGATCTCGTCGGCCTTGTTGACGGCGCCCTTCATGCCCTCGGAACCCGGCGTGAGGATGAGCTCCGCACCGAACGCGCGCAGCAGCGCGCGGCGCTCCTTCGACATCGTCTCCGGCATCGTCAGGACGACGTCGTAGCCACGGGCCGCACCGACCATCGCCAGGGCGATGCCCGTGTTGCCCGACGTCGCCTCGACGATCGTGCCGCCCGGCTTCAGGGCACCCGCGGCCTCGGCGGCGTCGATGATCGACACGCCGATGCGGTCCTTGACGGAGTTCGCCGGGTTGTAGAACTCCAGCTTGCCGACGACCGTCGCGTCGACGCCGTCGGTGAGCTTGTTGAGACGCACGAGGGGGGTGTTGCCGACGAGCTTCGTGACGTCGTCGTAGATGCGTGCCATGTCTTCCTCTTCTGTCGACGGCTCTGGTGAGCCGGGTGGGGGTGCCGATCGGGGGTTCGAGGGGGTGCGCCCGAGGTCACGGCCCCTCGCCGAGTCTGGTCGAGTCGCGGGGCGGGCGCGCGGGCGAGACGAGAACGGTCTCGCGCGGACGCCCCACGGCTCTGGGCCGACGTGTGGCGCGCGGGCCTCGTGCGAAGGGGGTGTTGCGCGGGGCGGTCGTCAGCGACAGCCGAGACAGCGACAACAGGAGGTGCGCGACGCGGCGCGGTGCAGCGATGCAGGACGCGCGCTCGTGGCGGTCATTCCTCGCTCCTCCTGGTCGTCGTGCCGCCGGAGCCCCGAAGATCGGGAGAGGCGACCGGCACGTGAGCTGAGGCTATCGGTCCGCGTCGCGTACCCGCAACGCCCGTCCGCCCAGGAAGACGAACGGGCGCCTCGCGCGGTGCGAGGCGCCCGGAAGGGACGAGGTGCGTCGTCTGAGAGCGGGCGACGGGAATCGAACCCGCGTAGCCAGTTTGGAAGACTGGGGCTCTACCATTGAGCTACGCCCGCGCGGGTCGGTCGAGCACGCGACCCGGTTCCCTCGAGGGAGCCACGGATCTTCGAGTGCCGCCGACCTGCGGCCGCAACCTTAGCAAACGCCCGAGGTCGCGTGACCCGTCGTCCGCGGCCGCCCGTCCCACCAGTACACTTGCCGATGCTCGCCCGTCCCGACGGGCGTGCGGGGTGTGGCGCAGGTTGGTAGCGCGTCCGCTTTGGGAGCGGAAGGTCGCAGGTTCAAATCCTGTCACCCCGACCATGAAGTTCAGAGAGGCCCGCGTGCCGAGCACGACCCCGGCGTCGCGTGCGACCGTCGCCGCGCTGGTCGCCGCGGGCAGCGGTGCGCTCCTGTCGCTGCAGGGCCGGCTCAACGGAGACCTCGCCTCGGCGGGCGCAGGCCCGCTCGTCGCCGCGTGGCTCTCCTACGCCGGCACCCTGCTGGCGGCCGTGCTCCTGGTCGTCGCCCGACGGCGCGTGCGCGCGACGCTGGCCGTGCTGCGCGCCGCGGCCGCCTGGTGGTGGTTCGCGGTCGGGCTGTGCAGCGTGCCCGTCGTGGTCGCGATGGCCGCCGGCGTGCCGATCGTCGGCGTCGCGATCGCCACCGTCTGCTCGGTCGCGGGCCAGACCGTCGCCGGTCTGACGCTCGACGCCCGGGGCGTGGGGGTGCCCGCCCCGATCCGCTTCACCCCGCGACGCGTGGCGGCCGGCCTCCTGGCGCTCGCCGGTCTCGGGGTCGCGGTGCTCGGTGGTGCCTCCGGGGGTGGCGGCGGCTGGGCCGTCGTCGTCGCCGGCGCGGCGCTGTTCGTCGGCGGTGCGGTGCTGTGCGGGCAGCAGGCCGGGAACGGGCGGGTGACCCAGCTGACGGGCGACCCGGTCCTGGCGACCCTCACCTCGGTCACCGGCGGTCTCGTCGGCATCTCGGCCGCGTGCGCGCTCGCCGTCCCGTTCGGCGTGCTCGACGGCGTGGACCTCCCGCCGCGGTGGTGGCTCTACCTGGGCGGTCCGCTCGGCACCCTCATCACCGTCGCCGCCGCGTTCGCGGTGCGGCACCTGGGCACCTTCGTCCTGACGCTGACCGTCGTGTCCGGCCAGATGGTCATGGCGATCGTCCTGGATCTGCTCGGCGCGGTCGGACTGCGATGGCCGACGCTCGTCGCGGCCGGGGTGGTCGCCGCCGCCGCCCTGCTCGTGGTGCAGCGCCCGCGACTGCGTGCGACGTCGTCGCCTTGACCGTTCCCGTACGATGGGACGGTTGCCCGTACGTCCGCGTGCGTGCCCCCTCCGTGCCGGAACCGTTCGCGCGACCCGCACGGTGTCGTCCCCGGCCGCACGCCGGCCCGCCCCGATCAGTTGGAGATCATCGAAGTGAAGAGCGCCGTCGAGACCCTGGACCCCACCAAGGTCAAGCTGACCGTCGAGGTGGAGTACGACGAGCTCAAGCCGAGCGTCGAGCACGCCTACAAGCACATCGCGGAGCAGGTGAACATCCCCGGCTTCCGCAAGGGCAAGGTCCCTGCGCGCGTCATCGACCAGCGCGTGGGCTGGGGCGCCGTGATCGAGCACGCCGTGAACGACGCGCTCTCCGGCTTCTACCGCCAGGCCGCGAGCGAGGCGAGCCTGCGCCCGCTGGGTCAGCCCGAGGTCGAGGTCACGGAGATCCCGGCCAAGGCCGGTGAGGGCCAGCTGGCCTTCACCGCCGAGGTCGAGGTCCGTCCCGAGATCACGCTCCCCGCGCTGGACTCGCTCGAGGTCACGGTCGAGGCGGCCGAGGTCACGGACGAGGACGTCGCCGAGCGCCTCGACGCCCTGCGCGAGCGCTTCGGCACGCTCGTCGGCGTGGACCGCCCCGCGGCCGAGGGCGACTTCGTCGTGCTCGACCTCAAGGCCGTCGTCGACGGCGAGGAGGTCGACTCGGTCTCCGGCGTGAGCTACCAGATCGGCTCGGGCAACATGCTCGAGGGACTCGACGAGGCGCTCACCGGTCTGTCCGCGGACGAGACCACCACGTTCACGGCACCGCTCGCCGGCGGCGAGCACGAGGGCGCGGACGCCGAGGTCACCGTCACGGCGACCTCGGTCAAGCAGCGCGACCTCCCCGAGGCCGACGACGACTTCGCCCAGCTCGCGTCCGAGTTCGACACCCTGGACGAGCTGACGTCCGACCTGCGCGAGCAGGTCGCGAGCACCAAGACGTCGAACCAGGCCGTCGCGGCGCGCGACGAGCTGCTCAAGGCGCTGAACGGCGCGGTCGAGATCCCCGTCCCGTCGGGCGTCGTCGAGGCCGAGGTGCACCGTCACCTCGAGTCCGAGGGCCGGCTCGAGGACGACGAGCACCGCGCCGAGGTCACCGTCGAGGCGACGGACGCGATCCGCAACCAGATCCTCCTCGACACGCTCGCCGAGCAGCTCGAGATCAAGGTCGCCCAGGACGAGCTCCTCGAGTACCTCGTGAGCGCGTCGCGCCAGTACGGCATGGACCCGAACCAGTTCATCCAGTCGCTCGACCAGGGCGGGCAGATCCCCGCCATGGTCGGCGAGGTCGCGCGCTCGAAGTCGCTCGCCGTCGCGCTGCGCCAGATCGAGGTCAAGGACGCGGCGGGCAACGTCGTCGACCTGACCGAGTTCATCGGCTCCGACGAGGAGGACGCCGCGGACGAGGCGGCCGACGTCGCGGCGGCCGCGGCCGAGCCGGTCGAGGAGGCGCTCGTGGACGACTCCGCGGAGCCCGCCGCCGACGCGCCGGTCGAGGACGACGCGCAGGACACGACCAAGGCCTGACGCACCACCCAGGCAGATCGACGCCGGCCCGCACCCTCACGCCGAGGGTGCGGGCCGTCGTCGTACCGGGGGGACCGACGACGCCTCGTGCGCCGACAGCGAAAACCGGCCTCATCGGGACGAACGGCGGGCGTGGACCGCGTTAGGGTCACTGCAGCACGGCCGGACCTCGGGCACCGCTCCGAGAGCCGACCAAGGCAGCGCAGGCGGGCTCGACCCGCGGGAGCGACGAAGGAGATGGAAGTGAACGAGCTGTACCTGCCGTCCGACGCGACGGCCCCGGTCAACCGCGCGGACGGTCCTGGCCTCGGACTCAACGACTCCATCTACAACCGGCTCCTCAAGGAGCGCATCATCTGGCTCGGCTCGGAGGTGCGCGACGAGAACGCGAACGCGATCTGCGCCCAGATGATGCTGCTCGCAGCGGAGGACCCGGAGAAGGACATCTGGCTGTACATCAACTCGCCGGGCGGGTCGATCACGGCCGGCATGGCGATCTACGACACCATGCAGTACATCCAGCCGGACGTCGCGACCATCGCGATGGGGATGGCGGCCTCGATGGGGCAGTTCCTGCTCTCGTCGGGCACCAAGGGCAAGCGGTACGCGACGCCCCACGCGCGCGTCATGATGCACCAGCCGTCCGGGGGCATCGGCGGCACGGCGACCGACGTGCGCATCAACGCGCAGCTCATCATGCACATGAAGCGGGTGCTCTCCGAGCTGACGGCCGAGCAGACCGGCAAGCCGCTCGAGCAGATCATCAAGGACAACGACCGGGACAACTGGTTCACGGCCGAGGAGGCGCTGGAGTACGGCTTCGTCGACCACGTCGTCACGAACGCCTCGTCGGTCACCGGCGGCGGCGGCACCACGGCCTCCTGACCCGCAACCGGACCCCAGACTTCACCCGAGGAGAACCCGTGAGCTTCAGCGCCGAGTCCCAGTACCTGTCCACCGCGCAGCGCCTCGCCGGCGCGGGCGCCCGTCCGGGCGGCATCGCGCTGCCGGGTGGGGCGCCGTCGGCCCGCTA
Organism: Cellulosimicrobium sp. BMG9.22; assembly: GCF_059159975.1. Lineage (NCBI taxonomy): Bacteria > Bacillati > Actinomycetota > Actinomycetes > Micrococcales > Promicromonosporaceae > Cellulosimicrobium > Cellulosimicrobium sp. BMG9.22. The sequence continues at coordinate 1,149 of NZ_JBZGBY010000047.1, read as the reverse complement.
CGTGCTCCCGCAGTTCGAGGAGCGCACCGCGTACGGCTTCAAGCGCCAGGACCCCTACACCAAGCTGTTCGAGGACCGCATCATCTTCCTGGGCGTCCAGGTCGACGACGCGTCCGCGGACGACGTCATGGCCCAGCTCCTCGTGCTCGAGAGCCAGGACCCCGACCGCGACGTCATCCTCTACATCAACTCGCCGGGCGGGTCCTTCACCGCGATGACGGCGCTCTACGACACGATGCAGTACATCAAGCCGCAGATCCAGACGGTGTGCCTCGGCCAGGCCGCGTCCGCCGCCGCAGTGCTGCTCGCCGCAGGCCAGCCGGGCAAGCGCCTCGCGCTGCCGAACGCCCGCGTCCTCATCCACCAGCCCGCGATGGAGGGCGGCGGCTACGCGCAGGCGTCCGACATCGAGATCCACGCGAACGAGCTCATCCGCATGCGCGAGTGGCTCGAGGACACCCTCGCACTGCACTCGGGCAACCCCGTCGAGAAGGTCCGCCAGGACATCGAGCGCGACAAGATCCTCACCGCCGCGCAGGCGAAGGACTACGGCCTCGTCGACCAGGTCCTCGAGAGCCGCAAGCCCGTCGCGATCAACAAGCCCTGACGATCGCCGACAACATGACCACGTGCCGCGCCGCCGCACCCCACCGGGGGACGGCGGCGCGACACGTTGGGCCCCGTACGGGGAGCCCACCTGACAACGAGGGCCCCGTGGTGTGGAATGGGGAGCAGGACTCGCTCGGCTGTGACCGGGCCCCGCGCCGTCGGTCCCGACGGCCGGAGGTCACGGCACCGGGACAAGGAGACGCGTAGTGGCTCGTATCTCAGACGGCGCCGACCTGCTGAAGTGCTCGTTCTGCGGCAAGTCGCAGAAGCAGGTCAAGAAGCTCATCGCGGGCCCCGGGGTGTACATCTGCGACGAGTGCATCGACCTGTGCAACGAGATCATCGAGGAGGAGCTCGCCGAGGCGACCGAGCTCGGCCTCACCGAGCTGCCCAAGCCCAAGGAGATCTTCGAGTTCCTCGAGCAGTACGTCATCGGCCAGGACGCCGCCAAGCGTGCGCTGGCCGTCGCCGTCTACAACCACTACAAGCGTGTCCAGGCGGGGGAGCAGACGAAGCCGTCGAGCCCCGACGACCCGGACT
>NZ_JBZGBY010000046.1:0-19255 GCF_059159975.1 Cellulosimicrobium sp. BMG9.22 | reverse complement strand
TTGTTGCCCTCGTGACCGACCGATGCGGGCTCGCCAGTGCCGGTACCCCACTAGAATGGCCAGCATGTCCACCATCTCTCGTGACGAGGTCGCGCGCGTCGCCGCGCTGGCCCGTATCGATCTGCGACCCGAGGAGCTGGACCGGCTCGCCGGCGAGCTCGACGTGATCGTCGACGCCATCGCCAAGGTCAGCGAGGTCGCGACGCCTGACGTCCCCGCGACGAGCCACCCGCTCCCACTGACGAACGTCTTCCGCGACGACATCCCGCAGCCGGCACTGCCCGTGGCGGACATCCTCGCCGGGGCGCCGTCGGCCGAGGACGGCCGTTTCGCCGTCCCGCAGATCCTCGGGGAGGAATGATGAGCGACGACCTCACGCGGCTGTCCGCCGCAGACCTTGCCGAGCGCCTGCGCTCGGGGGAGGTGACCAGCGTTGAGGCGACGCGGGCTCACCTCGACCGTATCGCCGGTGTCGATGGCGTCGTGAACGCGTTCCTGTACGTGAACACCGACGACGCCCTCGAGACGGCCCGTGCCGTCGATGCGCGTCGCGCCGCGGGCGAAGAGCTGCACCCGCTGGCGGGCGTGCCGATCGCCGTCAAGGACGTCGTCGTGACGCAGGGCATGCCGACGACCGCGGGCTCCAAGATCCTCGAGGGGTGGATCCCGCCGTACGACGCGACGCTGGTCGAGAAGATCCGTGCGGCGGGCCTGCCGATCCTCGGCAAGACGAACATGGACGAGTTCGCCATGGGCTCCTCCACGGAGCACTCCGCCTACGGGAACACGCGCAACCCGTGGGACCTGGACCGGATCCCGGGAGGGTCCGGCGGCGGGTCCGCGGCCGCGGTGGCCGCGTTCGAGGCTCCTCTCGCGATCGGGACGGACACCGGCGGGTCGATCCGCCAGCCCGGCGCCGTCACCGGCACCGTGGGCGTCAAGCCGACGTACGGCGGCGTGTCCCGCTACGGGCTCATCGCGATGGCGTCGTCCCTCGACCAGGCGGGTCCGGTGACGCGCACCGTCCTCGACTCGGCGCTGCTGCACGAGCTGATCGGCGGTCCGGACCGTCGCGACTCGACCTCCATCCCGGAGGCGCTGCCGGCGATCGTCGAGGCCGCGCGCCAGGGAGCGGCGGGCGACCTGAGCGGTGTGCGCGTCGGTGTGGTCAAGGAGCTGAGCGGCGAGGGCTACCAGGAGGGCGTCAGTGCCCGGTTCGCCCAGTCGCTCGACCTGCTGCGGGGCCTGGGCGCGGAGCTCGTCGAGGTCTCCTGCCCCCACTTCGAGTACGCCCTCGGCGCGTACTACCTCATCATGCCGAGCGAGGCGTCGAGCAACCTCGCGAAGTTCGACGGGATGCGCTTCGGCATGCGGGTCGAGCCCGAGGAGGGCCCGGTGACGGCGGAACGTGTCATGGCCGCGACCCGCGGCGCCGGGTTCGGCGACGAGGTCAAGCGTCGCATCATCCTCGGTACCTACGCGCTCTCCGCCGGCTACTACGACGCCTACTACGGCAGCGCGCAAAAGGTCCGCACGCTCATCCAGCGCGACTTCACCGCGGCGTTCGCGCAGGCTGACGTGCTCGTCTCCCCGACGGCACCGACGACCGCGTTCCGCTTCGGCGAGAAGCTCGACGACCCGCTCGCGATGTACCTCAACGACGTCGCGACCATCCCGGCGAACCTCGCCGGCGTGCCGGGCATGTCCGTGCCTGCGGGCCTGTCGGACGACGGGCTGCCCGTCGGCTTCCAGATCCTCGCGCCGGCCAAGGCCGACGACCGCATGTACCGGGTGGGCGCCGCGCTCGAGGCCGCGCTCGAGAGCGCGTGGGGCGGTCCGCTGCTCGACCGCGCGCCGGCGCTGCCCATGGCAACGACCGAGCTGGAGGGCTGAGACCATGGTCGATTCACTGACCGCACGACCTGTCGACCTCGTCGACTACGCCGACGCCACCCGTCGCTACGACCCTGTCATCGGGATCGAGGTGCACGTCGAGCTCGGCACGCTGACCAAGATGTTCTGCTCGGCCGAGGTGAGCTTCGGCGGCGAGCCGAACACCCAGGTCACCCCCGTCTCGCTCGGGCTCCCGGGCGCGCTGCCCGTCGTCAACGGCAAGGCCGTCGAGTACGCGATCCGCATCGGGCTCGCGCTCAACTGCCAGATCGCCGAGACGTGCCGCTTCGCGCGCAAGAACTACTTCTACCCGGACGTCCCGAAGAACTTCCAGACGTCGCAGTACGACGAGCCCATCGCGTACGACGGGTGGATCGACGTCGAGCTCGAGGACGGCACGGTCTTCCGCGTCGAGATCGAGCGCGCGCACATGGAGGAGGACGCCGGCAAGAACACCCACGTCGGCGGCGCCACCGGGCGCATCCACGGCGCGGAGTACTCGCTCGTCGACTACAACCGCGCCGGCATCCCGCTCGTCGAGATCGTCACGCGGCCCATCACGGGCGCGGGGGACCGCGCCCCCGAGGTCGCACGGGCCTACGTGCAGACGCTCCGCGACATCTTCCGCGCCCTGGACGTCTCCGAGGCACGGATGGAGCGCGGCAACGTGCGCGCCGACGTCAACCTCTCGCTGCGACCGACGCCCGACTCCCCGCTCGGCACCCGGACGGAGACGAAGAACGTCAACTCCTTCCGGTCCGTCGAGCGCGCGGTGCGGTACGAGGTCTCGCGACAGGCCGCCGTGCTCGACGCCGGTGGCACCGTGATCCAGGAGACCCGGCACTGGCACGAGGACACCGGGGTCACGACGTCGGGGCGTGTGAAGTCGGACGCCGAGGACTACCGCTACTTCCCGGAGCCCGACCTCGTCCCGGTCGCGCCGCCGCGGGAGTGGGTCGAGGAGATCCGTGCCGGTCTGCCCGAGCTTCCCGTCGCCCGGCGTCGTCGCCTGCAGGGCGAGTGGGGCTACGCGGACGCGGAGATGCGCGACGTCGTGAACGCGGGCGCGATCGACCTCATCGAGGCGACCGTCGCGGCGGGCTCGAGCCCGGCCGGGGCGCGCAAGTGGTGGATGGGCGAGCTGGCGCGACGCGCCAAGCTGGCCGAGCAGGACCTCACCGCGTTTCCCATCACGCCCGCGCAGATCGCCGAGCTCCAAGGGCTCGTCGACGCGGGCCGGATCAACGACAAGCTCGCGCGCCAGGTGCTCGACGGCGTGCTCGCCGGCGAGGGCGACCCGGAGCAGGTCGTGGTCGCGCGGGGCCTCGAGGTCGTGTCCGACGACGGTGCGCTGCTCGCGGCGATCGACGAGGCCCTTGCCGCTCAGCCGGACGTCGTCGAGAAGGTGCGCGGGGGCAACCTCGGGCCTGTCGGCGCGATCATCGGCGCGGTCATGAAGGCGACGCGCGGCCAGGCCGACGCGGCGCGCGTGCGCGAGCTCGTTCTCGAGCGGATCGGCTGACGCCGTGACGCGGGGGCCGGTGCTGCTCGGCGAGATGGTGCGTCTGCGCCCGATCGAGGCGCGGGACGCCGACCGGATGTGGGAGTCCCTCCAGGACCCCGAGTCGAACCGGCTCACGGGCACGACGGCGACGTTCACACGTGGACGGATCGACGAGTGGGCGGCGACGGTCAGCGACCGCCCGGGGCGCTACGACTGGGCGATCACGTCGGGCGCGGTGCGGGACGGCCGGCCGGTCAGCGACGAGATGATCGGCGAGATCGTCCTCAACGACCTCGACGAGGACGCCCGCTCGGCGAACCTGCGTCTCGCCTTGCTGCTGAACTACCGGGGCCGCGGCTACGGGCGCGACGCGATCTTCGAGGTGCTGCGGTTCGCGTTCGAGGGCGCGACCGACGTCGACGGCATCCGGCACGACGGGCCGCGCCTGCACCGGGTGAGCCTCGACGTCCTGAGCATCAACCCGCGCGCGCGGATGCTCTACGAGTCGTTGGGGTTCCGCGAGGAGGGCCGCCTGCGCGACGTCTATCGCGACGGGGACGGCTGGGCGGACGCCACCGTCATGAGCATCCTCGAGGACGAGTTCCGCGCGGGCATCGGCTCGCACTGAGCGGATAGTGACCCGTGTTGGAAGGGCCCGGCAGCGAGAGCTGCCGGGCCCTTCGTCGTGCTGGCGGCGGGGTCGGTTGACATTGGTCGGACGTGCGGCGTACATTCATTAGACGGAAACGAACTTCCGCAATATGGAACACGCTTGGCCGGGACGCCGCTGTCCCGGCACCGACGTCGAGAGGGACGCGCGGCGATGACGCTGGACGAGTTCAACCGGTGGGCCCCGCAGGACGCACGGGCCGCGCTGCTGGCGTGCGCGCACGTCGAGCGGTGGGCCGACGAGGTCGTGGCCGGACGCCCGTACGTGGACGTCGACGCCGCGGCGGACGCCGCGCTCGCCGCGGCCGACCCGTGGACCGACGCCGAGATCGGCTCCGCCCTCGCGCGTCACCCCCGGATCGGGGAGCGCGCCCAGGGCGACGACACGGACGCCGGCATGTCGCGGACCGAGCAGGCGGGCGTCGACACGAACGACGGCGACGTCGCCCGTCGCCTCGCCGAGGGCAACCGCGCGTACGAGGAGAAGTTCGGTCACGTGTTCCTCATCAGGGCCGCAGGTAGGAGCGCCGAGGAGATCCTCGAGCAGCTCACCGAGCGGCTCGGCAACGACGCCGAGACCGAGCGAGCGAACGCGGCCCGCAACCTGCGCGAGATCGCCGCGCTGCGGCTGAGCGGGATGCTGTCAGCATGAGCACCCACGCCAGCCACATCACCACGCACGTACTCGACGCGGCCAGCGGTAGGCCCGCCGAGGGGATCACCGTCCGCCTGGAGGCGGCTCCGGAGATCGCGGACAGGGCGACGGGGCAGGGCTGGTCCCTGGTGGCGTCCTCCCGCACGAGCGACGACGGTCGCGTGCCCGAGCTCGGGCCCAAGACCCTCGTCCCCGGTACGTACCGGCTCGTGTTCGACACGGCCGAGTACTTCGACCGGCGAGACACCGTGTCCTTCTACCCGGAGGTCGTCATCGTCTTCCGGGTGGCGAGCGCTGAGCAGCACTACCACGTCCCCGTCCTGCTCAGCCCGTTCGCCTACTCGACCTATCGAGGGAGCTGACATGAGCGAGACCCTGACCACGACCGAGCAGACGGCCGCCACGCAGAGCGGCGGGGCGATCGTCCTCGGCGACAACCAGTGGGGCAAGGCGGAGGTACGCCTCGTGCGGGTCGACCGTGCGACCCCGCGCCACGAGATCACGGACCTCAACGTCTCCTCGCAGCTGCGGGGCGGGCAGGAGGCCACGCACCGGGAGGGCGACAACTCGAAGTGCGTCGCCACCGACACCCAGAAGAACACGATCTACGCGTTCGCCCGTGACGGCGTCGGCGCGATCGAGGAGTTCGCGATCCGCCTCGGCCGCCACTTCGTCGAGGACTTCGACTGGATCGAGGGCGGGCGCTGGGAGATCGAGCAGTACTCCTGGAACCGCATCGAGACCTCCGAGGGCGAGCACGACCACGCGTTCGTCCGGAACAACACCGAGACGCGTACGACGGTCGTCCAGCGCGACGGCGACGAGGTCTTCGTCGTCTCCGGCCTCACCGATCTCGTCGTCCTCAAGTCGACCGGCTCGGAGTTCCACGGCTTCCCGCGCGACCGGTACACGACCCTCGTGGAGACGAACGACCGCATCCTCGCGACGTCGGTCACGTCGAGGTGGCGCTACACGACCACCGACGTCGACTTCGACGCCGTGTACGCGAAGGTCCGCGCGATCCAGCTCGAGGCGTTCGCGACGACGCACTCGCTCGCCCTGCAGCAGTCGCTGTTCGCGATGGGCAAGGCCGTGCTCGAGGCGGTCCCCGAGATCGCCGAGATCAAGTTCTCGATGCCGAACAAGCACCACTTCCTCGTGGACCTGGCGCCCTTCGGCCTCGACAACCCGAACGAGGTCTTCTACGCCGCGGACCGCCCGTACGGTCTCATCGAGGCGACCGTCCTGCGTGAGGACGTGCCGGCCGAGCCGCGCGCCTGGGCCACCGTCACCGGCTTCTGCTGAGACGACGGCACCATGACGCACGGACGCGCCCTGGCCGACCGCGGAGCAACCGCGGTCCGGCAGGGCGCGTCCGGCTCAGGGCGCCGCGGTGAGGAGCTCGCGGGTCAGCTCGTTCGCGACGCGGTGCAGGACCGGCACGGCCCGGTCGCCGAACTCGTACGTCACGCGAGCCGCGGGGCCCGAGACGGAGAGCGCCGTGGGGGTCGGGGCGTCGGGGACGGCCACCGCGAAGCACCGCACGCCGAGCTCCTGCTCGCCGTCGTCGATCGCGTACCCGCGCTCACGGGTCGCGGCGAGCTCCACGAGGAGCGCGTCCACGTCGGTGATCGACTGGTCCGTCGCGGGGGGCATCCCGACGCGCCCCATGATCTCGCGCACGGTCTGGTCGGGCAGCTGGGCGAGCACCGCCTTGCCGACACCGGTGCAGTGGGTGAACACCCGGCGTCCGACCTCGGTGAACATGCGCATCGAGTGGCTCGACGACGCCTGGGCGACGTACACGGCCATGTCGCGGTCGATCATCGCGAGGTTGGCGGACTCGCCGAGCTCACGGGCGAGCCGCTCGAGGTGCGGGCGCGCGCCGGCGCCGAGCTGGCGGCCCGCCGACTCGCCGAGCCGGATGAGGCGCGGGCCGAGCGTGTACCGGCGCGACGGCGTCTGGCGGACGTAGCCCTGGGCGAGGAGCGTGCGGAGCAGGCGGTGGATCGTCGGCAGCGGCAGGCCCGCGTGCTGGGCGAGCTCGCTCAGGCCCGACTCGCCGCCGAAGTCCGCGAGCAGCTCGAGCAGCTCGATGGCGCGGTCGACGGACTGCACGCCCCCCGCCTGCCGCGCCGGTCGGGCGTCCGTCGGCTCCGCCGGCTCCGTCACCGCCGAGGTCTCGGCCATCACCATCTCCTGTCCACCAGGTGCCGCCCGACGACGGGCCGGCACCTCGCCTGAGAAACGCGGGTCAGTCCGCGGTTCACTTCCGCATCACGGAAGCCACGCATCAGCATACGAGAAGAAGGAACGACCATGACGTCCGAACACCAGGCCGGCGCACCGACGACGCCGAACGCCCCGAACGCCGCGCCGTCGGCGACCAGCCCGAGCTACTCCATCACCCTCCGCGTCGAGGCTCCCAGCGGGCACCGCACGGCGAGCGACCTCGTCGCCGCCGTGAGCGCGACAGGCGCGGCGATCACGGGCGTCGACGTGTCGGAGTCCGGTGCGGACGTCCTCGTCGTCGACATCACGGCCGACACGGTCGACGCCGCGCACGTCGAGCGGATCCGTGACGCGCTCGGCGCGCTCGACGGCATCGTCGTGCGCCACGTGAGCGACGCGACGTTCCTCATGCACCTCGGCGGCAAGCTCGAGGTCAACCCCAAGGTGCCGCTGCGCCACCGTGCCGACCTGGCCCGCGCCTACACGCCGGGCGTCGCGCGCGTGTGCCTCGCGATCGCCGAGCGGCCCGAGGACGCCCGGCGCCTCACGGTGAAGCGCAACACGGTCGCCGTCGTCACCGACGGCACCGCCGTGCTCGGCCTGGGCGACATCGGCCCGGCCGCCGCGCTCCCGGTCATGGAGGGCAAGGCTGCGCTGTTCAAGCAGTTCGCCGGGGTCGACGCGTGGCCCGTGTGCCTCGACACCACGGACACCGAGGAGATCATCCGCACGGTCAAGGCGATCGCGCCCGTGTACGGCGGCATCAACCTCGAGGACATCTCCGCGCCCCGCTGCTTCGAGATCGAGCGCCGCCTGCGCGACGAGCTCGACATCCCCGTCTTCCACGACGACCAGCACGGCACGGCGATCGTCGTCCTCGCGGCGCTGACCAACGCGCTGCGCGTCGTCGACAAGACGATCGAGGACGTGCGCATCGCCGTCTCGGGCGTCGGCGCCGCCGGGTCCGCGATCATCTCGCTGCTCCAGGGTCAGGGTGCGCGGCACATCGTCGCGTTCGACCGCCACGGCGCGATCCACGCCGGCGCGAACCTCACCGACGAGCACCGTCGTCGCCTCGCGGAGACGACGAACGCCGACGGCTTCACCGGGACGCTGCGCGAGGGGCTCGCCGGCGCGGACGTCTTCATCGGGGTGTCCGGTCCTCACCTCCTTACGGGCGACGACATCGCCACGATGGCCGACGACGCGATCGTGTTCGCGCTCGCCAACCCGACGCCGGAGGTCGACCCGATCGCCGCGGCGCAGCACGCGACCGTCGTCGCGACCGGCCGCAGCGACTTCCCGAACCAGATCAACAACGTGCTCGCGTTCCCGGGCCTCTTCCGCGGCCTCCTGGACGTCGGCGCGAGCGAGATCACCGACGAGATGCTGCGCGTCGCGGCCGTCGCGATCGCGGACGCGGTCGAGCCGGGCGAGCTCAGCGCGAGCTACATCGTGCCGAGCGTGTTCGAGCCGGCCGTCGCGCCCGCGGTGGCCCGCGCCGTCGCCGGGGTCGCGGAGCGCGGCCGGACGGAGCAGGCTCGGGAGAGCACGGCACCCGGGCACCACGCCGGCTCCGCGCAGCGGGCCTGACGGTCCTGTCAGCAGACCACGCCACCGCGCCCGGCAGCCCGCCCGCAGAAAGGACAGCACCATGACCACCACCACGGCCGTCACCGTCCACGGACCCGCCGTCGAGCGGTCCGACGAGATCCTCACGCCGGAGGCCCTCGACTTCGTCGCCGACCTCCAGCGGCGCTTCGGCGTCCGCCGCGACGAGCTCCTCGCCGCGCGCGCGGCACGCCGCGAGGAGGTCGCCCGGACGGGCCGCCTCGACTTCCTGCCCGAGACCGCCGACGTGCGAGCGGGCGACTGGACGGTCGCGGGCGCCCCGGCGGACCTCGTCGACCGCCGCGTCGAGATCACCGGCCCCCCGACGCCCAAGATGGCGATCAACGCCCTCAACTCGGGCGCGAAGGTGTGGCTCGCGGACCTCGAGGACGCGTCGACGCCGCACTGGAGCAACGTCGTCGGCGGCCAGGTGGCGCTGCACGACGCGACGCGCCGCACGCTCGCGTTCGCGTCGCCCGAGGGCAAGCAGTACGCGCTGCGCCCAGAGACAGCCGGCGACCCGCTCGCCGTCATGGTCGTCCGGCCGCGCGGCTGGCACTTCGACGAGGTGCACCTGACGGTGGACGGGACGCCTGCCGTCGGCGCGCTCGTCGACTTCGGCCTGCACGTCTTCCACAACGCGGCCGAGCTCCTCGCGCGGGGGTCCGGGCCGTACTACTACCTGCCGAAGATGGAGTCGCACCTCGAGGCGCGCCTGTGGGACGAGGTCTTCTCGCACGCCGAGGAGTCGCTCGGCATCCCGCACGGGACGATCCGCGCGACCGTCCTCATCGAGACCATCCCGGCCGCGTTCGAGATGGACGAGATCCTCTACGAGCTGCGTGACCACGCGTCGGGCCTCAACGCGGGGCGCTGGGACTACCTGTTCTCGATGATCAAGTACTTCCGCGACTCCGGTCCGTCGTTCACGCTCCCGGACCGTGGGGCGATCACGATGACCGCGCCGTTCATGCGCGCGTACACCGAGCTCCTCGTCTCGACGTGCCACAGGCGCGGCGCGTTCGCGATGGGCGGCATGGCCGCCGTCATCCCGAACCGCCGCGAGCCCGAGGTCACGGCGCAGGCGTTCGAGAAGGTGCGCGCCGACAAGCAGCGCGAGGCGGGCGACGGGTTCGACGGGTCGTGGGTCGCGCACCCCGACCTCGTGCCCGTGTGCCGCGAGGTCTTCGACGGCGTGCTCGGCGAGCGGCCGAACCAGCTCGACCGGCAGCGCCCCGAGGTCCACGTGACGGCCGAACTGCTCCTCGAGGTGTCGTCCGCGCAGGGCGACGTCACCGAGGTGGGGCTGCGCAACAACCTCTACGTGTCCGTCGCGTACGTCGCGGCCTGGCTCGACGGCAACGGCGCGGTGGCGATCCACAACCTCATGGAGGACGCCGCGACGGCGGAGATCTCCCGCTCGCAGGTGTGGCAGTGGGTGCGCTCGGGCGCGTCGTTCACCGCGGGCGAGGGCGCCGGCACGGCGATCACGGCCGACCTGGTCCGCACGCTCCTGCGCGAGGAGACCGCCCGGCTGCGCGACGACGTCGGGCACGAGGCGTACGACGCCGGTCCCTACGACCGTGCCGCAGCGCTCGTCGAGGACATCGCGCTGAACGAGCACTACGTCGACTTCCTCACGCTCCCGGCCTACGAGGACGTCGTCGCGCACGAGTCGACGGGAGGCGCGTCCTGATGCCGGCCGGGTTCCGAGAAGAGGGCGTGGCCGCGCTGCATGCGACCCTCGACGGCCTGCTCGCGCCGTGGGACGCTGAGCTCGAGGCGCGCTACCCCGGCGACGACGGCTCGCGCCAGCCCGTGCACACGGTCTACGTGCCGGGAGACCGGTACACCGCGGGCCTCGTTCCCGAGTGGGCGGCGCGGGCGCGCGAGGCGGTCGAGACGGCGGGCGGTGCGCGCCGGCTGGTCGACCTCCTCGCGATCGGGTCGGGGACCGGCGACGGGCTCGCCGACGCCGTCGCCGAGCGCGTGCGCGCCAAGCTCGCGGTCGAGGCGATCGAGGACCTGCGCATCGACTTCGAGGACGGGTTCGGCGACCGCGGGGACGCGGCCGAGGACGCCGCGGTTGTCACGGCAGCCCGCGAGCTCGCGCAGGCCGAGGCGCAGGGGACCGCGACACCGTTCAGCGGGATCCGGATCAAGTGCCTCGAGGAGGCGACCCGACGGCGTGGCGTGCGCACGCTCGCGCTCTTCGTCGCCGAGCTCGTCGAGGCGCGCGGCTTGCTCGTCCAGGAGCAGGGGGCGGCCGGCTTGCCCGACGGCTTCGTCGTGACGCTCGCCAAGGTCACCGCGCCGCAGCAGGTCGAGGCGATGGCGCTCGCGTGCGAGCGCGTCGAGGAGGCGACCGGCCTGGAACCGGGGAGCCTGCGGTTCGAGGTGCAGGTCGAGACGCCGCAGTCCGTGCTCGCGGCGGACGGCACCGCGACCGTCGCACGGCTCGTGCACGCCGCCCCCGGCCGCGTGACCGCGCTGCACTACGGCACGTACGACTACTCGGCGTCGCTCGGTATCGCCGCGGCGTACCAGTCGATGGAGCACCCGGCGGCGGACCACGCGAAGTCCGTCATGCAGCTCGCCGTCGCGGGCACTGGCGTGCGGCTGTCGGACGGTTCGACGAACGTGCTGCCCGTCGGCGACCCGGAGGCCGTCGACGCGGCGTGGCGGCTGCACGGGCGGCTCGTGCGCCGCTCGCTCGAGCGCGGCTACTACCAGGGCTGGGACCTGCACCCCGCGCAGCTCCCGAGCCGGTTCGCGGCGACCTACGTGTTCTACCGCGAGGGGGCGGCCTCCGCGCTCGCACGCCTCGCGGCCTACGTGGGGTTCGTGCCCGACGGCGGCGGCGTCCTCGACGAGCCGGCCACGGCCAAGGCGATGGCCTGGTTCCTCGGACGCGGCGTCGACTGCGGCGCGCTCACGGAGGCCGAGGTCCGCGCCGCGACCGGCCTCGACAGGGCCGGTCTCGATGCCGTGCGCGTCTCGGGCCACGCCCCGCAGCCGGTCGCGGGCTGACGCCTCACCGAGTCTCCTTTCCCTGCCGGGTACCGACCGCCGTCGACCCGGCCCATCACCTCGAGGAGTGAACCCATGACCCAGACCACCCCCTACTACACCCCGCAGGGTGGCCTGCCCGGCCAGACCGAGCTGCTCACCGACCGCGCGATCGTCACCGAGGCGTACACGGTGATCCCGCGCGGCGTGCTGCGTGACATCGTCACGAGCAACCTGCCCGGCTGGGACAAGACCCGGCTGTGGGTGCTCGCCCGGCCGATCGAGGGGTTCGCGACGACGTTCGCCCAGTACGTCATGGAGGTCTCGCCCGGCGGCGGCACCGACCAGGGCGAGGACGAGGAGACGGTGCAGTCCGTCGTCTTCGTCACCGAGGGCACGCTCGTGCTCACCCTCGCGGGCGTCGAGCACGTGCTCGAGCCGGGCGGATACGCCTACCTCGCGGCGGGGGAGCGGTGGGCGCTGCACAACCGCTCCGACGCGAAGGCCGCGTTCCAGTGGGTCCGCAAGGTGTACGAGCCGCTCCCGGGCCACACCGCGACGTCGTTCGTCACGCGCGAGCAGGACGTCGAGCCGCGCGCGATGCCCGACACCGACGGCGTCTGGAAGACGACGCGGTTCGTCGACCCCGACGACCTCGCGCACGACATGCACGTCAACATCGTGACGTTCCAGCCGGGCGGGACGATCCCCTTCGCGGAGACGCACATCATGGAGCACGGCCTGTACGTGCTCGAGGGCAAGGCTGTCTACCGGCTCAACGGCGACTGGGTCGAGGTCCAGGAGGGCGACTTCATGTGGCTGCGGGCGTTCTGCCCGCAGGCCTGCTACGCGGGCGGCCCGAAGCCGTTCCGCTACCTGCTCTACAAGGACGTGAACCGGCAGGTCAAGCTCGACCGCCGTCGCTGACGTCAGCTGTGAGCAGCAGGGTCCGGTTCTGCGTCTGGAACCGGACCCTTCTCATGTCTGCGGCACCAGATGATGGTGCCTTGCCGGGAATCGGCTCACGCGCCCGCGACGGACAGCAAAGAGGCGAAGAAGCACTGGATTGGGCGATTTCTCCATCGCGGGAAGGTCGATTTCACCCATTGAGAAGCAGATTCGCGCACCCTTTCGATATCCGACAGTCGCACGACGATGCAGACTGATGAGCACCGCTTCCTCACTTCTGCAATGGAGTGCACATGGCCCCGCGATTCAACCCTCCGCCGAACTGGCCGCCTCCGCCCGCTGGGTGGACGCCTCCTCCAGGCTGGACTCCGGATCCGTCGTGGGGGCCGCCACCGCCGGGTTGGCAGCTCTGGCTCGAAGATCTGGGTGGCTCGCCACAACCGCCTGGCCATACCTCTGGTTCATCGGACAACGCCCCGGCCGCCGTCGGCGCGGCAGAAGGAGACCCGACCACTCGATCGTGGTTCGCGCGTCACAAGCTCCTTGTTGGAGGCGGGGGTTTCCTGGTGCTGCTCGCCATCCTCATCGCGGCGTTGAACGGTGGGGGTGATGACCGCGTCACGCCGGTCTCCGCCATCACCAGCGCACCGGATGCGCAAGAGAGTGAGAAGACAGCGGAGCAGAGCGCGGCCGCTGAGCAGGCGGAGGCAGAGCGCCTCGCCGAGGAGGAGGCGGCGGCAGCGGCAAAGGTCGAGGAGGAGAGGCTGGCGGAAGAACAGCGGCTCGCGGAAGAGGCCGCCGCCGCCGAGGCGGCCGCCGCAGAAGCGGCACGCGTCGGTACCGTCGCGCAGCAGAACGCCTACCAGTCGGCCGTCAACTACCTCGACTACACGGCCTTCTCGCGTTCGGGTCTCGTCGGTCAGCTAGAGTTCGAGGGCTACAGCGCCGCCGATGCCGAGTTTGCTCTCGCCCGTCTCGAGGCCGAGGGTGGCGTCGACTGGAACGCGCAGGCAGCTGCAAAGGCGGCGAGCTACCTCGACTACACCTCATTCTCTCGTTCCGGGTTGATCGACCAGCTTCTCTTCGAAGGATTTACACCGGAACAGGCGGAGTACGGCGTGAGCACGACGGGCCTGTAGCGCGTCGACCCGTCTGTGCGAGACGGGGGGCATACCTCACGGTCTCGTGAGCGGACTCGCCGGTGATCGCGGGGTGACGTCCTCGCGGTTCCAGTCCTTGGCCGATGCACAGCGCGAGCACATCGAACCCGTGGTTGCCGTTCGAACGGCGGCCGTCGTGGTCAGCCGTTCGACGACAACCGGCGCGTGGTCGAGGAGCTCGCCGTGTCGGTGCGGGACCAGGTTCCTTGGCGCGCCCGGGGATCAGCGACGCGCGCAGTTCCAGAGCGCAGCTCGTCGCATGCTCGATGGGCGACCGCCCTGCGTGGGGCGCAACGTCGTTGGCCGGCGAGCGAAGCCGGTTCAGGACGATGTGCCCTCCTCCGCCGCGAGTGACCCCGCGCGTGTGCCCTGGGTGTTGACGCTCGTCGCCGTGCATGCCTACACTTCCATACAGCAGAAGATAATTTCCGCAGAATGGAATCGCGATGCAGCGAACTGTGGAGTCCGAGACCAGGGAGACGACGATGAGCCCCGCACCGACGTACACCGTCAACTGCTCGATCCTGCTCACGGACCTGCCGCTGCTCGAGCGGCCGGCTACCGCCGCGGCCGCGGGCTTCCGCGGCGTCGAGTTCTGGTGGCCGTTCGCGTCGCCCACGCCTGCCCAGGACGAGGTCGACGCGTTCGTCGGCGCCGTCGAGTCCGCCGGGGTGCAGCTCACCGGCCTCAACTTCGACGCCGGCAACATGCCCGGCGGCGACCGCGGGCTCGTGTCGTGGCCCGCGCGGTCGGCCGACCTGCGCGCCAACCTCGACGTCGTCACGACGATCGGCGAACGCACCGGGTGCCGCGCGTTCAACGCGCTCTACGGCAACCGCCAGGAGGGTGAGACGCCGGAGGCGCAGGACGAGCTCGGCGCGGAGAACCTCGCGCTCGCGGCGCGCGCCGTCGGGCGCATCGGCGGGACGGTGCTCGTCGAGCCCGTCAGCGGGGCGCCCGCGTACCCGCTGAGGACCGCCGCCGACGCGGTGCGCGCGATCGACCGCGTCGCGACCGAGCACGGCGAGACGAACCTCGGCCTGCTGTTTGACGTCTACCACCTTTCCGTCAACGGCGACGACGTCGACGCGGCGCTCTCGACCTACCGCGGCCGCGTCGCGCACGTGCAGATCGCGGACGCGCCCGGGCGCGGCGAGCCCGGCACGGGCGACCTGCCCATCGACCGCTGGACCAAGGACCTGCGCGCCGGCGGCTACGACGGCTGGATCGGCCTCGAGTACAAGACCGACGCCGCCGACCCGTTCGCGTGGCTCCCGGCCGCCGAGCGCTGACGCACCTGCCCGGCCGACCGCCGTCGGCCACCCCGTGAACGTCCCGACCAACGACCCTGAGGAGCACACCATGGCCTCCATCGCCTTCATCGGACTCGGCATCATGGGCAGCCCCATGGCCGTCCACCTGCAGAACGCCGGTCACGACGTCGCGGGCTACAACCGCAGTCCCGAGAAGACCCAACCCCTCGTCGAGGCGGGCGGGCGCGCGGCCTCCTCGGTCGCCGACGCCGTCTCGGGTGCCGACGTCGTCGCGATCATGGTCCCCGACTCGCCCGACGTCGAGGCCGTCCTCACCGGCGACGACGGCGTCCTCGCGAACGCGAAGCCGGGCGCGCTCGTCGTCGACTTCTCGTCCATCCGCCCCGACGTCACCGTCGCGCTCGCGAAGCAGGCCACCGAGGCCGGGCTGCGCATCGTCGACGCCCCCGTCTCGGGTGGCGAGCCGGGCGCCATCAACGCCGCGCTTTCCATCATGGTCGGCGGCACCCCGGAGGACTTCGAGGCGGCCAGGCCGTTCCTCGACGTCGTCGGCAAGACCGTCGTGCACGTGGGCCCGAACGGCTCCGGTCAGACCGTCAAGGCCGCGAACCAGCTCATCGTCGCCGTGAACATCCAGGCGCTCGCCGAGGCGATCGCCTTTCTCGAGGCGTACGGCGTCGACACCGACGCGGCGATCGAGGTGCTCGGCGGCGGGCTCGCGGGGTCGGCCGTCCTGGACCAGAAGGCGCGCAAGATGCTCGACCGCGACTTTGCCCCCGGATTCCGCATCGAGCTCCACCACAAGGACCTCGGCATCGTGACGTCGGCGGCCCGCGAGGCCGGCGTCGTCGCCCCGCTCGGCGGCCTCGTCGCCCAGCTCATGGCCTCCGCCCGCGTCAACGGCGACGGCGGCCTCGACCACTCCGGCCTGTTCCGCGGCGTCGAGCGCCTGTCCGGCCGCTCCGACTCCTGACCTTCCCTGACGACGACGTCACTCCAGCAAGGAGAGAAACCATGCCTCGTATGCGTGCGGTGGACGCCGCTGTCGCGATCCTCGAGATCGAGGGCGCGACCCAGGCCTTCGGCCTGCCCGGTGCCGCCATCAACCCGTTCTACTCCGCGATGCGTGCCCACGGCGGCATCGGTCACGTGCTCGCCCGCCACGTCGAGGGCGCGTCGCACATGGCTGACGGCTACTCCCGGGCCAAGCCCGGCAACATCGGCATCTGCATCGGCACGTCGGGCCCCGCGGGCACCGACATGATCACCGGCCTCTACGCCGCGTGGGCCGACTCGGTCCCGATCCTGTGCATCACGGGCCAGGCGCCGGTCGCCAAGCTCGACAAGGAGGACTTCCAGGCCGTCGACATCGCGAGCATCGCCGCCCCGGTGACGAAGATGGCCAAGACGGTCCTCGAGGCGGGCCAGGTGCCGCAGGTCTTCCAGCAGGCGTTCCACCTCATGCGCTCGGGCCGCCCAGGCCCCGTCCTCATCGACCTGCCGATCGACGTGCAGATGGCCGAGATCGAGTTCGACCCGGCCACGTACCAGCCGCTGCCCGTGCACCGCCCGACGGCGACGCGCGCGCAGGCCGAGAAGGCGATCGACCTGCTGCTCGCGGCCGAGCGTCCCCTGCTCATCGCGGGCGGCGGTATCGTCAACGCCGGTGGCGAGGACCTGCTCGTCGAGCTCGCCGAGACGCTGGGCGTCCCGGTGATCCCGACGCTCATGGGCTGGGGCGTCATCCCCGACGACCACGCGCTCATGGCCGGCATGGCCGGGCTGCAGACGTCGCACCGGTACGGCAACGCGAACCTGCTCGCCTCCGACTTCGTGCTCGGCATCGGCAACCGCTGGGCCAACCGCCACACGGGCGGTCTCGACACGTACCGCGCGGGCCGCACGTTCGTGCACGTGGACATCGAGCCGACGCAGATCGGGCGCGTGTTCGCGCCCGACTACGGCGTCGTCTCCGACGCGAGGGCCGCGCTCGAGCTGTTCGTCGAGGTCGCGCGCGAGCGTCGCGACGCCGGGCAGGCGCGCGACTACTCCGGCTGGGCCGCCGAGTGCGCGGAGCGCAAGCGCACGCTGCAGCGCAAGACGCACTTCACCGAGGCGCCCATCAAGCCGCAGCGCGTGTACGAGGAGATGAACAAGGCTTTCGGCCCCGAGACGCGCTACGTCACGACGATCGGCCTGTCGCAGATCGCCGGCGCGCAGTTCCTCCACGTGTACAAGTCGCGGCACTGGATCAACGCCGGCCAGGCCGGCCCGCTCGGCTGGACCGGCCCGGCGGCGCTCGGCGTCGCGAAGGCGGTGCCGGACGAGCCCGTGGTCGCGCTGTCGGGCGACTACGACTTCCAGTTCATGATCGAAGAGCTCGCCGTCGGCGCGCAGTTCAACCTGCCGTACGTGCACGTCGTGGTGAACAACTCCTACCTCGGCCTGATCCGGCAGTCGCAGCGGGCGTTCGACATGGACTACCACGTGCAGCTCTCGTTCGAGAACATCAACTCGCCCGAGGTGAACGGCTACGGCGTGGACCACGTCAAGGTCGCCGAGGGGCTGGGCTGCAAGGCGATCCGGGTCACCGACCCGGACGAGCTGGGCGAGGCGTTCGCCAAGGCGCAGGGCATGGCGGCCGAGTTCCGCGTGCCGGTCGTCGTCGAGGTGATCCTCGAGCGGGTGACGAACATCGCGATGGGCGCCGAGCTCAGCGGCGTCAACGAGTTCGAGGACCTCGCGATCTCGGCCGACGACGCGCCGACCGCGATCGCGCTGCTCGACTGAGCGTCTGCCCGCCGAGGTAGAACCCTGGTACCGCGAGGTAGAACCCTGGTAGCACGTCTGGAGCGAAGGAGGCTGGGATGAGCACGACGGTCCCGCAGGACCACGAGTACGACCTCGTCGTGCGCGGCGAGCGCGTGCTCGTCGCGTCCGGCGAGCAGCCGCGCGAGGTGGGGGTCAGCGGGGGAGTGGTGCGCGCGATCGAGCCGCTCGGCGCGGGTCTCGACGCCGCACGCGTCGTCGAGCTCGAGCCGCACCAGGTGCTGATCCCCGGGCTCGTCGACACGCACGTGCACGTCAACGAGCCGGGGCGCACCGAGTGGGAGGGCTTCGCGTCCGCGACGCGGGCCGCCGCCGCGGGCGGCGTGACGACGATCGTCGACATGCCGCTCAACTCCATCCCGCCGACCGTCTCCGTCGAGGCGCTCGAGACGAAGCAGAAGGTCGCGCGCGACCAGGCGTTCGTCGACGTCGGGTTCTGGGGCGGGGCCGTGCCCGGCAACGCCGACGAGCTGCGTCCCTTGTGGGACGCGGGCGTGTTCGGGTTCAAGTGCTTCCTGCTGCACTCGGGCGTCGAGGAGTTCGGCTACCTCGAGCCCGACGAGCTCGAGGACGACCTGCGCGTCCTCGCCGACTTCGACGGGCTCATGCTCGTGCACGCCGAGGACTCCCGGGCGATCGACCGGGCCCCCAAGCCGCACGGCGACCACTACGACGTCTTTCTCGCGTCACGCCCGCGCGGCGCCGAGAACGTCGCGATCGCCGCGGTCATCGAGACCGCGCGCTGGACCGGTGCGCGCGCGCACGTGCTGCACCTGTCGAGCTCCGACGCGCTGCCCATGATCCGCAGCGCCAAGCGCGAGGGCGTGCGGCTCACGGTCGAGACGTGCCCGCACTACCTGGCGCTCGCGGCCGAGGAGATCCCCGACGGCGCGACGCAGTTCAAGTGCTGCCCGCCGATCCGCGAGATCGACAACCGCGAGCTGCTCTGGGAAGGCCTCGTCGACGGCACGATCGACTGCATCGTCTCCGACCACTCGCCGAGCACCCTCGACCTCAAGGAACTGGACACGGGCGACTTCGGGACGGCGTGGGGCGGGGTGTCCTCGCTCCAGCTCGGCCTCGCGATCGTGTGGACCGAGGCGCGGACCCGCGGCATCCCGTTCGCCCGCGTCGTCGAGTGGATGTCGACGCGGCCCGCCGGCATCGCGGGGCTGCAGCGCAAGGGCGAGATCCGGCTCGGGAACGACGCGGACCTGGCGGTCGTCGAGCCCGACACGGCGTTCGTCGTCGACCCGTTGGCCCTGCACCACAAGAACCCCATCACGCCGTACGCCGACCGGGCGCTGTCGGGCGCCGTCGTCGCGACGTACCTGCGCGGCGAGGAGATCACCTTCGACCGCCCGACGGGCCGCCTCCTCGCGCGCGGCGACGCCTGACGCGCCCTGGCGCGGGTCCCGCTGGTGGGGACCCGCGCCGAGTCTGGTACGCCGAGGTAGAGCCCTGGTACGCCGAGGTAGAGCCCTGGTACGCCGAGGTAGAACCCTGGTAC
>NZ_JBZGBY010000045.1:0-21914 GCF_059159975.1 Cellulosimicrobium sp. BMG9.22 | reverse complement strand
TCCCGCACCCTCACCCAGGGCGACCGAGCGGGCAGTCGCCCAGGGCGACGACGATCAGGCAGGGGCCGCCGTCGGCGGGTTCTCGCCGTGCCGGCCCTGGTACTTGTCGACCTGTCGGCCCGCAGCGGCGACGGCGCGGTCGTCGACGAGGTCGTAGACGATCGTCCCGACCCAGACGATGAGAGTCGCCCACACCCAGGTCCAGAACCCGTTGATGTCGAAACCGCCCGACGGCGAGAGGAGGGTGGTGATGATGAGCGAGCCCAGGACGGTGACGAGTCCCAGGGTCCACGTCCAGCCGTGGACGTGCTTGCCGAGCATGCGGACGACGAGCGGGCGCAGGACGGTGATCGTCACGGTGAAGAGCGCGACCGCGACGAGCCCCCACAGCCAGCTCATGGTCATGCCCTCGAGCACCAGGTTGGCGATGACGAGCGTGACGCCGTAGGCGATGGCGGCGACGACGAAGCTGAGCACCTTCGGGTTCATGGCGCCCCTCCTGAGGGCTTCGGTGAGGCGGGAGGAACCCGCCTCCTTCGTCTACATTGTGGCGCAGGTCACACATTCTGCGCGCCGAGCGCTCGCCGGCGTGGGCCGCGACGCGCGCGGAATCTCGGCACGAGGTCGCCCCCCGCGCAAGGATGGACGCATGTACCGCCTGCGCCGCCCCTCCGGTCGTGCCCGTGCTGTGTGCGGCACGACGCTCGTCGCACTGCTCGTCGGAGCGCTCGCGGCGTGCACGGCCGACGACGGGCGGGAGCCCACTCCTGCGCCGTCGGCCACGAGGGACGTGGTCGAGCCGGAGGCGCCCGCCGAGTCTGTGACGCCCACGCCGGATCCGGCCGCGGCGCCGGGCCTCGTCGTGGTGCCCGAGGTGCGCCTCGACGTGGCCGAGGTCGCGACCGGGCTGCCCGCACCGTGGGGGATCGCGTCGCTCGCGGACGGGACGCTGCTCGTGTCGTTGCGCGACGAGCGTCGGCTCGTCGTCGTGAACCCCGCGACCGGGACGGTCGAGCCCGTGACGGGCCCGGGCGCGGACGATCTGCGGGACGGCACGGTGGTGCGCGGGGAGGCTGGACTGCTCGGCGTCGCCGTCGGCCCGGAGGGGAGCGCGGCGCCGGGCGAGGTCTTCGTGTACCGCACGACGGTCGACCAGAACGAGGTCCTGCGCGGGACGCTGACGGGCCGCGAGCTGTCGGCCCTCACGCCGGTCGTGCAGGACGTCCCTGCCGCGTCGACCCACGACGGCGGCCGGCTCGAGTTCGGGCCGGACGGCTTCCTCTACGTGACGACCGGCGACGCACAGCAGCGCGACGCGGCGCAGGACGCGACGGCGCTCGCGGGCAAGATCCTGCGGGTCACGGTCGACGGCGCCCCCGCTCCCGGCAACCCCGACCCGGCGTCTCCGGTGTGGAGCCTCGGGCACCGCAACGTGCAGGGGATCGGGTGGGACGTCACGGGCCGCATGCTCGCCGCGGAGTTCGGGCAGGACACGTTCGACGAGCTCAACGTGATCGTGCCGGGCGGGAACTACGGCTGGCCCGAGGTCGAGGGCACGGGCGGTGCCGGCGCGGGTTTCGTCGACCCCGTGGCGACGTGGGGGACGTCGGACGCGTCGCCCAGCGGCCTCGCCGTGACGCGCGAGGGCGCGTACCTGGCGGGCCTGCGCGGCGAGCGGCTGTGGCGTGTGCCGTTCGCGTCGCCCGACGGCGGGGGGTCGGCCGACGCGTTCGGCGCACCGCAGGCGGTGCTTACCGACCTCGGGCGTCTGCGTGCCGTCCTCGTGGACCCCGCGACCCCGCTGGGGGGCGACGGGGGCGACGACGGGAGCTTCGTGCTCTACGTGCTGACGAACAACACGGACGGCCGCGGCGACCCGCGCGACGGCGACGACCGCCTGCTGCGCGTCACGGTGACCCCGGCAGGCTGATACTTCCCGCCACGCGCGGCGACAGCCGATGCGAGATCGACCCCAGCGTTCGAGATCGACCCTCGGGAGGTCGATCTGGTGACGGGCGGGTCGATCTGGCGAACGCGGCGGCTGACCAGTCGGTTTGGACCTCGATAACGAATCGGTTACGGTCGGGTGTCTCGCGTTGCCGTCCACCGCAGTCAGGTGTAAAGGCGGGCGCGGGTGCGGTGTTTCGGAGCGGCCTCCAGGGCCCAGGACGCCGCTGGACGGCCGGATCGGCTGGCCGACCCCGGGTGACGCTCGTGCCGCGGCGCGGAGCGACCGGGAGAGCGCACGTGCGCCGTCGGCCCCCCGTGCCCGGAACCCCCGACGACTGGACCCTCTGTGCACAACCCCTTCCGCTTCCGCGCGCCCGAGAACGCCACGACGCCGCCCTCCCGGGCCGACGCCCCCTCCGGCTCGACCGACACCCCCACACGCAGCACCCACCGTGCGGCCCGCACGCTCGCATCGACGCGCCGCCGCCGTTGGTCGATCGTCGCCGGCGCCACGGCCGTCGCACTCTTCAGCTCGGGCGCCGTCGCGTACGGCGAGGCCCGCAAGACCGTGACGATCGACGTCGACGGCGAGCTGACCACGGTCAGCACGCTCGCCGGGTCCGTCGCCGGTGCCCTCGACGCCGCGGGGGTCGAGGTCGACGACCGCGACCAGGTCGCCCCCGACCCGGGTTCCGCGCTCGCCGACGGGGACGACGTCGTCGTCCGCCTCGGCAAGCAGGTGACGGTCCAGACCGACGGCGAGCAGTCCGACGTCTGGCTCACCGCGCTCGACGCCGACGAGGCCCTCGCGACGCTCGCCGAGCGCGGCGGCGACGTCCGCCTCGTCGCGTCCCGCTCCGGCGAGCGCGCGTCCCTCGACCTGAGCCTCGACACCGACGGCCCGGTAAACGTCGTCGTCGACGGCGAGGCGTTGGTCGCCCCCGACGGCAGCATCGGCATCCCCGCGATCCTCGAGCAGCAGGGCATCGAGCTCGGCGAGCTCGACCGCGTGAGCGTCCAGCGCGTCGAGGCCCCCGAGCCGGGCGCGCCCACGGTGTCGCTCGTCGTGCAGCGCGTGGTCGTCGAGCAGCAGCAGGTGGGCACGCCCGTCCCGCACGGGACGGTCGAGCAGGCCGACCCGTCGCGCTACACCGACGACGCCCCCGTCGTCGCCCAGGCCGGCGCCGACGGCGTGACGACCACGACCTTCGAGGTCATCCTGGTCGACGGCGTCGAGGAGTCGCGCGAGCAGCTCGCGCAGGAGGTCACGACGGCGCCCGTCGACGCGATCGTCGTCAAGGGCACCCAGGAGCGCCCCAAGGACCCGCGCACCATCGGCCAGCTCCTGGCCGCCGAGCGCGGCTGGACCGGCTCGCAGTGGACGTGCCTCGAGAAGCTGTGGACCAAGGAGTCCAACTGGAACCCCTCTGCGGACAACCCGACGTCGAGCGCGTACGGCATCCCGCAGTCCCTGCCCGGCTCCAAGATGGCGAGCGCCGGCGCCGACTGGGCGACCAACCCCGCGACCCAGATCACGTGGGGCCTGAACTACATCGCCGGCTCCTACGGCACCCCCTGCGGCGCCTGGTCCCACTCCCAGGCCGTCAACTGGTACTGAGCCGGTTCGTCGGCTGAGCTGGGCGGGTCGGTCGGGTCCGCGGACCTGCGCCGAGGGGCGCGCGGGTCTCCCATCCGCCGCTCGTTCCTCGCGGCTCCCGCCAGGCCCGACCACGACCCGCGCGCCCCTCGGCTCCGGCCCGCTCGTCCGTCGTCTCGCCTCCGCGAGGGGCTCCGGCCCCGCTGGTCCGTCGTCTCGCCTCCGTGGGGGGCTCCGGCTCCGCTGGTCCGTCGTCGCACCCACGCGGGGGCACCGGAGTCCGCTCGCGCGTCGTCATGCCGACGCGATGACCGGGGCGAGCCGACCGCCGAGGGCGGGACGGGGGTGTGAGGCGGCGGGCCGTGGTGGGCCTGGCGGGAGCCCGCGAGGAACGAGCGGGCGGATGGTAGGCCCGCCGCCTCACACCCCCGGCACGCCCGGACCCGACCGGACGCCCGCCCTCGCACAAGGACCGGACGGCGACCCGGCCGGGCGACGTGCCCGACTAGGATCGGGCACCATGACCCACATCCTCTCGGCCGTGGCGTGGCCGTACGCGAACGGCCCGCGCCACATCGGTCACGTCGCAGGTTTCGGTGTCCCGTCGGACGTCTTCAGCCGGCACATGCGGATGGCGGGTCACGACGTCCTCATGGTCTCGGGGACCGACGAGCACGGGACGCCGATCCTCGTCCAGGCGGACAAGGAGGGCGTGAGCCCGCAGGCGCTCGCGGACCGGTACAACCGGGTCATCGTCGAGGACCTGCAGCAGCTCGGGCTGTCGTACGACCTGTTCACGCGGACGACGACGCGCAACCACTACGCCGTCGTGCAGGAGATGTTCCGCACGGTCCACAAGAACGGGTACATGGTCGAGCGGACGACCTTGGGGGCGATCTCGCCGTCGACGGGCCGCACGCTGCCGGACCGCTACATCGAGGGCACGTGCCCCATCTGCGGGTACGACGGCGCGCGCGGCGACCAGTGCGACAACTGCGGTAACCAGCTCGACGCGATCGACCTCGTCAACCCGAAGAGCCGGATCAACGGCGAGACGCCGAAGTTCGTCGAGTCGAACCACTTCTTCCTCGACCTGCCCGCGTTCGTCGACGCGCTGGGCGGCTGGCTGCGCACGCGCACCGAGTGGCGCCCCAACGTCCTGAAGTTCTCGCTCAACCTGCTCGACGACGTGCGACCGCGCGCGATGACGCGCGACATCGACTGGGGCATCCCCGTGCCGCTGCCCGGGTGGGAGGAGAACTCGAGCAAGCGCCTGTACGTGTGGTTCGACGCCGTCATCGGGTACCTGTCCGCCTCGATCGAGTGGGCGCGGCGCAGCGGTGACCCGGAGGCGTGGCGCGCGTTCTGGAACGACCCCGACGCCCGGTCGTACTACTTCATGGGCAAGGACAACATCACGTTCCACTCCCAGATCTGGCCCGCGGAGCTCCTCGGCTACGACGGCCGCGGGAGCAAGGGCGGCGAGCCGGGCGCGTACGGGAACCTGCAGCTCCCGACGGAGGTCGTGTCGAGCGAGTTCCTCAACGTCGAGGGACAGAAGTTCTCGTCGTCGCGCGGCCTGGTCATCTACGTGCGCGACATGCTCGCGCGCTACCAGCCGGACGCGTTCCGCTACTACGTCGCGTCGGCCGGCCCGGAGACGCAGGACGTCGACTTCACGTGGGCGGACTTCCAGCGCCGCACGAACGACGAACTCGTCGCAGGGTGGGGCAACCTGGTGAACCGCACGGCGAACCTCGTGCACAAGAACTTCGGCGCGATCCCCGAGCCCGGGCAGCGCCAGCCGATCGACGAGGGCGTCCTCGCGACGACGACGACGGCGTTCGGCCGGGTCGGCGAGCTCATCGCGACCCACCGTCAGCGCGCCGCCGTCGCGGAGGCCATGAAGACGGTCGGCGAGGTGAACAAGTACGTCTCGGACACCGAGCCGTGGAAGCTCAAGACCGACCCGGACCGCCTCGCGACGGTGCTGCACACCGTGACGCAGGCCGTCAGCGACCTCAACACGGTCCTGTCGCCGTTCCTGCCGTTCTCCGCGCAGCAGGTGCACGAGACGTTCGGCGGCACGGGCACCTTCTCGCCGCAGCCGCGCATCGAGGAGGTCACGGACCTCGACGACGACTCCCGCCACTACCCGGTGATCACGGGCGACTACGCCCGCGGGACGGAGTCCGGGTTCCGGGCCTGGGAGCCGCGCGCGGTGGTCCCCGGGACGCCCGTGGCCAAGCCGACGCCGGTCTTCACCAAGCTCGACGACTCGATCGTCGAGGAGGAGCTCGACCGCCTGCGCGAGACCGCCTGACGGTGGCGAAGCAGCGCGAGCGCGGGTGGCCGCCGGACCCGGAGCCGCTGCCCGTCGCGGTGGTGGACAACCACACGCACCTCGACGCGATCGCGGGCGTCCTGCCGGACGAGGTCCCGCACCCGGGCGTGGCGGACCACCTCGCCCGGGCGGCCGCCGTCGGGGTGGACCGGGTGGTGCAGGTGGGTTGCGACCTTCCGTCGGCCCGGTGGACGGACGCGCTGCTCCGTGGCGCCCCTGAGGCGTGGGGGGCCTCGTCGGTTGTCGAGCATGCGGTTGCGCCGGTCGAGCATGCGGTTGCTGCCCGCCCTGACGCCTCGACGGGCGACAACGGCATGCTCGGCCTGGCGGGTCGGCTGCTCGGCGCAGTGGCGATCCACCCGAACGAGGCGGTGCTGCACGGCGACGTGCGCGAGGTGGGGCCGGACGGGCTGGAGCCCGACCCGCAGGAGCACCACGCCGTGGGCCTCGACGACGCGATCGCCGAGGTCGCCGCGATCGCACGGTCCAACGACCGCGTGCGCGCGATCGGCGAGACGGGCATGGACCTCTTCCGGACGGGACCGCGGGGTGCCGCCGTGCAGCGCGAGTCGTTCCGCGCGCACGTCGCGCTCGCGAAGGAGCTCGGGCTCGCGCTGCAGATCCACGACCGCGAGGCCCACGCCGAGGTCCTGGACGTGCTCGCGCGCGACGGCGCCCCCGAGCGCACGGTCTTCCACTGCTACTCCGGCGATGCCGAGATGGCGCGGTTCTGCGCCGAGCAGGGCTGGTTCCTCTCCTTCGCCGGGCCGGTGACGTTCCGTGCCAACGACGAGCTCCGTGCGGCACTCCGGGCGGTGCCGCTCGACCAGGTGCTCGTCGAGACCGACGCGCCGTACCTCACGCCCCACCCGTACCGCGGCCGGCCCAACGCCCCGTACGTCCTTCCGACGACCGTCCGTACCGTCGCGGAGGTGACCGAGCGCCCGCTCGCCGACGTCTGCGCCCAGCTCGCCGCGACGTCGGTCGCCGTCTACGGCGCCTGGTGAGCCTCCGACGGGATGCCCAAGGGGCGGAGCACCCCGGACGGGCGAACAGGAGGTTTCGCCCCGGGTCACGTTTCGGCTACGGTCAGGTCCGTGCGTCGCACGCCGTGCGTCGACGACGCACCGCACCTCGACCCGGGTGCTCACCGCGGGTAGCCGCCCGCAGAAGGGACCGCCCGCGTGCTCGCACCTGACGGAACCGGTCGCCGCCGGCTGCAGCGCGTCGCGGCCCAGGGCCTCGTCGTCGCGAGCCTCGTCGGCGTCACGGGCGCGTTCGCCTCGTTGCACAAGAGCGTGACGCTCGACGTCGACGGCGAGCTCCACGACGTCTCCGCCTATGGCCGGACCGTCGCCGAGGTGCTGGACTACCAGGGCGTCGACGTCGCGGCGGAGGATCTCGTCGAGCCCGCGCTCGCGGACCCGGCGAGCGACGGCGGCACGATCGTCGTGCGCACGAGCCAGGACGTGACGATCGAGATCGACGGGAAGGTCCAGACGATCTCGACGACGGCCCGTACCGTCGGCGAGCTCCTCACCTACCTCGGCCCGCGCGCCGAGGGTGCCGTGACCGAGGTGTCCCGCACGCAGGCCCTGGGCCGCGAGGCCATCAGGGTCTCCACGCTGAAGACCGTGCACGTCGCCGTGGACGGCGTGGTCATGCCCATCACGACGGCGGAGCCCACGGTGCGCGGCGTGCTCGCGACCGCGGGGATCGTGCTCGCCGAGGGCGACGAGACGTCGGCGCCGCTCGACGCTGCGGCGGTCGACGGGATGCTGGTCCTCGTCAGCCGGGCAGCCGCGACGTCGGACACCGCGACCGAGGTCCTGCCCTTCGTCACCGAGGAGATCGAGGACCCGAACCTGCCGAAGGGTCACCGCGTGGTCGTCCAGTCGGGGCGGGTCGGCGAGGCGGTCACGACGTACTCGGTGCAGACCCTCGGGGGTGCGGAGGTGTCCCGCTCGGTGCTCACGCGCAACGTCACGACCGAGCCGCGCAACGAGATCATCAAGATCGGGACGATGGACATCTCGGTCTCGGTGGACCCTGGTTCGGCGCGGGCGATCGGGCGCTCGCTCGCCGCGCAGCGCGGCTGGGGCGACGACGAGTACACCTGCCTGGACAAGCTCTGGACCAAGGAGAGCAACTGGCGCGTCGACGCCGACAACCCGAGCTCGAGCGCGTACGGCATCCCGCAGGCCCTGCCGGGGTCGAAGATGGCGAGCGCCGGCGACGACTGGCGCACCAACCCGGCGACGCAGATCAGCTGGGGACTGGGCTACATCGAGGGCCGGTACGGCACGCCGTGCAGCGCGTGGTCGCACTCGGTCGCCAAGGGCTGGTACTGAGCCGTCGGTTCCGCGCGGTGCTCCCGTGCGCGTCGGGGGCGTGCAGCGCACGTGAGAGCCCCGTGCAGGGCGGCGGCACATTCGCGGATAAATTCGGACAGAACCTACTAGCATAGCCCGCCGAGGGTTGGCGTTCGATAACAGATCGGTTACGGTCGAATGTCGCTCGCGCGCGAACGGCACCCTCGCCACGGCCCACCGGTCGTCGAGGGCGCCCGGTCCGCACGAGCGGTGCGCCGCCGTCGGGCCCTGGGGAAGGGGTGCGACAAGGCGCCGGCAGCCGGATCGGCCGCTCGAGACCTGTGGTCGCACCCTGGTGCGCCCGCCGCGGAGGACGCACGCCCGTCGTGCCCCGCCGCGGGCCGCAGTGGTGCACGCGCGCCGTCGAGCCTCCGTGCCCGGGACGCACGACGACTGGACCCGAGTGAAGAACCCCTTCCACCGGACCGCGAACGCGGCCGGCGCCCCCGAGGGCGCCGACACGACCCCCCAGACCCCCCTCGACACCCTTGCGGAGAGCCCTGAGAGCCCCGCCACCACCACGACGGCCACCAACCGTCGCCGCTGGCCCCTCGTCGCCGGCGCGACCGCCGTCGTCCTCCTCGCCACCGGAGCCGTCGCCTACGGCAACGCCCGCAAGACCGTCGAGCTCGACGTCGACGGCAAGACCATCACCGTGACGACCTTCGCCGGGTCCGTCGCCGGCCTGCTCGAGGAGCAGGACGTCGCCGTCGGCGACCGTGACCTCGTCGTCCCCGACGTCGACGCCGCCCTGAGCGGTGGCAGCGACGTCGTCGTCCGCTACGGGCGTGAGGTCCCCGTCCAGGTCGACGGCTCCCAGTCCTCCGTCTGGCTCACCGCGCTCGACGCGGACGAGGCCCTGACGACCCTCGCCTCGCGCGGCAGCGACGTGCGCCTCGTGGCGTCGCGCTCCGGCGAGCGCGCGTCCCTGCCCATCCGCCTCGACGCGGACGGCCCCGTGAACGTCGTCGTCGACGGCGGGACGAAGGTCGCCCCCGACGGCAGCATCGGCATCGACGCGATCCTCGACCAGCAGAGCGTCGTGCTCGGCGACCTCGACCGCGTGCACGTCGCCAAGACGGCCGCCGCCGCCGGGACGGAGGACGCCCCCGAGGTGTCGCTCGTCGTGCAGCGTGTCGCCGTCCAGGAGGTCCCGACGGCGACAGCGGTGCCGTTCGAGACCGTCACCGAGCAGGACCCCGACCGGTTCGAGGACCTCGATGCGGTCGTCAAGCAGGAGGGCGCCGAGGGCGTCCACACGACGGTCCACCGCGTCACGACGGTCGATGGCGTCGAGGAGTCGCGCGAGCTCGTCTCCGAGGGCATCACCACGCCCCCGGTGAACAAGATCCTCGTGCAGGGCACCAAGGTGCGCCCGGAGCCCGAGCCCGAGCCGGAACCGGAGCCCGCGGCGAGGCCGCGCTCGTCCGGCGGGGCGGCGCCCTCCCCGGCGCCCGCGCCCGCCGCCGACCTCGGCTCCGCGCCCGAGGGCGTCTGGTCGGCGCTCGCGCAGTGCGAGTCCGGCGGGAACCCGGCGACGAACACGGGCAACGGCTACTACGGCCTGTACCAGTTCTCGCTCTCCACCTGGCGCGCGATGGGCGGCTCCGGGCTCCCGTCCGAGGCGTCCGCCGCCGAGCAGACGCAGCGCGCACAGGCGCTCCAGGCCCGATCGGGCTGGGGCCAGTGGCCGGCGTGCTCCGCCAAGCTGGGCCTGCGCTGACCCGAGGTCGGTAGGCTTGCCGACCATGAACGACAACCGAGGCGCCCTGCTTGGTCCGGCCGAGATCCGTGACCTGGCAGGGCGCCTCGGCGTACGCCCCACCAAGACCCTCGGGCAGAACTTCGTGCACGACGGCGGCACCGTCCGCAAGATCGTGCGCGTCGCGGACGTCAGGCCGGGGGAGCGCGTCGTCGAGATCGGTCCGGGCCTCGGCTCGCTCACGCTCGGGCTGCTCGAGGCGGGCGCGAGCGTCGTCGCCGTCGAGATCGACCCCGTGCTCGCGCAGCAGCTCCCCGGCACGGTCGCCGCGCACGTCCCCGACCTCGGCGACCGCCTCGAGGTCGTCGGCGCCGACGCCCTCGAGGTCACGTCCCTGCCCGGGGCGCCGCCGACGGCGCTCGTCGCCAACCTCCCGTACAACGTCGCGGTCCCCGTGCTGCTCACGTTCCTCGAGCGCTTCGACTCCCTCGAGCGCGTGCTCGTCATGGTGCAGGCCGAGGTCGCGGACCGGCTGGCCGCGCCGCCCGGGTCGCGCACGTACGGCGTCCCGTCGGTCAAGGCGGCCTGGTACGCGTCCGCCCGCCGCGCCGGGACGATCGGGCGCAACGTGTTCTGGCCCGTCCCCAACGTCGACTCCGCCCTCGTCGCGCTCGACCGGCGCGAACCCCCCACCACGACCGCGACGCGCGAGCAGGTGTTCGCCGTCGTCGACGCCGCGTTCGCCCAGCGCCGCAAGATGCTGCGGTCCGCCCTCGCCGGTCTCGCCGGCTCGTCCGCCACAGCGCTCGCCGCGATCGAGGCCGCCGGCGTCGACCCGCAGGCACGGGGCGAGACGCTCGACGTGACCGACTTCGCCCGGATCGCCGAACGCCTGGGCACGACCGCCGGCGCCGGCCCGCGCGCCGCGTCCGGCTCGCCGCGCGCAGCGCGGGAACGACCTGGCACAGTGGACGCGTGACACCCGCGTCTCGGTCGACCATCTCCCTCGCGCCGTCCCCTTTCGTCCGGGTGCGCGCGCCGGGAAAGGTCAACCTGTCGCTGCGTGTCGGCGCGCTCCAGGACGATGGCTACCACCCGCTCGTCACCATCTTCCAGGCCGTCGGGCTGAGCGAGGAGGTCGTCGCCCACCAGGTGCCGCCCGGCTCCGGCGTGTCCCTCGGCGTCACCGGGCTGCAGGCCGACGTCGTCCCCACCGACGCGACGAACCTCGCGTGGCGCGCTGCCGTCGCGCTCGCCGAGCACGTGGGCATCGACCCGGACGTGCGGCTGCAGATCCTCAAGGGGGTCCCCGTCGCGGGCGGCATGGCCGGCGGCTCCGCCGATGCCGCCGCGGCGCTCGTCGCGTGCGACGCGCTGTGGGAGACCGGCCTGCCGCGCGCCGAGCTCGCGCGCATCGCCGCCGGGCTCGGCGCCGACGTCGCGTTCGGGCTCGTCGGGCACACCGCCGTCGGCACGGGGCGAGGCGACGTCCTGACGCCCGCGATGACGCGCGGCGAGTTCCACTGGGCGTTCGCCGTGCAGGCGAAGGGGCTCTCCACCGCGGAGGTCTACCGCACCTTCGACGAGACGGTCGGCGGCCCCGACGAGCTCGACCTCGCCGAGGACACCGCGCTCATGCAGGCGCTGCGCGCCGGGGACGCCGTCGGACTCGGGCAGGTCCTGCGCAACGACCTCGAGGGCCCGGCCCTCTCGCTGCGTCCCGAGCTGCGGCACACCCTGGACGTCGCCCGTGAGGCCGGCGCGCTCGGCGCGATGGTCTCCGGCTCGGGCCCGACCGTCGCCGCTCTCGCCCGCAGCCGCCAGCACGCGCTCGCCATCGCCGCCTCGTGGACCGCGAACGACGCGTGCGACAGCGTCTGGTGCACGACTGCCCCGGCCGCCGGCGCACGCGTCGTCGCCCACTGACCCACCGCCGAGGTAGAACCCTGGTCGTGCCCGACGGCGCATGGTCCGCTTGGGTGTCGGGGTGGGTGGGGGAGACGTCCCTGTCGGCCGGGCCTGTGGCCGGGCGGCCGTCGTGCGACGACTACCCTCGACGACGTGGCTCACCTACTCGGCGCCGACGGCATCACGCTGACCGTCGGCACCCGCACCCTGCTCGACGACGTCTCGCTCGGTCTCGACGACGGCGACCGTGTCGGCATCGTCGGCCCCAACGGGGCCGGCAAGTCCACGCTCCTGCGCCTGCTCGCGGGGACGCAGCAGCCCGACGGCGGCCGGGTCACCCGGGTGGGCGGGCTGCGGCTGGGCCTGCTCGACCAGCGCGACGACGTCGGCACCGGCGCGACGATCCGCGACCTGGTGCACGGCGACGCCGCCACGCACGCGTGGGCGTCGGACGCGAGCATCCGCACGGTGCACGCCGGGCTCATCGGCGACCTCGACCTCGACGCCTCGGCCGACACGCTCTCGGGCGGCCAGCGGCGACGGGTCGCGCTCGCGGCGCTGCTCGTCGCCGACCACGACGTGCTGTTCCTCGACGAGCCCACGAACCACCTCGACGTCGAGGGCGTCGCGTGGCTCGCGGAGCACCTGCAGGCGCGGTTCGCGCGGCCGGGTGCGCGGGGCGCGCTCGTCGTGGTGACCCACGACCGCTGGTTCCTCGACGCCGTCTGCTCGCGCATGTGGGAGGTGCGCGGCGACGGCTCCGGGGAGGTCGAGGGCTACGAGGGCGGGTACGCCGCGTACGTCCTCGCCCGGGCCGAGCGGCAGCGGACCGCAGCCGTCACGGCCGAGAAGCGCGAGAACCTGCTGCGCAAGGAGCTCGCGTGGCTGCGGCGCGGGGCTCCCGCGCGGACGTCGAAGCCGAAGTTCCGCCTCGACGCGGCGGCCGCGCTCATCGCCGACGTGCCGCCCCCGCGCGACTCGCTCGAGCTCACGCGCACCGCGACGAAGCGTCTCGGCAAGGACGTGCTCGACCTCGAGGACGTGACCGTCACCGTGCCCGCGCACCGGGTGCCAGCATCACAGGACGCTCCGGCGTCACCGGGTTCTGACACGCCCCGCAGGGTCCTCCTCGACGACGTCACGTGGCGGCTCGGCCCGGGCGACCGGTACGGCGTGGTGGGGGTCAACGGCGCCGGGAAGACGACCCTCCTCGCCCTCCTCGCCGGGCGGCGCGAGCCGGACGCCGGCCGGGTCAAGCGCGGCAAGACGGTGCACGTCGCCGAGCTGTCCCAGGACATCGGCGAGCTCGACGACATCGCGGGGTCGCGCGTGATCCAGGTGATCGAGGACGAGAAGCGGTCGGTCCTCGTGGACGGCAAGGAGCTCACCGCGTCCCAGCTCGTCGAGCGCCTGGGCTTCACGCGCGAGCGGTCGCAGACGCTCGTCCGCGACCTGTCGGGCGGCGAGCGGCGCCGGTTGCAGCTCCTGCGCCTGCTCGTCGCGGAGCCCAACGTGCTGCTCCTCGACGAGCCGACGAACGACCTCGACACCGACACCCTCGCCGCGCTCGAGGACCTGCTCGACGGCTGGCCCGGGACGCTGATCGTCGTCTCGCACGACCGCTACCTGCTCGAGCGCGTCGCCGACCGCCAGGTCGCGCTGCTCGGCGACGGCAAGGTCCGGGACCTGCCGGGCGGGGTCGAGCAGTACCTCGACCTGCGCCGCGCCGCCATCGCGGGCGCGACGACGTCGTCGTCGAGCGGCTTCGCGTCGACGGCGCCGGGCGAGGCGTCCGCAGCGCACGAGGTGGCGCCCGCCGGGCCGAGCGCGGCCGAGGTCCGGGCCGCGAAGAAGGAGATCAACCGCATCGAGCGGCGGCTGAGCAAGATCGCCGAGGCGGAGGGTCGCCTGCACGAGAAGATCGCCGCGAACGCGACGGACTTCACGGCGGTCGCGGAGCTCGACACCGAGCTGCGCACGCTCGCGGCCGAGAAGGACGAGCTGGAGGCGGCCTGGCTCGAGGCTGCGGAGATCGCGGGATGACGCCGGGGCCAGGAGAGATGCGGATCAGCGTCTCGGCGCGCGGCGTCGAGGTCGACGCCGGCCACGGCGGGGTGCTCGCGCCGTGGTCGGACGTGCACCGCGTCACCGCGTACGCGCTCGACGCCGTCGTCCGCACCGTGCGGCACGTGTCGTTCGACCTGGTGAACGGGCACAGCGTCGAGGTGAACGACGCCGCGCCCGAGTGGGGGGACGTGGTGGCGGCCCTGCCGGGCCTGGTCGAGCTCTCGGTGGAGGACCTGTCGGCCGCGTTGGACGGGCTCCGGCCCGACGGCGACGTGGTCGTCGTCGCGGGGCCAATGCGGGTCCGCTGACCGAGGGCCGCACGCGGCCGCAGGAGCCGTGTGGGCTCAACGTCGCAGGAAGCCCATGCGGTCGTCCGGGTCGACGCGCTCGAGGATCGCGCCCGCGATCGCGTCGAGCTGGGTGACCTGCTCGGGAGCGAGCGCGTCGATGACCAGGTCGCGGACGGTCGCGACGTGGCGGGGAGCGGTGGCGACGACCTTGTCCCACCCCGTGTCGGTGAGGTGCGCGTTCGTCGCGCGACGGTCGTCGGGGCACGGGACGCGCTCGACGAGCCCACGCTTCTCGAGCCGCGCCACGACGTGCGAGAGCCGGGGGAGGGTCGCGTTCGTGGCCCCTGCGAGGTCCGTCATGCGCAGCGTGCGGTCGCGGGACTCGGAGAGCATCGCGAGCACGTAGTACTCGTAGTGGCTGAGGTCGGCGTCACGCCGGAGCTGCGAGTCCAGGGCGCCCGGGAGCAGCTCGACCACGGCCACGAGCCGCTTCCACGCGTCGAGCTGCTGGGGATCGAGCCAGCGGGGTTCCGTCACGGCATCTCCTCGGGAGGGCGACCGCATGATGGTTGCCGCTACAAGGATACGCCGACGGTTGTCATGCGTCGTGGGACGACGAATCCCGCCGGGCCGCCCGTTGCCTGACGGCGGTGCGCAGGAGGCCGGGTGCGAGGCGGCGGTGCACGGCGGCGAGCGGCGGCCAGACGACGCCTCCGACCCGCCGGTCGTAGCGCACCAGGGTGGCGAGCGACGTCTCGCCGTCGGTCGCACGCACGACGAGGTTGCCGCTGAGGAACCACGAGCGGGCCTCGAGCCGGATCCACTGCTCGTCGCTCGCGGTGATCCGCCATCCGCCGACCGTGCGCGCAGAGCGGCCTCTGCTCAACCGAAGGCCGAGCAGCCCACGCCAGATCAGTCGCTCCACGGCACTCGGGACGTCGCCGAACATCGCTCGCGCCAGCTGCTCGGGGGTGGTCGTCACGTCGGAGGTGAGCGTGAACACGTCGGCGTAGTCGGCGTCGGGCAGCGAGCTCGCGGCGAGCACCGTCCCGGGCACGACGGTCGCCCCGACGAGACGGCGCACCTCGGGCGTGCTCTGCTCCTGTTCCACCGGCCGCGTGTCCTGCCACGCGTGTTCCCACTGCCGCGTGAGGGCGGGCTGGACGACGAGCCGCCGAAATGGTGCGATGGCGGCCATGTAGCCCTGCCCGACGCGGCCGTCCGGCTTGACGAGCACGGCCATGCGCAGCTCGTGCTCGCCGCTCGGGCCTCGCGCCCACCCGAGGTGCAGGACGGCGTGCACCGTCGTGCTCGCCAGCTCGCAGGCGCACTCGTCGTCGAGCTCGTACACCGTGGCGAACGGGCCGAGGCCGGGCATCGTGCGGCCCGGGGCGGCGCGGAGGTCGTCGGGCAGGCGGTCGCGCAGCGGATCGTCCGGGGTGCCGAGGCCGGCCTCCGTCGCGTCCAGCCCGAGGAGGGCGCCGAGCCTCCACCGCAGGGCGAACAGGAACCGGACCGCCGCGGAGGACGTGTGCGGTCCGTCGGTCGCGCCGATCGCGGCGAGCATCCGGCCGAAGTCGTCCGGGCCGCCACGGGGGGTGCGGAACGCCCAGACGTCCTGGACCCGGAAGTCGTGCGCGAGGTCGTGGATCCGCCACGGCTGCTCGGCGTGGGCGGCGACGGGAAGCCTCATGTCTGCAGGTCCTCTCCTCGTTATACGCTGGTGTACAACGCTGACCGTAGCAGCGTTGTACGATGGCGTATATCCAAGGCGACGTGAGGCGGATCACCATGGGCGCACTGCGCACCCACCGGGACGAGTGGGTGGAGGAAGGGCTGCGGGTCCTCGCCGCCGGCGGCACGGACGCCGTGCGGATCGAGGTCCTGGCCAAGAACCTCGGGGTCACCAAGGGCGGCTTCTACGGGTACTTCGACCACCGCGACGCGCTGCTCGAGGCGATGCTCGACACGTGGGAGCGGGAGAGCGTCGACGACGTGATCGAGCGCATCGAGCGCGAGGGCGGCGACCCGAAGACCAGGATCCAGCGCGCGGGGGTGCTCACGTTCTCGAACGACCGCCTGCTGCCCATCGACCTCGCCGTCCGCGAGTGGGCGCGTCGCGACGAGGCCGTCGCGACGCGGCTGCGTCGGGTGGACGACCAGCGCATGGCCCTGCTCCGCGAGATGATCGGCACGTTCTGCGCCGACCCCGACGAGGTCGAGGCTCGGAGCCTGCTCGCGTTCTGCCTGGCCATCGGTGAGCACCTTCTCGTGGCCGACCACGGCGGTCGATCGCGATCCCAGGTGATCGCTCGTGCCGGGGACCTCCTGCTCGACCGCCGGGCGTCCGACGACGGCGCGCGAGCCCCCGACTGAGCGGTCGCGCAGGGTCGGCGAGCCAGGTTCGGCCGCCGATCGCGTGCGTCAGGACGCCGGGTGTCGGGTCACTGCCCGCGGGCCTTCTCCACGGCGGCCCGGACCGCCTCGCGCTCGGCCTTCTGGGCGTCGCGCAGCGCCTTCTCGAGCTCGCGCACCCGCTTGTGCTGCTCGCGCAGGCGCCGCTCCGCGTCCCGGCGCTTGAGCGTGGCCTTCTTGACCTTCGCGTCCTTGACGTGGACGGACACCTCGACCGGCGCGACGGCGTCGCGCGCGTCGAGGTGGACCCCGTCGCCACCCGCCTCGTCGTGCGCCCGGCGCTCCGCGGCGAAGTCCCGACCCGCGCCCGGGGCGCCCGCGGCCCGCGCGTCGACGTAGACGGCGAGGCCGTCGAGCAGACGCTCGAGCCCCCACGCCGTGTCGTCGATCTGTCCCTCGCCTCCGTACGCGCCGGACTCGACGAGCGGGCGCAGGTGCGGGAACCGCACCTCGTCGACCAGCCCGCGCAGCGCGTCGTGGAACGCGCCGCCGAGGACGGCGTCCTCGTCGCCTCCCGCTTCTTCCGCGCGCGCGAGGTCCGACTGGAGGCGGGCGGCCGTCCGGGCGTACCCGCTGACGAGGAGGATGACCGACATCTTCTCCTCCTCGTCGAGCGGCGTGGACCTCAGTGCGCGGAGCCCGCTGTCCGCGGCGCGCAGGTTGTTCGGCGTGAGCGGCACGCCGGTCACCCGGATGTCGAGGTACCACGGGTGGGACGTGAACACCGCCATGGTGAACTGCGCCCACTCCCGCAGCTCGGCGCGCCAGTCGTCGGGCTCGTGCGCCGGGGGGTACTCGACGTCGAGCACCGCCTCCTGCATGAGGAGCAGCAGGTCGTCCTTGCTCGTGACGTACCGGTAGAGCGACATCGTCGTGAAGCCGAGGCTCTGGGCGACCTTCGCCATGGAGACCGCCGCGAGACCGTCGGCGTCGGCGATCTCGATCGCGGTCTCGACGATGCGCTCGATGCTCAGCTCGCGCTTCGGTGCGCGCTCGGGCCGTTCGGCGACGCCCCACGTGAGCGCGATCCGGGCGGGGAGGTCGGGTGCGTCCGTCATGGGGTCATCCTCCCTGATCCCGGTGCGGTCGAGCATGCGGATGTCGCCCGTCCCAGGCTCGGGACGGGCGACAGGCGCATGCTCGGCATGCTCGGCATGGTCGGGGTCAGCGGGCGGTCCGGCGGCGGTACAGCACGGAGCCGGCGACGCAGCTCGCGACGAGGAAGCCGGCCAGCCAGGCGACGGCGGTGAGGATCGTCGTCGCGTCGGGGGCGCCCGTCAACAGCCCGCGGAACGTCTCGATGATGGGCGTGAACGGCTGGTTCTCCGCGAAGCCGTGGAGCCACGACGGCATCGTGTCGACCGGGACGAAGCCCGAGCTGAGGTAGGGCACGAACAGGAAGATGAAGTTCACCGACTGCGAGGCCTCGACGCTCAGCACGAGGCCGAGCACCACGCTGAGCCACGTGAAGGTCAGCACCGAGAGCACGGCGAACGCCACGAGCCCGAGCCAGTCACCGAGGCCGGCGTCCGCCCGGAACCCGAGCGCATAGGCGACCCCCACGACGACGACCGCCGACGCGAGGTTGCGGCCGATGCTCGCGACGACGTGCCCCCACAGGGCGGACGGGCCGAAGATCGGCATCGTCTTGAAGCGGTCGATCGTGCCCGACGTCATGTCCTGCGCGACGCCGACCGCAGCCGTCGCCGACCCGAAGCCCAGGCACATGACGAGCACGCCGGGGACGACGTAGTCGATGTAGTCGTCGCCCGAGATGGCGCCGCCGAAGATGACGACGAACACGAGCATGATCATCACCGGCAGCACGAACGCGGTGATGAGCCCGTCGATGCTCCGCAGCTGGCGACGCGTCTCCCGGACGACCATCGTGCGCACGTCGCGCAGGGCGGTCGCGGGCGACTGGCCTGCGCGGGGCGCGGGAGCCCGCCGGGCGGGGCGCGCCGGCAGCGTGGTGGTGGCCGTCGTGGTCATCGTGCGGACTCCTTCGAGGTCAGGGCGAGGAAGACGTCGTCGAGCGTGGGCTTGACGACGCTGACACCGCTCACGGCGAGGCCGTTCGTGTCGGCGGCGGCGAGGACGTCGCGGATCGTGCGGACCGGGTCGTCGCTCGCGGCCGTGAGGGACAGGTCCTTGTCGTCGGTCTCCGTGGTGGTGAGCCCGAGCTGCGCCGCGAGCCCGACGGCGGTCGTGAGGCTCGCGTGGTCCTCGAACGCGATGCGGACGTGGTCGCCGGCGACGAGCGCCTTGAGCTCGGTCGCCGTGCCGAGCGCGGCGACCTTCCCGTCGTTGAGCACGGCGATCGAGTCGGCGAGGCGGTCGGCCTCCTCGAGGTACTGGGTCGTGAGGAGGACGGTCGTGCCGTCGGCGGCCAGGCCCCGGACGACGTCCCAGAGCTGCGAGCGCGACGCCGGGTCGAGGCCGGTGGTGGGCTCGTCCAGGACGAGGACGGCCGGGTCCGCGACGAGGCTGATCGCGAGGTCGAGCCGACGGCGCATGCCGCCGGAGTACGTGCCGACGCGACGGTCCGCCGCGTCCGTCAGGTCGAACCGCTCGAGCAGCTCCGCGGCCCGGCCGCGGACGGTCCGCGTCGGCAGGTGCGCCAGGTGCCCCATCATGACGAGGTTCTCGGTGCCGGACTGGAACTCGTCGACCGACGCGTACTGCCCGGTGAGCGCGATGACGTCGCGCACCCGGCCGGCGTCGCGCACGACGTCGGCGCCCGCGACGGACGCCTTCCCGCCGTCGGGCTTGACGAGGGTCGTGAGGATGTTGACGGTCGTGGTCTTGCCGGCGCCGTTGGGGCCGAGCAGCGCGAAGATCTCGCCGCGGCGGACGGTGAGGTCGACGCCGCGCAGCACGGCGTGGTCGCCGTAGGACTTCTCGAGCCCCTGCGCGGCGATCATCGGGTCGTTCATCGCCTTCTCCTTCGTGTCGGTGGTCGGTTCGATGTATGCGCCGCACACGAGTGTGTATCTCGTAGACGGTGTGTACACCATAAACACGAGTTGCTGGGGTAGTCAACGGTTCGCGGCCAACCCGCGAGATAGCGACACCCCGCCGAGAGAGCGACGACCAGTGGCGGGGCGTCGCTATCTCGGCGGGGTGTCGCTATCTCGGCGTGGGAGTGGAGCGGTCGCCCGGGAGAGCGGGGCGGCGGCCCGTGAGGGCGACGCCGACCGCCGTCATGAGGACGAGCGCGCCGAGCACGACGGCGACCGGCGTCGTCCACGAGCCCGTCGCCGAGTGCAGGGCTCCGGCGGCAGTCGGTGCGGCCGCCGCGAAGCAGTAGCCCACGCTCTGCACCGTCGCCGACGCCTGGCGGCCACGACGGACGGTCGGGTACCGCTGGGCGACGAGCGTGAAGATCACGACGAAGTTCGCCGCCTGGGCGACACCCGCCATCGACGCCCACACGGCCCACAGGTCCGGTGCCACGAGGAGCCCGACGGGCAGCGCGAGCCACAGCACGGCGATGACCACGAAGCTCTGCCGCATCGTCCACCGGCGCGCCGCCAGCGGTACCGCGAGGCCGCCCACGATCGCGAAACCCTGGAACAGCGAGGCCGCCCCTCCCGACGCCGAGCGGGGGATCCCCGCGAGCTCCTCGAGGATCAGCGGCAGCCACGCCGTGAGCGCGTAGAAGCTCGACGACTGCAGCGCGAACATCGCGCACAGCCACCACGTGAACGACGTCGCGAGCACGTGGCGCTCGCGGGCCGCGGTCGGGTCGGTCCCCGTGACGCCCTCGGCGGCGGCCACGGCGAGCGCGTCGCCGTCCGGGTCGCCGGTCGCGACGTCCGCCGGGGTGCGGTCCTCGCCCGGGCCGAGCGCCGCCGTCGTGCCCGGCACCGCCGCATCCCGTGCGCGGGAGGAGCCGGCCGATGCGTCGCGCGGCACCGCCCGCAGCCACCACACGAGCGCCACGACTGCGAGGACGGACCACGACGCGAGCGCCCAGCGCCACCCGACGGCATCGGTGAGCGGGGCGGTGAGCGCCGTCGTCGCGACCGTGCCCACGTTGATCGCGGCCGTGTACAGCCCGGTGACCGTGCCGACGTGGCCGGGGAAGTCACGCTGGGCGATCATCGGGACGGCGAGGTTCGCCGTCGTGATGCCGAGACCCAGCACCACGGTCCCGGCGAACGTGCCCGCAGTGCCGAGCGCGGCCGGGCCGTGCAGCGCCGCGAGATCGGCCGAGCGCAGGAGCGTCCCCGCGAGGATCAGCCCGAGCGCGACCGCGATCGCGGTACGCAGCGACGACCGTCCGAGCAGGCCGGCGACAGCGGGCGTGGCGAGTGCGAAGCACAGCACCGGGATGCCGGTGAGCAGACCGGCGGTCGCCGCGGTGAGCCCCAGGTCGGCCGAGACGTCGGACACGACCGGCGGGAGCGCCGTGATGGGCGCCCGCAGGTTGACCGCGACGAGCAGCACCGCCACGAGCAGCACGCCGTCGATCCCGCCGCGGAACGACGTCGGGAACGACGGCGGCCGTGACGGCGGCATGGACCAGAGACCTCCGGGACGTGGGGGGACGCCGTCCGCCCGGTGCTCCGGGTCGTCGGGTCAGTCGTCGAACTGTCCTACGACTGTACGCAGGAGTGCCGCGAGCGCAGGGCGACCGCCCGGTTCGAGAGCGTCGAGGATGCGCGCCTCGACGGCGAGCAGGTCGGTCATGGCAGCGTCGACCCGCTCGAGGCCGTCGGAGGTCAGCTCGACCAGGATGCCGCGGCGGTCGTCGGGGGAGCGGCGGCGGACGACGAGCCCACGCTCCTCCAGCCGGTCGATGCGGTTGGTCATCGTCCCGCTCGTGACGAGCGTCTGCGTGACGAGCGCCCCGGGGGACAGGCGGTACGGCTCTCCGGCCCTGCGCAGCGCGGACAGGACGTCGAACTCCCACGTCTCGAGGTGTCCGCGCGCGAAGGCCGTACGGCGCGCTCTGTCGAGGTGCCGCGCGAGGCGGTCCACGCGCGAGAAGACGGTGAGCGGCTCGACGTCGAGGTCCGGGCGCTCACGCTGCCACGCCGCGACGATGCGGTCGACCTCGTCCTCGTGCTGCTGCTCCATGACGCGAGGGTACTCGACGTGTCTCGACGTCAAGACTCTTGACGGCGCCGCCGCGGGGGCTCGTGCTCGGGCCGGGTTGGGCGTGCTGGGTCGGGTCCGCGGGCAGGGCGGCGTCGGTGCTCGGGCTGTCCGCGCCGTCACCGTGGACTGTCGGGTGTGGGTCTTGGGAGCGCGGCCTTGACGC
>NZ_JBZGBY010000044.1:0-22580 GCF_059159975.1 Cellulosimicrobium sp. BMG9.22 | reverse complement strand
AACCTCGAGGACTGAACGCCTGGGTGAGCCCAGCCACGGGGGTTGCGGGCGGTTTCGGTGCCACCGACTAGCTTCGTGTCAGCGACAACACATCGGAGACAGGGGGAACGATGGGTTCGGAGATCGTCCAGCGCGCGGCGGGAGGCGGCGTCGACACGCCGCGCGGCGGTTCGCCGAGACAGACGGAACGCGGCGTCGCGAGCACGCGGGACCAGGAGTTCGGCGGTTCGATCCTCACCTGGGCTGACCTGCCGCGAGACGCACAGCAGTACCGCAGCCAGAGTCCGGCGATCGCGGAGCACGTCGTGCGTCTCGACGGGAGCGCGGCACTGGTCGACGGCGTGCGCCATCAACGCATGATCGCTTGGCAGGCGCTGGACGATCGTCTTGTCGTGGTGGTCACAGGTCGGCCGCTGGGCAAGCAGGCAGACGGCCGATTCCGCCCCGAGGGTCCCTGGCGTCTCCTCGGGGTCGAGACGGTCGGGCCGTACTCGACGCGTCGACGTGAAGGTGTGGTTGCCGCAGGCCGCCCTCCGGCGGGATCCGATGACGTGGCACCGGCCCCGCTCGTGCCGCGCGACCAGGGAAGCGGTCACCACGCGGTGTCCTTCCTCCCGCCCGAGGTCCGTCAGGGACTGCGGGACGCCGTGCCCCAACCCGAGACGTGGCTGGGCGAGATCGTGCAGCACTCACGAGACGGCTATCCCGTGCGCCAGACGATCGTGACGATGCGTCGTGCCGGGGACCGCGCGGTGGTCGTGCGAGCGGAACGAGGGGTACCTCCCACGCAGTTCTTCTCCCACCCCGACGAGACGGCGGCGGCGCTCGCCGTCCGGCCGTGGAGCGTCACCCAGCTCACATACGAGCCGGCGGCCCAGGTCGAACAACCGGAGAAGGTCGTGTCGTCCGAGTCGTCACGACCTGCGCTCGAGGGTTCCGGGAGGCGCCGACTGTTCGGGAGGCGCCCGTGAGCTCGCACTACTCCATCCTCGGGGTCGCGGCCGACGCCGACCCTGACACGATCACCCGCGCGTATCGTCGGCGCGCGCGCCTCACGCACCCGGACCGGGGAGGACGCGCTGAGGACTTCCACGCGGTCCGGCTCGCGTACGAGTGCCTGCGCGACCCGGACGCGCGACGCAGGTACGACGCATCGCGGGCACAGCCAGACTCTGCACCGACCGACGCCGACGCACCGGCAACTCCGGAAGCCGAGGAGGTTCTGAAGCCGTCGTGGGGCGAGGAGGTCCGGTCGCCTGTTCCTACGGATCGCCCGTCGACCCCGGGCGCCCGGTTGCGAGCCGAAGCACGTCGACGCCCGCCGTCCAGCGTCCTCGTCGACGACGACCCCCGTGCCTGGAAGCCGCCGCGACTGCCCCGGCAGCGCGGCGCCGTGCGTGTCCCCCGGTGGCTCGCCGTGTTCGGCGCAGTGCAGTGGGTGCTGCTGGGATCGCTGTTCGGCCTCGGCTTCTTCGGCCCGCTGTTCGGGATCACGAGCAACGGGATCCTCACGTTCACCGTGCTGCTACTCGGCGTCGTTCTGGCACGCCGTATCTGGGGCGCACGGTCGGGGGCATGG
Source organism: Cellulosimicrobium sp. BMG9.22 (assembly GCF_059159975.1). Taxonomy (NCBI): domain Bacteria; kingdom Bacillati; phylum Actinomycetota; class Actinomycetes; order Micrococcales; family Promicromonosporaceae; genus Cellulosimicrobium; species Cellulosimicrobium sp. BMG9.22. The sequence goes on along the minus strand of NZ_JBZGBY010000044.1, from coordinate 21,001 downwards.
TCGATCGTGGCGGAGGTGCTCGTCCTGCTGCTGGTCGTCCCGCAGGCGGCCGCCACGGAGGTCATCGGCGCCCCGGCGCCAGTTCCGGTCCTGCTCGTGCTGGTCGTCGCGTGGAGCGTCGTCGTCACGGAGCTCCTGCGGCGGGCACGTCGGCGGAGCGCGCACATCCCTCTGACGGCCCGCGTGAGGAAGCAGGAGCACCGCCGGCTCCGTGAGCTCGCCGTGACCTGGAACACGTTACGGATCGGCGCGCTCGAACCGGGCCATCGTCTGAGGTGGGTGGAGCATGCCGTCCCGGTCTACGGGCGTACGCAGGTGACGGTGTCCGACACCCGGACCTATGCCACGAGCACCGAATGGATCAGCGGTACCTGGCCTGCACACGTGTGGGTCCTGATACGCCCGAACGGCTCCGTCGCGTCCTCCTGCCACGACGACGCCCGGGCGGCCTGGGAACAGCTCGACGCGGTCCGGCGCGCGAACGTGTGATCGTGCGCCAGTCCGGTACTGTCGCTGTCCCCCGATCTGGAGGAATCGTGCCGAAGCGCAACCGCACGCGTGAGGAGCGTCGACGCGTATCGGTGGGCGGGGCCGCACCCGAGGCGACACAGCCCCGCACGCCACCGACCGTCGTCGAGCACATCGGGGACGTGGCGGGCGCCGAGGCGCTGGCCACATGGCTGCAGCACGCCGGACGCACGTGGCCGGTCGTCGTGATCTCGACGCCCGCCGGGGCGGACGGCCCGTACGTCGACGCCGGCCGCGTCCTCGACGAGGTGACCGACCTGGCGGAGGTCGTCGTCGTGCCGACGGGCGAGGCGTCCTGGGCGTTCTCGCACGAGATGCCCGACCGCACGCAGGTGTACGGCGGTGCGTCACGCGTCTACGGGGTCGAGCGCGACTGGGTCGCCGACCCGACGCGGTCGAGGCTGCACTTCGCGTGGTCCGCGCACGATGGCGAGCGGGTCGGTAAGAAGCTTGTGCACGACGCGCTCGCCGCCGCGCTGCGTGCCGGACTCGTCACGACGCGGCGGGTACCGGGCGCGACGACGGCGCGCGGAACGGTCACGGGCGTGCTCGGCTCGCGGGCGCTCGTGCAGCTCGACGACGGCCGTACCGCGACCGTCGCGGAGGAGCTCACGGTCCCCGGGCTGCCGCTGGCGTCGGTGCTCACCGCCGGGCAGCGGGTCGAGGGTTCCTACGACCCGGACTCGCGTCGGCTCGACCTCCGCGACTCCCTGCCCGACGTCGACCGGTCCCGCGCGCTCGTCACGTCGGGCTACCACCCCGGGGAGGTCGTGCTCGTCCGGGTCGAGGCGGTCGACACGAACGCGGTGGTCGTCCAGCTCCTCCCAGCGCTGCACCACCGCGTCCCGCGCGAGCGAGTCACGGGCAACGAGCTCGACTCCCTCGCAGACTTGTTCAGCGTCGGCGAGGTCGTGCTCGCGCGCACGGTCCCGACGCCCGCAGGGATCGGCGTGCGGCTCGACGACGTCGACGACACCGTCGAGTCACCCGTCCCGGCGCTCGCCCTGCTGCCCAGCGGCCCGCCGTGGCTCGCTCCCGTGCCCGTGCCCGCGCCCGACGTCACCCCCTCGGTCCCGACGGCCGACGCGCAGCCCGCCGCGCCCGTGGCTCAGATGGCGGACGCCGACGCGCAACTAGGCTTGACGTCGCCCGTCACGCCGGAGTCCGTGGAGCCGGGGCCGACTCCCCGTCCAGACCTCGAGCCGGTACCCGCTCCGCGGCCCGCGCAGGACCGCTCCGTCCCGACGCCAGCGATGCTCGCCGCACGCGCGGGGGGCGAGCGGACGTCGTTGCCCGCCCCGCCCGCCACGAAGCCGACGCCGGTCGCGGAGGAGGCCGTGCTGTCGGGCAGGAAGGGGACGGCGCTCGCGAGCACCCAGCTCGCCCTCGACACGGAGCGGGCTCGCGCCGACGCCGCGGACCGTACCGCGCTCGAGGCGCGCGCACGCGCCCGTGCGCTCGAGGTCGAGGTCGACCAGCTCCGGGCCTACGTCCAGGAGCTGCGCGCACAGCTGGACCGGCGCGACCAGCAGATCGCCACGCAGAAGACGCGGTACCGCACCGCGGACAAGCAGCGTCAGATCGCGACGCGCAAGGGCGAGGCCCCTCGTGACGACGGGCGATCGTGGTTCACCGACCCGGGCGAGCAGCTCCGGTACGAGGTGCACGACACGTGGGTCCGACTGGTTCCCGCCGGCGAGAAGGCCGCATACCCGCTGGCCGCGTACACGGTCGGGCCGCGCTTCCTCGCCTCGCTGGACCTCGAGGGCCTGTCGCGGCGCAGGGTGCTCGAGAGGGTGGTGCACGTGCTCACCGGTCGCGCCGCCGAGATCCCCGGGCTGCAGCTGCACGCCCTGCGCACGAGCGCCGGCGGCGGCTCCCCGCAGGCGACGCGCGACGACGGCGCCGCTTGCTACCGCGTGTCGTTGCAGGTCAACGCGCCGTCGGCGCGTCGCCTGCACTACTGGAAGCTGCCCGACGGTTCGATCGAGCTCTCACGCGTCGTCCTGCACGACGACATGGAGCCCTGACCGACCGCCTCGCCAGTTTTCTAGCTTCCTAGGATTTTCTACTGTTACAGTGGAAAATATGTCTGGATCAGAAAAGCGTGCGCTCGCCGCAGTCGAGGGCGTCTTCGAAGAAGCGGTCCGGCGCTGGTCGATCACCCGACGTGAGCCTGTTGACGGCGTCCCGACGATCGATCTCGAGTTCGGCGGGTCTCGCGTCACCTTCTCCGTCCTGTGGGCGGGCGAGGGATTCCCGGCCGACGTCGACGCGACTCTCCGGTCCGCCCGCATGGAGACGGTCGAGAGCTCGTCATCGCTCCCGCTCGTCGTCGCGAGCCGGATCTCGCCAGGATCGGCGCGCGTGCTGGAGGAGCAGGGCATCAGCTGGGTGGACGAGACCGGTCGAGCGTCCGTCCACGCCGACCCTGGATTGCTCATCGTGGTCGACCGCGAGACGACGAAGCCTCGGAAGCAGTCCACCGTCGAGAGCTTTCGCTGGGCGCGGGGAACTGCCGCCGTCGGAGAGGTGCTGCTCACGCGTGCACAGCGCACCTCTCGCGAAGAACGCGGACCGTTGCCGAACGTGACGGATCTGGCGACCAACGCCGGTGTCTCGACCGCCTTGGCATCTCGTGCACTCCGAAGTTTCGACGCCGCCGGATGGACGACGAAGACCGGCGCCTCACGAGGGCCCGGGTCCGCACGAGCGTTGACTGACCCTACGGCGATGCTCAGCTCCTGGGCGTCGTGGCACACCACCCAGGACGCCCCGAGGATCTCCGCTCACGCCGTCGTCGATGATCCCGACCGGTTCGTCTCCGACCGGATCGCGCGACCCTGGCCCAGGGCAGGGTGGGCACTGACCGGCTGGCTCGCGCTGCAGCACGTCGCCCCCTTCGTCACCAGCGTCCCGTTGATCAGCGTTTACCTCTCGCCGACGGTGTTCGACGACGGCAGAGCACTCGAGACCACCCTGGCGGCCTCAGGCCTGCGGCGGGTGGAACGAGGAGCCCGCATCGAGATCCTCCGCGCGGCCGGGCCCGTGCTGACCGACGCGGAGCCCGACACGGTGATTGCCGATGGCGGCGGCCCGGCCGACGTCGACACCCGGCGTGTTGGAATGATCCGTCTCTACGGCGACCTTCTCCGAATGGGTGCCCGCGGCCCGGACGCCGCCGAGCATCTCCGCGAGACCGTGATCGGGTTCTGATGGAGCGCAGCCTGACGACTCGGCGCTTCGCCGAAAGGGCGTTGGTGCGTCTCGCGTCTCACCTCGGCGAGCACGTCAGCTCCCTCACGGTGATCGGAGGCCTCAACCCGGACCACCTCACGCGTGAGACTGCGGCCCCCCACCAGGGGACGACGGACGTCGACGTGCTCGTCGAGGTCGGCTTCGTCTACGAGCGCGACGAGCTGGACCTCTCGTGGCTCGAGGCGAGCCTCCTTGCCGCCGGGTTCACGACTCGCGGCGACGAGACCTGGCGTTGGTGGACCGACGTCGACGGAGTGGCGGTCAAGCTCGAACTCCTCTGCGACACCCCGGACAGCCCTTCCCAGCAGATCGTCCTTCCAGGATGCTCGGCAGCGACCGCGATGAACGTCCGGGGGCCACGACCAGCGCTGTACGACACGGTGTTGCGCCCGATCGCGAGCGACGACGAGCCGTCGGCAGTGGTACAGCACGTGCAGTTCGCCGGTCTCGGCGGCTACCTCCTGGCCAAGGCCGCAGCCGTGATCCAGCGATCGCTGCCGAAGGACTATTACGACCTGGCATTCGTCATGCTCTTCAACGTCGACGGAGGACCGGAAGGTGCAGGGATCGCCGCCCGTCGGGCACTTCCCGACGTCGCGCTCGACGACTACGCCCGGACCTTCCTGTCCGCGCTCGACCGGTTCGCCGACGCGGACCAGGACGGCCCCGTCCTCTTCGCCGAGCAGCGCGCGCTCGACGGTGAGGGCACCGAGACGGACGTGCTGCGCCAGGATGCGGTGTCCGCAGCCGCCGAGGCGCGCCGTGCCTTCACCGAAGGGTGAGCACGGCGTCCTCGTCGGAGCGCTCCGGTCGCCGGCTCAGCCGAGCGTGACCAGGATGCCGCCGGAGAACATCGAGTCGTGGAGCTCGATCGTGGCGGGCACGGCGTCGGCGGGGACGTCGAACACGACGGTCCCGTCCACGCTGTTCCCCGGGTTGATGTCGGTGAGGAACGAGTTCGCGTCGCCCAGGTAGATCGCGGCGCTGGTGTCGGCGGAGTGCTCGCGGCCGGCGGCGTCGGTGAGCTTCTGGCTGCTGCCGTCGAACTTCTGCGCCTCGCTGCCGATGTTCGTCACCGTCATGTGGACGAGCACGTACTGCCCCTGCGACTGCTGGTTGAGGTACTCGTCCCCGACCGTCGCGACGCCGGTCTCGACGGACGTCACGGTGAACTCGAACTTGCCGTCGCGCACCGCGGTCCCGACGCCCGGCGCCGCGGGCTCCTCGGGCGCCGGCTCTGCCGCGGGTTCCTCGGGCGCTGCGTCCGGCGCGGGCTCCGTCGCGCCGTCGGGAGCGGTCTCGGTGGAGCCGTCCGTGACGGCGGTCGGCGCGGCGGGCTCGTCGTCTCCCCCGCCACCGAGGTTCGCGCCGACGATGATCAGCAGCACGACGATCCCGAGGCCCGTGAGCACCTTGTGCCGCGCGAACCAGCTCTTGCGAGGCGGCGTCGGGCCGACGGGCGGCTGGACGTACGGCAGCTGACCGTACGGCTGGGAGTACGGCTGCTGCGCGTTCGGCTGCGGCGCAGGCTGGCCGTGGACCGGAGCCGGCCCCTGCGGTGCGGGGTGCTGGGCCGGGTGCAGGGCGGGCTGCTGGGGGTCGTGGCCCCCGGTGGGTGCGGACATCGCGGTCTCCTCGTTCGTCGGTGGTCGTGGCGTTCGAGGACGATCGTGGCCGTGCGGAGGGGGTCGGCGGATCGGCCGGACGGGTCGTCCTCGCGACCGACCGGGGGACCCACGGACGGCGCTCCGGAGCCGGTCGGGGGAGGCCGCGCGTCGGCGGCCGTGCGTATGCTCGCCGCATGCACCCCCCTCCGCAGCAGCCGGGTGGCCCCGCGGTGCCGCCCGGCGCCGCGGTGCCGCCCGTGTTCCCCGTGCCGCTCTCGCCGGTGCCACCTCCGGGCCTGGTCTCCTACGGCGTCCACGCAGGCCAGGGCCAGCCCGTGCCGTACGACGCCGCGTGGCGCCCGACGCCGTCCCCTCGCCCGAGCGGGGCACGCCGGTTCTGGTCGGTGGCCGGGACCGTAGGTGCCGTCACGGCGACGTTCACGATGGGGATCATCAGCTCGACGTATGCCGCTATGCGGCACGGCGACGACATCACCGGGGGCCAGCTCGCCGTCTACTTCCTCTGCCTGATCGTTCTCTCCGGCGTGTGCGCAGCCGTCGTGTGGCGTGCCCGGTACCCGGTGGTCGTGTGCCTCGCGACCGCCGCGGCCGGGGTCCTCATGCCCGTCGGGGCGCTCGCTGCCCTGCTCGCGCTGCCTTTCGTCCTCGCGCGGGAGGACCGACGCCGCGTGCTCGCCGGGTCGGTCGCGGCGACGGTGCTCGCCGTCGTCGCGTCGCTGTGGCGCGATGTCGCGCGCGAGGGACAGTCAGTGATCTTCTCGTCCACGCCCGTGGCAGGTGGCGAGACGTCGTACCTCGCGCCCGTCGGCTACGTCATCATCGGCGCGTTCGCGGTCGCGGCGTCGGTAGGTGCCGGGCTCGTGCGTCGCTACGCCGGCCGCGCGCACGTCGCGCAGGAGGTCGCCGCCGTCGAGACGCAGCGCGCGGAGGTGCTGCGCACGCACGCGGAAGACCTGCGCACCGAGCTGTCGCGGCAGGACGAGCGCGAGCTCATCGCGCGCGAGATGCACGACACCGTCGCCCACAACCTGTCCGTCATGTCGCTGCAGGCGTCGGCGCTCGAGGTGACGACCGACGACCCCGAGACCGCCGATGCCGCGCGCACCATGCGCTCGTCGGCCCATCGCGCGCTCGACGAGATGCGCGCGCTCATCACGTCCCTGCGCGAGGGGTCCGAGCAGTACACCGGATCTGCGCCCGCGCTGGGAGACCTGGCCGCGCTGCTCGACGACGCCCGGTCCTCGGGCGTCGACCTCGCCGCCACGGTCTTCGTCACGGACGCGGACGCCGCCCCGCCCGCGCTCACGCGCGCCGTGTACCGGGTGGTGCAGGAGGCGTTGACGAACGTCATGAAGCACGCGCCCGGCGCGCGTGCCGACGTCGACGTGCGCGCGCGTCCCGGCGACGGCGTGGACCTCATCGTGCGCAACGCGCTCACCGCCGACGCGTCCGGCGTCCCCGGGTCGGGCAACGGGATCGTCGGGATGCGCGAGCGGTGCGAGGCGCTCGACGGCACGTTCTCCGCAGGCGTCGAGGACGGGCGGTTCGTCGTCCGCGCGCACCTGCCGTGGGGACGCCCGACCCCGTAGCCACGCCCCGCCGTCGTGCACGGCTCCCGGACTCGCGACCGCGCGTTCCCTACAGCGCGAGGACCGGCGGCACCCGCTGCCCTGTCGGCTCGTCCCACACCTGACGGTCACGCAGCACCGGGTCGACCAGCACGAGCAGGTCCCCGTCCGTCAAGCCGTCTCTCGCGAGGTGCGGGGCGTGGTCCGGCGACCCCACGACGGCGTACCGCAGGGCCTGCGTGTGGCCCTGGGGCGCTACAGGGTCCGTCGACGCCCAGACCTCGGACGACAACTCGACCGGGCCGTCGTCGAGGACGACGTCCTCGGCCTCGTCGACCGTCGGCGAGAGGCCCAACACCTCGGCGAACCGCGCCTCTCGCTCCTGCGCGGCCGACTCGAGCGGAGGAACGACGAAGATGGCCAGGCCGAGGAGGAGCCCGGCGCACCCCAAGACACGCAACCATCTCTCGAGGACGTAGCCGGGCCCCCCGTTCTCCCGGATACGAGCCTTCAACAGGGGATGCAGCATCGGCATCGAGTCGGGAATGAGCAGCTGCCAGGTGCCGAAGACGATCAGGACGATTCCCGCGATGGAGGCCATGCTCGGAAGGTAGTGTCCGCGGAGGTGCCCCCGGCGGTTGTCCACAGGCCCACCACGGACCGTCTCCGGTTGGTGCCCGGGACGACCAGGTGCTCGGAGGTCTGCCAGTTGCCCCACGTGGTGTGCGGGAGGACGACGGTCTCCGCGTCCTGGCCGTTCACGGCCAGCGTGCCCGTGGTCGGGACGCGCGTCGTCCCGTCCTGGGAGCCGTTCGCGAACCGGATGCCAGCAGAGCGGGACCGGCCTCGTCGGCGTGCACCTCGACCGTCACGGACGAGTCGGTGAGGTCGAGGCCGCCGACCTTCGCCCCGCCCGACGCGCCGCCGTCGGGCACGACGCGCGCGTGCCCGAGGCGCTCTGGCGGTGGTCCGCGGAGCGGCGGCCGCGCGTCGTGAAGGTCATGAGGATGTCGGCGCGGAGGGCCGGGAGTCGCGGTCGACGCCACACGTCACGACGGCGGTGCGCGACGCCGGCGCCCGGCTCGCCGGGCCGTGGAGCGCCGCGCTCGGGTCGTGGGCGCTGCGCGGAGTGCTCGGCTGGCGGCCTCCCGAGGCATGACGGGTCTTCTGGCGGGTGACGTGGGCGGACGCCGCTAGGGTCGAGGCGTGATCAGGGTGCTGGTCGTCGACGACGACCCGATGGTGCGACGGCTGCTGCAGGCGATCCTGCGGCCGGACGACATCGAGGTGGTCGCCGAGGCGTCCGACGGCGACGAGGTGGTGACGGCGGTCCAGGCGCACCACCCGGACGTGGTGCTCATGGACCTGCGGATGCCGCGGGTCGACGGGGTGGCCGCGACCCGTTCTGTGCGGGCGCTCGCGGATCCTCCTGGGGTCATCGCCATGACGTCGTTCGACACGGAGTCGGTCATCCTCGACGCCGTGCACGCCGGAGCGTCGGGCTTCCTCGCCAAGGATGCGTCCCCGGACGAGATCGTGTCCGCCGTCCGGGCAGTCGCTGCCGGAGAGGGCGCGCTCTCACCCCGCGCTGCGCGGACCGTGATGACCCAGGTCAGCACTGCACCGGGTGAGGCAGTGCGCCGCGGGGCGGCAGAGAAGCTCGCCACGCTCACCGCGCGCGAGCTCGACGTCGCCCGACTCGTTGCAGAGGGTCTGTCCAACCCGGAGATCGCGCAGCGATTGTTCCTCGGCGAGGCAACTGTGAAGACTCATCTCGCCGCCGCGATGGCGAAGTTCGGTGTCACCAACCGCGTCCAGCTCGCGGTGGTCGTGACACAGTCGGGAGGTGGGAGATGACGCTCCAACGGGTGACGACCCGTGCACGCGAGGCGCCGTGCGGAATCACTCCTCTCCGTTGGGGTTATCACTGATAACTTCGGTGGCATGGCTGACATCCGAGCGGAGCGTGAGCGGGCAGGCTTGACGCAGGCGCGCCTGGCCGAGCTTGCCGGCATCGCGGCGTCCAACCTGTCGGCATACGAGTCCGGCAAGCGGCAAGCGTCTCCCGCCATGATCGACCGGATTCGTCGCGCGATGACCCGTCCCTCGGATCGACTTCATGCGCACCGGGACGAGGTTCGCCAGATCATCCGCCGCAACGGTGGGAGGAACCCGCGGGTCTTCGGGTCCGTGGCGCGCGGCGACGACACGCCGGCGAGCGACATCGACATCGTCGTCGACGTACGCCCCGAGGATGCGTGGCGCTTCGTCTCGACCGCGCGCGAGCTGTCAGAACTTCTCGGCGTTCACGTCGACGTGGTCACCGAACGTGGACTCCGCGCCAAGCATCGCGACATTCTCGACCAGTCTGTCCCGCGGTGAACGTTCGCACGCAGCGCTGGCTCCGCGACCTGGCGGAGCATGCCCACACCGTCGAGCGCCTGGTCGCGCGCGGCAAGGACGCCTACGACGCCGACGAGATGCTGCGCTATGCCGCCGAGGACCTCTTGATCCGCCTCGGCGAGTGCGTCACCAGGATCGACCGCGACGAGCCAGAGTTCGTCGACGCCCACCCCGACCTCGAGCTCCGGCGGCTCAAGGACGCGCGCAACGTCATCGCCCACGGCTACGACATCGTGGACGCCGAGCTGCTCTGGGCGATCCTCTCGACGAACGTTCCGCAGGTCGCTCGGCGTGTCGCCCACAGGATCGAAGAAGACACGGACGCCCTGGGCTGAGTCACCAACCTGTCCGCTGTACGTCGCTGCCGACGAGGAGGTCCGCAGCCAGCTGCTCGGCAACCGCCTCCTCCTCGACGGCGCTGCCCAGCTCTGCCATCGCCTCGGCGAGCAGCGGGTCCCACGGCGCATCGGCCACCTGTCCTGCCAGCGGACGGGACAGGTCGCCGTCATGCACGGCCGCGCGGTAGTCGGCCGCGGTGAACCGCCAGGGCTCCCACGGCACCCTGGCCGCGAGCGCCCTCGCGATCCGCAGCCCCGGCCAGTCGAAGTCGCCGTGGTAGCGCACGCGAGCACCACGCGAGGTCAGGATCTGCAGCAGCTCGACGACGGCAGTGCTCGGCTGTCCCCACGTGCACACGAGGACGGGATCGTGGTGCAGAGGTCGCTCGGTCGCGGAAGTCGCGCCCCAGCGCGCCGCGACCACCTCCACGACGGTGGGGTTCTCGCACACGTGCACGACGGCGTCGGGCGCCATGATCCCGACCCCTCCGGAGCGCACCTGGTCGAGGGTCAGCACGAGGGGCACGCGCGCCTGCCGCATCGCCTCGAGGGCGGCCGCGGTGGCGGCGGGCGGCGCGGGGCGCGCTCCAGGAGCCGCGGCGAAGCCCGCAGCGCCGGGCACTCCCAGGGACAGTACCGTCGAGGCGACGTTCGACAGCACGACGCCGGCCCTCGCCCAGACCTCGCGGCCCGAGCCCCGCTCACCGTCGGACCCGCCGGACGCCACGCGGTCCCCGCCGAAGGCCGCACCGACGACGGCGGCGGCGAGCCGACCGAGGGGCCGGTCCGCGTCGAGGCCGTGCGCGTCGCCGATAACCCTGCGGGCGAGGACGGCCAGCGGTTCGTCGGCGGTCGGCAGCTCACCGAGCACGGCGGCCGTCGTCCGGACCAGTTCGGCCGCGACGTCGAGCTCAGGGTCCGGTGCGCTCTCCGGTTTCGCCCGGGAGCGCCGTGCGACCTCCGCGCGGGCTGCCCGCTTGAGATTCCCCGCGGCGCACCACGCGTCCCACCACGAGGCGAGCCGGGCGTCGTGCGCGACGGCGGGCGCGAGCTCGGCCTGCGCCGTGGTCCAGGCCGCGGCCAGGGCGTCCCGCTCCGCTCGCCGGTCGGGGACCGGGCCTGTCAGCGTGACGACGGCGTCGGCGAGCCCCGCGGGCCAGGGCCCGCGCCTCAGGATCTCCTCGACGTCGCCGAGGTCGACGCTCAGGCCGGTGCTCGCGCGTCGGGGTCGTCCGACAAGTCGCGCCGCGGCGTCTCGCTGTTCCGGGGTGGGACGGGCGAGTCGGACGACGCCAGTCAGGCTCGGGACATCGGGCGACGTCTCGATCCGCCGGCGGACCCGCTCCGCGATCCACGCCGTGTGCGGACCGCCGAGGAGGTCGGCGATCGCGCCGGCGTCCCCCCTCACGAGAACAGCGCCGCCTCGTCGTCCACGACCGTCACGGGTCCGGCGGTAGCGCTCCCGGCCGGCTCGGGTTCCTGGGTCCGGCGGCTGCCGTCCCAGCGCCATCGTGTCACGCCGACGGCGTCGAGGCCCTCGACGCGAGAGAGCTGAGCGATCGCCAGGCCGGGCACCTGCGGGTAGCAGCCCCACTCGCGCTCGCTGGTCATGACGACGTCCAGGTCGAACGTCGCGAGGAGGCCGAGCGACTTGGCACGAGAGTCGTCGTCGACGCCTGCGAACGCCTCGTCCAGCAGGATCAGGCGGGGCGCGTGCGGGCCGGCGGAGTTGTAGTGCGACGACGCCGCGGCGAACAGCGGCACCGACATCGCGAGCACCCGCTCCCCGCCCGAGGCGGGCCCGGTGGCGGGGCGCCACTGCCCGTTCTGTCGGCGCTCCACGACGAAGGTGTGCCACTGCCGGTAGTCGAGCGCGCGCTCGAGGTGCTCCTGCCAGCTCGCGGTCGGGTCGGCCTCACGCACCTCGGCGATGCGCGCCTGCAGGAACTCACCGATCGCCGCGCGGTCCTGGACGGTCCAGGTCGCGTCGGACCGGCTCATGAGGTCCCGAGCGGCCCCGAGACCTGCGGGCCCGTCCGAGCGTTCCCTCCACAGGACCCTGAGCTGCATGCCGGTGGACGTCTTGCGGTCGGCCAGCTCGCGATTCATCCGGTCGATCTGGCTCTGCGCCGCGGCGAGGAGCTCGTGGAGGCTCCCCGCGACCTCGTTGACCAGACTGTTCTCGAGGATCTCCCGCTCACGAGCGGTGAGGAGGCGCTCCCGCTCGGCAAGGTCGGCCTCCAGCCGTGCGGCGAGCCGGTCGACGTCCACCTCGTCCGAGCGGTAGCGCACCCGGGCCACCAGGACCTCGCCGCGCTGCTCGACGTACGCGGTGTGCCCGTGCCGGCTCATCTGCGCAGCGAGCTCGGTCGACGCCGTCGACACGTGCTGCTGGGCCCGGTTCCACGCGTCGTCACCCTCGTCGACGCCGTCGAGCGCCTGCTCCGCGGCGCGCGCGAGCGCGAGCGCGGCCGTGACGTTCCACGCGTCGTGATCCTCGACGTCGGGCACCGTCAGCTCGGGCAGCGCGACCCTGAGCAGGCCCGTCCCGGTGAACGCACGCAGGTGATCGATGGCGACGCCCCGGGCCGTCGCGCCCTCCGCTCGACGAGTGGCCAGGTCGCGGTTCTTCTCCTCGAGCGTCCCCTGCCGCGCCGCGGCTTTGAGCTGCGCCTTCGCGATCCGCTTGAGCTCGTCCGTCAGCGACGACCGCTCGCGGCCGATCTCCTCGAGGCGGGCCTGGAGCTCGGCGACGGTCGCGCCGACGGTGGCCAGCAGCGCGTCCGCCTGCGCCCGGAGCGTGGTCGCCTCGGTACGTGCGGTCCGTAGCGCGGCGTCACGCTCCGCGGCCACGGCACCGGCCTCGGCAGCTCGCCCGGCCGCCTGCTCGTGCTCACGCAGCGCTCCGGCGGCGACGCCCACCGCGGCACGCACCTCGGTGAGAGCCTGCGCGTACCTGCCCACCGCGTCGATCGCGGACTCCAGCTCACCCGCGGTGGCCCCGAGGCCGAGCTGCTCTGCCGTCTCGTCCCGGTCCTGTGCCGCTCGGGAGGCCTCGCCGAGCGCCCGCTCCCACTCGTTGCGCGCGTCAGCCGACTGCCCGCGGGCACGCTCGAGCTCGCGCGCCGCGCCGGCCGCCCGCTCGTGCGCGACCACCAGGTCCCGCTCGGCCGACGTGGGGTACGCGCCCCGTTCCTGCTCGATCAGCGCCGACAGCCGCGCGACCTCCTCCAGCGCGGAACGCGTTGTCGCCAGGAGTCCCTCGTGCTCCTCGGCACGAGCGCTCAGCTCGGCGATCTTCATCCGCCGGTGCGCCTCCCGTGCGCCCGCCCCGACGTACTCCGCCGCCTGCTTGGCCCAGGCACCGCGCGCCGGGCCGGCGCCCCATCGGCCCGCGCGGTCGACCCACAGGGCCGCCCCGGAGTCCTCGCCCAGGCCGATGCGTCGCAACACCGCGGTCACGGCGTCCGCGGGCACCGCCGCGTCCGGACCAGGTGCCGCGGCGAGGACGTCTGCCAGCGTCGCCCGTCCTTCGATGCCCGTCGCTCCCAGGACGACATCGCCCACGACGTCGACCCGCCCGTCGGGGAACAGCCACGCGTCGAGCAGCCCGGCGGACTGCAGCGCGGCCTCGATCCCTGCCCGCTCGGGTTCCGGGACGTCGTCGGTGAAGTCGGCGACGCGCCACAGCGGGGCGCCCTCGGTGTGTACCCGCGCGCCCGGATCGCGCCCTGGCGCGGGCTCCGGCACCGGGTCGACGCCGGACTCCAGCTTGCCGATCTCCGCCCGGACCGCGTGCAGCTCCGTGGTCAGCCGCGACACCTCGTGCTCGCCGCGGGCCCGGCGCCGCTCCACGTCGGCGCGCACCTGCGCCGCAGCGGACTCGACGGCCGCGCGCACCGGCGCGTCCCCCTGCAGGGTCCGCGCCCAGTCCTCGGCCGTGGTGACCAGCTCGTCGGGACCGCCCTGGGGAGCGAAGGACGTCAGGCCGGTCAGGTAGGCGTGCACATCGTCGCGGTAGCGGCCGACGGCGTCGTCGACTCCCGCCGCAGCGCGGGCGTCGTCCTCCGCACGGCTCGCCTCGGTCGCCTCTGCGGTGTCGAGCGCGGAGCGTCTCCTCGCGGCCTCGGCGTCCGCGACGCGAGCGGCGTCGGCCAGGCCCTGGACGTGGCGCACCTGCTCCCGGCGTCGGTCGACGGCGCGGCGGGCCCCGGCCTCGTCGTCGACGATCGCCGCGTGCTCGCCCACGAGTCCCGCGGCCTGGGAGATCCGGGCAGCGTCGGCCCGTAGCTGCGCGACCGCCCGGTCCGCGTCGTCGCGCCGTCGTGCCGCCTCCGCCGCGGTCTCCTCGTCGCGGTCAGCGCGAGTGCGCGCGGTCTCGGCTCCGGTGGCCGCCTCCTGTGCCCGGTGCTCGGCCTCCGTCGCGTTCCGCACAGCCTGGTCCAGGCGTTCCGCGTCGCGCATCTCCGGGCTCTCGCGCAGCGCCCGGTCCTCACCCGTCAGAGCGCTCTGCCGGTCCTCGGCAGCGCTCACCTGCGCGTCGAGACCCTGGATCTCGCCGTGCACGGTCTCGAGCTCGACCTCGACGTCGCGCTGCTCCCGCCCGACGCGCTCGTACTCGCTGTTCGCCTGCCGCACGGCGGTCGTGCCGCGGCGCGCAGCAACGGCGGCGTAGGCGCGGTAGTGCCGCAGGAACGCTTCCGTGGCGCCGAGCGTCGCCCGGGCGCCCTCGATCCCCAGCCGCTCCTCCTCCAGGCTGCGGAACGACTCGGCGACGTCGGACACCACGGCCTGGTCGACCGGCTGCAGTGCCTCCGTGAGCGCCGCCGAGAGCGCCTTCTCGTCCGGACGCTTGGACAGCTGGGGTTGGCGCAGCTGGATCAGCAGGTCGACGAGGGCGCCGTAGCGCTCCTCGCCCAGCCCGAACAGAGCCTCGTCCACCGCGCGCCGGTACGCGTCACGCGTCCCGTACACGTGCCCCGTGCCGTCCGGCTCGATCGCGTCGCGGAGCCGCTCCTGGCTCAGCACGGTCCGCGTGTCGTCGGTCAGCCGCAGCTCGCCGACCCGGCGCGTCGTCGTGAAGTACCAGGACTTGACGATGCCGCGCCCGGACGCGGCCTTGAGCCCGATGCCGAGAGTGCAGTAGTGCTCCGTGCCGTCCGGGTCGACGCGCCCGAACTCGATCCACGAGTACCCGGTGCGTTCCGTGTGCGGGTGCGCGCCGCCGAGGAGCAGGTTCCACTCCATGCGCTTCTTCGGGTCGGCATCCGGCTCCACACGCCGCGGCTGGACCGATCCGTCGAGCAGGAACGGCAGCGTGAGGGCCAGGACCTTGGACTTGCCGGTCCCGTTGTTGCCGCGCAGCAGGAGCCGTCCGTCGTGGAACCAGAACTGCTCGTCGTCGTAGTAGAAGAGGTCCACCAGACCGAGCCGCAGGGGCTGCCACCGGGCGGTGACGGGGCGGGGCGGGGCTCCGGCGGGTGCGCCGCCCTCGGTCGGGCTCATCGCGTCGTCCTCTCGCGGATCGTGGGTGCGGCGACGGCGAAGCGCCGCAGGGCGGGCAGGGGCACGACCGTCGCCCCGCCGCTCTCCCCGACGGTGGTGTCCAGTCGGGCCAGGCCGAGCGCCACGAGGCGATCGACGGCGTCGTGCAGCAGGGCGTCCTCCGCGCCAGGCTCCTGCGTGGTCCGACGCCAGTACGCAGCATGCTCGGTGGCGAGTCGCCGCACGAGACGACGCAGGCTCGCGACGTCGGCAGGGCCGGACGTGGCGAGGTGCTCGGCCAGGAGCAGCGTGACGTGCCCGTCGGTCCCGGACTCGGGCATGCGCACGTCGGTGAGCTGGTCGTCCGGGTCGGTCAGCGCGACGCCCTCCGCTCGCAGCTCCGCGACCAGTCCGGTCGCCTCGGCGAGCCGTGCGGTGAGTCCGACGCGCTGGTGCGTGAGATAGGCGCGCTCGGCGCCGTCGAGCTCGTCGTAATAGACGACCGGGTCCAGCAGGAGCCGGCGCGACACCGCGTGACGCAGCCGCCGGTTCTCCTCCTCCTCGGTGTAGGCGGGCGGCGGAGCGTGCAACGCGGACTCGACGCGATCGATCGTCGCGTGCCCCGCCAGCCGCGCGGCGACGAGACCCGGAGAGTGGGCCGTCGAGAGCATCGTGGACAGCACCCGCCGATCCACGTCGTACAGCGCGTCGCCGCCCGACGACACGTAAGACTCCTCGTCCCCGGCGACGCGCACCAGCACGCCGTAACCGAGCAACAACCGGATCGCCGCGACGAGGTCGGAGCGCTCCTCCCGGCCGGACAACGTGAACTCGACACCCTCGAGCCCCGGCTGTCGCGCCGCCAGCACCACGTCCTCGGCGAGGCGACCGAGCGAGATCTGCGGGTCCGACCGCTCGAGGACCGCCAGCGCCAGGCACAGCAGCACGTAGCGGCGCCGGGTGAAGGGCGGGTCCCCCCTGCGGGCGCGGGCCGGGTGCCGCTCGGCCACCGCGGTCGCCGTCGGGCCGTGCGGCACCGTGGAGGTCATGAGCCGGACGGTCTGGGAATCGACGACGAGCCGCCAGCCCGTCTCCCGATCGAGCCACGCCCGCAAGGCGTCGGCGTGCCGACGGGCGAGCCGGAAGACCTCGCCGTCCGTCTGCGCCCGCAGGACCGGTCGGGTCAGCAACGCGCGCAGCGCGCGCCGTCGCCCGTCGGCGTCGCGCTCCTCCAGCGCCCCCGACAGACGCGGGGCAAGATCGACCCTGCTCACGCCGTGACCTCCGCAAGCTCGATGTGGCGGTACGGCTCGGCGGCTACGGACCCCGCGTCGAGGTCTCCGGCCGTCCTCGCGATGTCGACGAGATGGTCCGGCCCGGTCAGCGTGCCGTCGGGCGTGCGGATCACCGCGAGGCCCGCGCCCGCGACCCGGGTGAGGGTGACGGTGAGCTCGCCGTCCGACGTGTGCACCTGCGCCGTCGTGCCGCGCGGACCCATCGCTGCCAACCCGTCACCGAGCAGACCCAGGAACAACCGGAACGCCTCCGGGTCCAGCTCCCCGAACGCCGAGAGCGGGCGCGGGCCGGCGGTCAGGATGCGTCGCCGTGCGGCCTCGGTCTGCTCCGCCTCCCGACGCGTGCGCTCGGCGAGCATCGCCTTGGCCGCCGAGCGGTCCGCAACCCGGTTCGCCTTGCCGCGCCGCTCGTAGGACCCCGTCCGACGCAGCTGCGGGCTGATCTCCAGCGCGGGCGCGTCAGCCCACGGCGTTGCGTTGCCGAGGTCCGCCACCTCCCAGGCGTCGAGCGTCGACGCCGTCACCGTGAGATGCCGGGCCGGTGCCAGGCCGAAGGCCGATCGCCACAGGCGGTGGCGCGCACCGTCGTCGGGCAGCTCCGCGAACCACCGGGCGAGGGCGAGGAAGTCCTGCGTGCGGTCCGTGCGACCACCCGACTCGTGCAGGGCGCGGACCACGGCGAGCAGCGCCGGGATCGCCGACCGCGCACGACCCCGCAGCAGCCTGGCCTCGCTCTCGCGACCCGGCGAACTGACGAACCAGTCCGACAAGCCCGCCCACTGCCGCACCCACACCTCACGGGCCACGTCGACGGCGGACTCCCGCTCGTCCGGAGTCGCGTCGCGCGCCTCGCGCTCGCCCGCCACCGACGCCAGGAACCGCACACCGTCCGGCGAGATGTCGCCGAGGAGCGCGGTGATGTGCGCCCCGCGCGTGACGAGGTCCTCGATGAACCGCTCCAGGTACGAGACGAGCTGCTCCTTGTACGCGAGGAAGGCCTCGACGTCGGCGTCGTGGAGGTCGATCGCACGCTGGATCGACCCCATGAACGCGACGGCGTTCTCCGCGAGCTCGGCGAACCGCTCCCGCAGGCTGCGCAGCGCCTGGTGGATCGGCGCGCCGTCGACCGGAGCGTCCGGGTCGACCGCGTGCGCGCGGGCCGCGTCGCGCAGGCTCGTCAGCAGCACGACGATGTCTTCGAGCGCGACCGCCTGCAGCGCACCGCGCGTGCCGACCGTGGCGTCGTACTGCGCCAACGCCCGCTCCGCGAGCTCGCCCGGCCGCGACAGCTGATACAGCATGCGACGCCGGTTGAAGTCCTCCAGCGTGGTGACCCGGCTCGTGTCCGGGAAGGCCAGGACGTTTCCCCAGCTCTCCTGTGCGAGCTTCTCCAAGGCCTCGGCGACCGCCGACTCGCCGAGCGGCTCCCCGCCGTCGGACCGCAGCGCGGCCAGCACCTGCTCGGGGCGCACATGCACCGCGAACCGCTCCTTCGCCGCCATCAGCGCGCGCATGACCCGGCGGTACAACGGCGCGTTGGGCGCGCTGAGGTACGCGAACGGGCCGTACACGCCCGGGTCGGCAGCGGGTTCCTCAGTCACGGTGACAGCGTGACACGGGCCGCTGACATCGCGGAAACGCCCTGGGGTTCGACCGGACGACGAGCCGCCGAGGGCGACGACGACACGCTGTACGTCCCGAGTTCGATGCGGCGGGCGTCGTCATCGCTTGGCACGAGCCACGACGTCGACACCTGACCGCTACCGCTACCCCCGCCGCTGGACGACCGACCAACCCCGACCTCAGAAGTCGGTCGATTTCACCCGTCCGACGCCCGACGGAGGGTGGTTTTCGTGGAATTATCCGGCCATGCCTGGTTCGATTCATGCCCACATCGCTGACGGAACGCGGCTCAAGGTCGAGGTCGTCTCGGACCAGGGAGCCGAGCTCGCGCTCGTCGGTGACCTCGCCGACGTCGAACCGACCGTCGAGAGCGGTGGGGTCCTGGCGGACAACCCCGCCCTGGTGAGCAACATGTGGGCCTTCGGCAAGTCGTGGTACGAGGCTCGCACGATGTCCAACGCCGATGCGCTCGGTGCGTCCGACCCCGAGAGCCAGAAGGCAGCGCTCAAGCAGGCCGAGGAGAACAAGAAGGCAGCGCAGAAGCGTGCCGACGGCTACGCGAAGGTCGCGCAGTGGATCGCTGACGTCGCGGACGACGTCTCGCCCTACGAGCCGAAGCACGGCTGGTGCTCCTCGTGCTTCGCCGAGACGGAGCACCGCAAGTCGAACCGACCCGCGGGACAGCTCCCCGTGTACGTGTGCCAGGCTTGCGGGTCGCCGACTCTTCCGTGCGTGGCCCCTGGCTGCGAGAACATGGCCGTTCGGGAGCGCGGCGCGCTCCGCGTCCCGCAGTACTGCGCCGAGCATCGGCACGACATCCCCGGCTTCGAGAAGGCGCAGGGCAGCTTCGGCGAGCTGCACGACTACGAGGACTTCCTCAAGTACGAGAAGCCCGACCTGAGCAAGGCCTCCAAGATCGCCGCGGTCGGAGTCCTCGGCGTCGCCGCGGCCGCCCCGATCGCACTCTTCGCAGCGCCGGCGATCGGCGGAGCCATCGGCTCCCTCGGCGTCTTCGGCGGTCTCTCGGGTGCCGCCGCGTCATCGCACGGACTCGCTCTGCTCGGTGGCGGCACCCTCGCCGCCGGCGGACTCGGCATGGCCGGAGGCACCGCCGTCGTCACCGCCGTCGGTGCCGCGGTCGGCGGGACGCTCGGCGCGTCGGTGTCGAACGCGTACGTCCGGGAGGACAAGTCGTTCCGCATCGAGCTGCTGCGCCCCGGCAAGGGAGGCGTGCCTGTCGTCGTGGCCAACGGCTTCCTCACCGAGGGCGATCAGGAGAAGTGGGGCGGCTGGAAGGCGATCGTCGACGCGCGGTACCCCGACTCACCCGTGTACCGGGTGCGCTGGGGCGCGAAGGAGCTCAAGGACTTCGGAGCGATGGGCATCGGACTCGCGGGGAGGGCCGGCGGCGCCGCCGCGGTGAGGGGAGCCGCAGCGGTGGCCCACAAGGCGGGAGCGAAGCTCTTCGGCAGCACCTTCACGCCGGTGCTCATCGCCTCCGACCTTGCCAAGAACCCCTGGCACGTCGCGAAGAGCCGCGCCGACAAGACCGGCGTCATCGTGGGAGACCTCCTCGCCCGCACCGACGCGGAGTCCTACGTGCTCATCGGGCACAGCCTCGGCGCGCGAGTGATGGCCGTCGCGGCCGAAGCCCTAGGCAGCCGCTCCGGCCCTCCGCGAATCCAGGCCGTGCACCTGCTCGGAGCCGCCATCGGAGCCAAGAGCAACTGGGGTCCGCTGACCGCCGGGGTCGAAGAAGCCGTGTACGGGTACTACTCGACCAACGACGCCGTCCTGAAGTACGTCTACAAGGTCGCGCAGGCCGGGCAGAACGCGGCCGGCCTCACAGGCTTCGCACCGCCGTCGCACAAGCTCGTGAACGTCGACGTCTCCGACCGCGTGAGCACGCACTTCGAGTACCAGGGCAACGTGCAGCTCGTGTGATGACCGGCTGGCCACCCTGCCGGGCGGTGGAGGGCCCCCTCCGCGCGAGCAGCGCTGCCGGGCATGCCCATGGCCTCGGCGATATCACTGATAACCTCGAGTTGTGGCGGATATCCGAGTTGAACGTGAGCACGCGGGCCTGACGCAGGCGCGCCTGGCCGAGCTCACCGGCATCGCGGCGTCCAACCTGTCAGCGTATGAGTCCGGCACGCGTCGTGCGTCGCCTGCCATGATCGAACGAATTCGTCGCGCGATGACACGCCCGTCGGATCGACTACATGCGCACCGGGACGAGGTCCGCCAGGTCATCCGCCGCAACGGTGGGAGGAACCCGCGGGTCTTCGGGTCCGTGGCGCGCGGCGACGACACGCCGGCGAGCGACATCGACATCGTCGTCGAGGTGCGCCCCGAGGACGCATGGCGCTTCGTCTCGACCGCGCGCGAGCTGTCAGAGCTCCTCGGCATTCACGTCGACGTGGTCACCGAGCGCGGACTCCGTGCCAAGCATCGCGACATCCTTGACGAGGCTGTCCCGCTGTGAACGTTCGCACGCTGCGGTGGCTTCGCGACCTGGTAGAGCATGCCCACACCGTCGAGCGCCTGGTCGCGCGAGGCAAGGACGCCTACGACGCCGACGAGATGTTGCGCTACGCCGCCGAGGACCTCCTGATCCGCCTCGGCGAGTGCGTCAACAGGATCGACCGTGACGACCCCGAGTTTGTCGATGCCAACCCCGACCTCGAGCTTCGGCGACTCAAGGACGCGCGCAACGTCATCGCTCATGCATACGACATCGTGGACGCCGAGCTGCTCTGGGCGATCCTGTCGACGAACATCCCGGAGGTCGCGAGGCGTGCGGCCCATCTGACCGAAGAGGCCCCGGAAGGCGCAAGCTGAAGCGAGCTGTCCGCTGCGGAACTGTCAACGACAGT
>NZ_JBZGBY010000043.1:0-22802 GCF_059159975.1 Cellulosimicrobium sp. BMG9.22 | reverse complement strand
CCACGTCCTGACCTCACTCGTGGCGAACATGATCTCCGTGACCATCGTCATCGCCGTCGCCCTGGCCATGGGCTTCCGCACCAGCGCCTCGGTCGGCGCCTGGGCCGCCGTCGCCGCCATCCTCGCCCTGTTCACCCTCGCCCTGACCTGGCTCGCCGTCGTCGCCGGCCTCTCCGCCAAGACCGTCGACGGCGCCTCCGCCTTCTCCTACCCCCTGATCTTCCTGCCCTTCATCTCCTCCGCCTTCGTCCCCACCGACACCATGCCCGCCCCCGTCGCCTGGTTCGCCGAGAACCAACCCGTCACCGCCATCGTCGACACCCTCCGTGCACTCTTCGCCGGCCAGCCCGCCGGCACCGACATCTGGATCGCCCTCGCCTGGCTCGTCGCCATCCTCGCCCTCGCCTACGCCCTCGCCATCAACGCCTACAAGCGCAAGCTGCGCTGACCACGACCCGCGCACCGACGAACGCCCGCCACCTCGCCCCAGGTGACGGGCGTTCGTCGTGCGCGAACGCGGGATTGAGCCGGGCGCGCTCAAGGTTGGACCGGTCAGACGCCACGGACCCGTGGCACGACAGACCTGGAGGACCACCATGATCAGCACCTACACCGTGGCACCGTTCCGACCGCTGCCCACCGAGCGCGTCGTGCGCCAACTCTGGGCGCGACCGACCGGCACGGCCGTCGACCGGTCCGGCTACGCACCGGCCGCCGACGTCTACCGCGAGGGCGACGACCTCGTCGCCCGCTTCGACGTCCCGGGCGTCGACCCGGAGCGCGACGTGACCGTCGAGCTCGAGGGCCGCCGTCTCGTCGTCCGCGGCGAGCGTCGCGACCAGCGCGTCGTCGAGACTCCCGCGGAGCAGGCTCCCGCCGACGGCGAGGAGACCGAGGGCACGACGACCGAGGCGGCCGACGAGGCGGTCCCGGCCGCACCGGCCGGGCGCCGCATCCGCGAGGTCCGGTTCGGCGAGTTCCGCCGCACCGTCACCCTGCCGAAGGCCGCCGAGGCGGACGCGGTCCGCGCGTCGTACGACGCGGGTGTGCTCACCGTGACCGTCGCCGGCGTGTTCGCCGGCCGCGCCCCCCAGCGCATCGAGGTCACGCGCGCGGCCTGAACCACCCCACGACGGGGCCGGTACCCGCGGTGCCGGCCCCGTTCGTCGTCCGCATGGGTACCTCTCCCCCGGGACGGACCGGTGCTCCACGGCGGACGTCGGCTAGCCTCCGTGCCATGCCGAGCCGCACCCGACCTCGCTCGCCCCTGCCCGCTCCTGCCCTCCGATCCTCCCGCGCACGCCGCGCCGTCGCGACGTGCGCCGCCGTCGTCGGCGTCACGCTCGCACTCGGCGCCTGCTCCGGCGACGCCGAGGAGGGCCCGACGCCCGTGACCGTCGGCGCCGAGGAGTACGAGCCGATCCTCGAGACCCACCTGCCCGTCCCGGGCTCCGCCGAGGACGAGGTGACGATCGGGCTCGTCTCGCTCACCGCGGACGGCTCCACCGTCGAGCTGCGCGTCCTCTTCACGCCCCACTTCGCGGGCGACGACCCCACCGAGACGTACTCCGTCTACGACATGCTCGGCGGTGACCACAACCCGCGGATCGTGGATGTCGGTGCGCTCACGCAGTACGACGTCGTGTCGGGTTCGGGGACGGACCTCGCCACGGACGTCGTCGCGGCCGAGACGGTGAACGGCCGGCCGGTGCTCTACCAGGCGTGGTTCCCGGCCCCCGAGGGCGAGCCGGCGACCGTCGACGTGCGGCTCCACGACGCGTGGCCCGCGTTCGAGGACGTCCCCGTGATCTGGGGGCCGGTGGAATGAGCAGGCTGATCGCACGACCCGCGCTCGCCGGGGCGCTCGCCGGCGCGATCGCCGTCGGCCTCGGCACCGGAATCCCGGCCGCTGCGGCGGACGAGAGCCCAGCGGGCGAGACGCAGGAGCAGGGCTTCGTGCCCGGCGTCGACCCCCTCACGCTCGAGGACCTCGGCGGCGCACCGAGCCGCGAGGACCTCGACAGCGCGATCTCGCGGATGGATCCCGGCGTCGCCACGACGTTCGAGCTCGAGGGCGCCGTGACGTCGTTCGAGTACGTCGAGGTCGAGGACGAGGAGGTCGTCGTCACGCTCGAGACCGACGTCCTGTTCGACGTCGACTCCGCAGACCTCTCGGAGGTCGCGGTGGAGCGCGTGCGGGAGATCGCTCGCGAGCTGCCCCAGGACGTCGTCGCGAACGTCGACGGGCACACCGACTCGGTCGGCGACGACTCGGAGAACCTCGACCTCTCCCAGCGCCGGGCTCAGGCGGTCGCGGACGCCGCGGCGGCCGAGCGGCCCGACGTGACGTTCGAGGTCCAGGGATTCGGGGAGTCCGAGCTCAAGGTCGCGGAGAGCGGTGACGACGTCGCCGTGGCACGCGCGCAGAACCGGCGGGTCGAGCTGCGCTACTCCGGGACCGCCCCCGGCGAGGGCGGCGGCATCGAGATCGAGGAGCACGACGTCGACCCGGTCCGGGGCGAGTTCGTCCCGGGTGACGGGCCGCGCGTCGACCTCGTCGACGACGCCGAGACCGTCGCAGAGAAGACGGTCGTCGTGCCGAACGACGAGGGCCGCGAGGAACGGGTGCTGGTCGCGGTCGAGCCGATCGTGGTCCGCGGATCGCTCATGCGGCTGCGCGTCCAGCTCACGCCGCTCGACCCGGTCGACGGCGAGTCCGACCGGATCAGCGTCTACGACCTCACCGGCCAGGGGGAGCTGCACCCGTCGGCCGTCGACCCCTATGCGCTCGTGTCCTACACCCCGGTGCGCGACGGCGGCACCGAGCTCGAGTCCGACCCGCTCTACGCCCGGACCGTCGTCGACCGCCCGGTCCGCTACGAGGTGTACCTGCCGCGGCCGGTCGACGAGTCGATCGAGTCGCTGTACGTCAACGTGGCCCCGACGTGGCCCACGTTCGAGGACGTCCCGGTCGTCCGGGACTGAGCGTCAGGCCGCCTGGTCGGGCGTTGTCGTCGGCCGTCGGCCGCGTGCCTGCGTGGACGTGACCTTTCACCCGGCGCTTCCCCTCCCGGGCGAGCGCCCGGCGGGTTAGCGTTCACAACACGCCCCGGTGACGAGGCTCGGCCACGCGTCCGAGGACGAGCGCGGGCCGCCAGGCGAGGACCGCTCATGAGTCTGACGTTCAACCCTCCTCCCGGCTGGCCCGCCCCGGAAGCCGACTGGCGCCCCGCCCCCGGCTGGCATCCGGACCCCGCCTGGCCGAGCGCGCCCGACGGGTGGGAGTTCTGGGTCGCGCCTCCGACCCGTCGCCGCGCGCTCCGTCGAACGATCGCGGGCGCGGGGGCGGTCTCGCTCTTCGTGGGGGGTCTCCTCGTCGGGCAAGGAGACTCGGACCGCACCCTCGACGAGGCGGAGGAGCTGGTCGCGGCCGGCGCCCAGGAGACCGCGGAGGTCACCGCGGAGCGGGCCGAGCTCGACGACGACCTCGTGGTGCTCGAGACGACCCGGGCCGAGATCTCCGCTTCCCGGACTGCTCTCGACGACCGCGAGACCGCCGTGGGCACCCGCGAGAGCGAGATCGCGGCCCGCGAGACGACGGTCGCGTCGTCCGAGACGGACCTCGCCGCACGCGTCGCCGCCGTCGAGGCCCGCGAGACGGCGGTGGCGGACGCCGAAGCGCCTGCCGCGGCACCGGCGCCCCCAGCGGACGAGGCACCTGCGCCCGCCGCTCCCCCACCGGCCGACACGGGTGGCTCGGCTTCCTACGCGAACTGCTCCGAAGCCAGGGCTGCAGGCGCCGCACCGCTGTACGCGGGTCAGCCCGGCTACGCGCCGAAGCTCGACCGCGACGGCGACGGGGTCGCCTGCGAGTCGTAGGCGAGACGTTCCCGGCCGCGAGGCGAGGGACGGCCGTCGGCGTACCGATGACCGGAGGCGGCCCGAGGACGAGATCAGCCGAGGAAGCCGCGGAGCGCCTCGACGACGAGCGCGTGGTCGTCGCCCTGTGCGAGCCCGGAGACGGTGACGACCCCGACGATCCCCACGCCCTCGACGCGCACGGGGAACGCGCCGCCGTGCGCGGCATACTCCTGCAGCGGGAGCTGGTGCTTGTCGTGGAACGACGTCCCCTGCGCGCGGTGGCGCAGGCCTACGAGGTACGACGACGCCCCGAACCGCTGCACGACCCGCACCTTGCGCTCGACCCAGGTGTCGTTGTCCGGCGTCGTGCCCTCGCGCGCGGCGTGGAACACCTGCTGCGGGCCCTTGCGGACGTCGATCGTCACGGGCAGGTCCCGCTCGTCCGCGAGCTCGAAGAGGAGGCATCCGAGGCGCCAGGCGTCGGCGTGGGTGAAGGTCCGGAGCACGAGGTCGCGCTCGTCGGCCTCGACGGAGGCGATGAGAGCGGCGAGGTCGTCAGGCGTCGTGGTCATGGCGTCATCGTGGCACGATCGCGGCGTGACGACGCCGCCCGCAGCCCCCGCCCCCACCGACCCGCTCGACCACGGCGTGCTCGACCGCGCGTCGGGCGTGCTGCTCGCGCAGGCCGCGGGCGACGCGCTCGGTGTGCCGTACGAGTTCGCGATGCCGCCCGGCCCCGGGCAGCGCGACGAGATCGCGATCATGCGCGGCGGCGGCCTCGGCCCGTACGCGCCGGGCGAGTGGAGCGACGACACGCAGATGTCGGTGTGCGTCGCGCGCGTCACCGCGTCGCACGACGTGCTCTCGCCCGTCCCCGACGCGTTCGGCTCGACGCCGCTCGACGACGTCGCCGCCGCGTTCGAGGCCTGGCGCACCGGCGGGGCGAGCGACGTGGGCACGCAGACGGCGGCGGTGCTCCGGGACGCGGCCGCCCGACGGGGTCCCGCCGCGAGGCGCCTGCGTGACGCGTCCGCCGCGCTCCACGAGGCGACCGGTCGCACGGCCGGGAACGGCGCTCTCATGCGCACGGGCGTCGTCGGCCTGGTCGCGCTCGACGACCGCCGCGCGACCGCCCGGGCGGCGCGCGCCGTCGCCGAGCTCACGCACACCGACCCGCTCGCGGGCGAGTCGTGCGTGCTCTGGTCGGAGGCGGTCCGCGTCGCCGTGACCGAGCGGCGGCTCGACGTGCGCGCGGGGCTCGACCTCCTGGACCCGGACGCGGCGGCGCGCTGGTCCGCGGTCATCGCCGACGCCGAGCTTCCCCGTCCGACGGCCGACCTGCGGCAGAACGGCTTCACCGTCACCGCCCTGCAGGCCGCGTGGCACGCGATCGCGACGACCTCCGCACCGGAGGGCTCGGCGTCCGCCCACCGCGACCACCTCGTGGCCGCGCTCCAGGCGGCCGTGTCGATCGGCGGCGACACGGACACGGTGGCGGCCATCGCGGGGGCTCTGCTCGGCGCGCGCTACGGCGCCCGGGCGGTGCCACGGGAGTGGGTGGAGGCGGTCCACGGCTGGCCCGGGATCCGCGCCCGCGAGCTCACGGCGCTCGCGCGTCGTACCGCGCAGGGCGGCCTCGTCCGGGCGGCCGCGCTCAGCGGGCACGACGGCGCCCCGCACCTCAGAATGCCGAACCCGGGGTAACGCGCCAGCCGGACCGTCCGGTGACGCATGACCCCGGGTTCGGCAGGTCACGGTGACGACCTGCTGCCAGGGGACGGGTCAGCCGCAGGTGAGCGCCGCGAAGGCGACGTCCTGCGCGGAGGAGGCGCCGCCGTCGGGCAGGGTGCCGGTCACGGTGACCGAGCCGGCCTCGACCGCCGCCGACCGCACCGCGAACGACTGGTACGCAGCCGTGCCCGGCGCGACGGCCTCGACCGTGCGAGACCCGAACGGCGTCTCCAGCGTCACGTCGGCCGCGACGTCGCCCGCGTTCGTCGCGCGGACCGCGACGTACGCCTGGCCGGCGAGGCAGCGCGTGCTCGTCTCGGCGTCGAGCGCCGGGCCGGCGTCGTCGGCACGCTCCAGCGTGACCTGGTCGACGACGCGCTGCGTCGCGGCGGCGTAGGTCGTGACGGTCAGGGAGGTCGGCGTGACGTCGAGGTCCGAGTAGCTCGCCTCGCGCGACTGCTCCCAGCGCGCCGTCCACGGCTTCGCGCCGTCGAAGTCGTAGAACTTCGAGCCCGACGACGAGTTGCCGGTGAGGTAGAGGACCTGGTCCTCGTCCGGCGTGAGGACGTCGCCCTCGGCCGGCGCGTCGGCCGGGATGACCGGCGTCGCGCCCTCCATGAGGTACGAGCGCGTGTAGATGTGGTCGTGGCCCGCGAGGACGAGGTCCACGCCGAGGTCGCTGAAGACGGGCGAGAGCGCCGCGCGCATCCGGACGACGTCGGAGTCGCGCGAGTGGAACGCCTGGCTGTAGAGGGAGTGGTGGAACGTCACGACGACCCAGTCGTACGCGTCGCCGTGCTCGCCGATCACGTCGCGCAGGAACGCCTCGTGACCGGCGATCTCCGCCGCGTCGGAGTCGTTCGAGTCGATCGCGACGACGAGCACGTTGTTGTAGCCGTACCAGTAGTCGCGGCGCTGCTCGGTCGAGAGGTTCGGCATCGCGTAGTGCTGGTCGTACAGCGCGGACGCCGTGTCGTGGTTGCCGTCCTGGGTCGCGAAGCGCAGCTCGCGCATCTGGCGCGGCGCGAGGAACCCGCTGTACTGGCCGGCGTTGCCCGAGCTGTCCACCTGGTCGCCCGCGGAGATGAGGAACGACGTGTCGGGGTGGCGCGTGGTCATGGTGTCGAGGTGCGCGGCCCAGCGCGTCGCGTCGTTCGCGGCGTCGCCGCTCGCGCCGATCTGCGCGTCACCGACGAACAGCGCGCTGAACTCGTCGCCGAACGTGCCGGTCGCGAACGTGGTCGGCTCCGACCATCCCGACGCCGCACCCCCGACGCGGTAGACGTACGACGCGTCCTCCTCGAGGCCCGTGATCGTCGCGTGGTGGTAGGTCGCGCCGTCGGCGGCCGTGCCGCTCGTGGACGACGACGTCGCCGCGGCCGACCAGTCGACCTCGCCGCCCGCCTCGTCGGCGGGCGCCCACTGCACCTCGCCCTCGCCGGAGAGCGTGGCGAACCACGCGACGTTCGCCTGCGTCTCGTCCGCACCGACGTTCAGCGCGACGTCCCACACCTCGCCGTGCGTCGGCACGATCGAGCGGACGTCGAGGTAGATGTCCGAGCTCGTCGGCGCGTCCTGGTAGAGCGCGACGGAGATCGTGTTCTCGCCCGCCGTGAACGCGTCGGCCGGGACGACGAACGTGCCGGTCACCGGATCGGTGCGCCCGTTGCCGTGGTACTGCAGGTTCTCGGTGATCTCGCCGCCGTCGTCACCCAGGCGCACGACCTCCTCGCCGTTCACGTAGACGATCGCGGCGTCGTCGTAGACGATCTCGCCCTCGAAGGCCGGGACGCCCTCGAGGTCCGCCGCGGCGAGCTCGACGTCGGTGCGGAAGAAGAACGTGGGGACGTCCGTCGTCGTGCCCTCGACGTACTGCGTGAGGAGCGTGGTGACCGGGAAGGCATCGCCGATCCCCGTCGCCGCGCCGCGCTTGGCGCCGAACGCGCCGGTGCCGGACTTCCACGCGGAGTCGTCGAACGCGGTGGTCGTCCACGCGAGCTGGTTCGCGTCCGTGCCGGCCGGGTCGGTGTTGTCGTCGAGGTAGCGCCAGGTCGTGCCGGACGTCGAGAGGAGGGACTCGTCGGCGGCCGCGGCAGGTACGGCGGTCGTCGCCGCGGTGACGAGCACCGCGCCGGCGAGCGACAGGGCGAGAGCGGACGCCGTGCTGCGCCGCAGCAGCGTGGGCGCACCGGATGCGTGGAGGGTCATGGGTTCCTTCGCTGGTCGTGGGCCGCGTGGCGACGGCCGTCGGACCACCGTGGCCACGCCGCGCCGGAACGGGAAGCGCTGTCACCGTAGGGATCGCGGGTGGCCCGCAACGGGCGGCCGTATGAACGCTCGGCGTCGGCCCGATGACGACTCTCCCCCGAACCCAGGTCGCCCGACCTGCGGCGTCGCGCCGTACGACGTCGCCGTGCGGCGCGCCTACGCGCGCACCCGGCGCGCCTACGCGCGCACCCGGCGCGCAGGGACGTACCTCCGCGTGGGGCACGAAGGTCCGCGCGGCGCGAGGACGGTCAAGGTCGCTACCTCGTCAGGGTTCGGACGTGCTCGGCGGCGGTTCCTGCGAGCGCCGCGCGCAGGTCACCGAAGAGCGCGACGCTCCCCGTGCCGGGCCAGTCGTCGGGCAGCGCGCTCGCCGGCAGGCCGGGGTCGACGTACGGGATCAGCCGCCAGTCGTCGACGGCGCGCACCCATCGCGCGAACGCGTCGGCCGGCGCAGGCGTGTCGCCCGCCGGTCCTGCGCCGTCGTGCAGCGCGAGGAACGCGCGGTGCCGCTCTGCGATGCCGTCGAGATCCCACCACCTTGCGGCGGCGTCCGCCAGCGAGCCGGAGACGCGTGGCGCCTCCGCGACGAAGACGGTCGCGGCGTCGCGTACGCCCAGCGTCACGAGCATCTGCTCGACCTCGTCCACCAGGTGCCCGGGCGTGATCCACAGCCCGTCCGCGACGGTGCCCGCGCCGATCGCCCCGAGATGACGTCGGAGCTGGTGCCGTGCGTCGCGGCGCGCCTCCGGCAGGGAGTAGGACACGAGGCACCAGGGGTCGTCGTCGGCCTGCGGGCGGTAGGAGAAGATCCGGCGGTCGCCGCGCTCGAGCATGGGCACGGCGTCGTGCGCGAGGCGGTATCCCGCGCGGCCGTCGACGAGCTCGGGCACGAGCAGGCCCTTGGACTTGACGCGCGACAGCGCGCTCCTGGCTCCGGCCGGTGCGACGCCGAGCACGCCGAGCACGCCGACGACGTCCGCCGCCGCGACCCACCCTCCGACGTCCCGCAGGTACAGCCCGACGACGGTGCGCAGCAGCGACGTCGCGCTCCCCGGCCGCGCGTCGAGGTCGTCGAGGATCACGCGTCCGCCGCGCCCGCGCCCCGCACCGGGCCCGGCTCCGACGCAGCGGCCGGAGCGCAAGACGTCCGGGGCTCGTGCGTCGCACCACCGCCGACCTCGACGAGCGCGTCGCGCACCGCCTCGACGCCGACGCGCACCTCGTCGAACGACGTCGACAGCGGCGACAGCCCGAGGCGCAGGCCGTTCGGGCGCCGGAAGTCGGGGATGACGCCGCGCTCCCACAGCAGCGGGAGCGTCGCCTCGAACGCGTCGTGGTCCACCGTGACGTGGCTGCCCCGGCGCTCGGGGTCGCGCGGCGACGCGTACCGGGCGCCGAGCGGGAGGAGCAGGTCGTCCGCGAGCGCCGTGGCGTGCTCCGTGAGCGCGACGGACTTCTCCCGGACGGCGGCCATCCCCGCGGTCTCCAGGAGATCGAGCATGTCCTGCATCGCGAGCATCCCGACGATCGCGGGCGTCCCCGAGAGGAACCGCCGGATCCCGTCGTGCGGCGCATACGTGGGGCCCATCTCGAACGGCGCGGCGCTGCCCATCCAGCCCTGGATCGGCTGGGTGAGCTCGCCCTGGAGGTCTGCGCGGACGTACCCGAACGCCGGCGCGCCCGGCCCCCCGTTGAGGTACTTGTAGGTGCACCCCGCCGCGAGGTCGACGCCCCACGCGTCGAGCTCGACGGGCACCGCGCCCGCCGAGTGGCACAGGTCCCACAGGACGAGCGCGCCGGCGTCGTGCGCGAGGCGCGTGATCGCCGCGGCGTCGCTCAGGTGGCCCGACCGGTACGCGACGTGGCTCAGCACGACGAGCGCGGTCCGCTCGGAGAGCACGTCGGCGACCTGTTCGGGCGTCACGCCGCCGTCGTGCGTCGGGGTGATCCACCGCAGCGTCGCGCCGTGCTCGCGCGCCACGCCCTCGAGCACGTAGCGGTCGGTCGGGAAGTTGCCGGAGTCGAGCACGATCTCGTCGCGGCCCGCGACCTGCGGCGCCGAGAGCGCGGCCCGGACGAGCTTGTAGAGGATCACGGTCGTCGAGTCGCCGACGAACGTCTGGCCGCGCGCGGCACCGAGCGCCACCACGCCGATGCGGTCGCCGACCGTGAGGGGCAGCTCGTACCACTCCTCGTCCCAGCCCCGGATCAGCCGCGCGCCCCACCGTTCGGTCGCGAACCGCGCGAGACGGTCGGCGGACGCGCGGGTCGGGCGGCCGAGCGAGTTGCCGTCGAGGTAGGCCGTCACCTCGTCGGAGTCGACGAACGCGTCGCGGAAGCGCGCGAGCGGGTCCGCGGCGTCGAGGGCGGCGGCGCGCGCGGTGTGGTCGGTCGGCCTCGTGCCGGTCGTCGTGTCGGTCATGGCTGTTCCTCCGGGGTGCGGGATGCGTGCTGCTCGGCTGCCGGTTCGGGCCGCTCGACGACGACGGCGCGCGCGAGCCACGCGACGGTGGCCTCCGTGTCGCCGGGGTCGGGCCGGTCGCCGGGGATCCACGTCGCGAGAGATGCACCTTCGGTCGAGCGATGCACTCCCGCGTGCCTCTCTCGACCGGGAGTGCATCTCTCGGCGGCGGAGTCGTGGGTGAGGGCTGCGAGGAGGGCGCGTGCGTCGAGGCCGGCGGCCGCGAGCGCCCGCAGCTCGCGCACGTTCACGCCGAGGGGCAGCGGCCCGTTGCCGAGGTCGGTCCCGTACACGACCGTCCCGCCGAGCGCGGCGAAGCGCCGCACGTTGTCGATCGCGACGTCCTGCTCAGCCGTCGGTCTGCCCCACCCGTGGATGTCGAGCGTGCTCACCCAGGTTGTGCGGCTCTCCCCCGCCCCGCCGAACACGGGGTTGCCGACGTTATCCGGCCCATTCCGCCCGTCATCCCGTGCTCGACGGCGCGCAGGGTCGTGCTCGGCGTGGGCGGCGGCACGGTGGGTGTCGACACCCCGCGGGCGGGCCATCGCGGCGAGCAGGTCGTCGGGCAGGCGCTCGCTGAACGGCGCGTGCGCGAGCCGGTCGGCGCCGGCCTCGAACGCGCGCGCCGCCATGCCCTTCCCTTCGGCGTGCACGACGACGTCCCGGCCCCGCGCGTGGGCGTGGCCGACGAGCGCGGCGAGCGTGACGTCGTCGGGCACCGGGCCGGCGTCGGCGTGCAGGGCGACCTTGACGAACGACGCGCCCGCCGCGGCCTGGCGGTCGACGGCGGCGACGGCCTCGTCGAGGTTCGCGACGGCCTCGACGGACCCGGGCGGCGCCCACGACCGGTCCGACGGGTAGCCGCCCGGTGCGGTGAGGAACGCGCCCGCGAACGCGACGTCCGGGAAGCCGGGCGTGCCCGGCCAGGTGCGTGCGACGTCGGGCACCCACCCGAGGTCGTGCACGACGGCGATCCCGCCGCGCCGCACCGCGACGGGGTCCACGAGGCCGAGGTGCACGTGCGCGTCGGTGAACGGCGGGAGCCACGTGCCGCCACCGCCGGGCCGGCCGAGGGGCACGACGTTCACGACCGCCCGATCTCCGTGCGGACCGCGAACAGCTCGGGGAAGAACGTGAGGTCGAGCGCCTTCTGCAGGAACCCGACGCCGCTCGACCCGCCCGTGCCGCGCTTGGTGCCGATGATGCGCAGCACAGTCTTCATGTGACGGAAGCGCCAGAGCTGGAAGTTGTCCTCGAGGTCGACGAGCTCCTCGCACGTCTCGTACGCGGACCAGTGCGCCTCGGGGTCGTCGTAGATGCGGCGGAAGACCTCGACGAGGTCGTCGTCGAGCGTGTGCGCGACGGTGAGGTCCCGGTCGAGGACGCGCCGCGGGACGTCGTGGCCCTGACGCGCGAGGTGGCGCAGGAACTCGTCGTAGACGCTGGGCTCGGCGAGCAGCCGGGCGAGGTCGGCGCGGGCCTCGGGCTCGGCGTCGAACACCGAGAGCATGCGCGCGTTCTTGTTGCCGAGCAGGAACTCGGCGGCGCGGTACTGCCACGACTGGAAGCC
The DNA here is from genome assembly GCF_059159975.1 of Cellulosimicrobium sp. BMG9.22. Taxonomy (NCBI): domain Bacteria; kingdom Bacillati; phylum Actinomycetota; class Actinomycetes; order Micrococcales; family Promicromonosporaceae; genus Cellulosimicrobium; species Cellulosimicrobium sp. BMG9.22. Next base: position 10,911 of record NZ_JBZGBY010000043.1, on the reverse strand, counting down.
TGAGGCGTGCCCGAGGAACCCGCGGAACTGCGCGTACTCGCTCGGCGTGAGCGTCGCGAGGACCGACCACTGCTCGGTGAGCGTGCGCTGGATGTGCTTGACGCGCGCGATGCGCTTGAGGGCGGCCCCGAGCTCGTCGGCGGCGAGGAGGTCGCGCGCGGAGCGCAGCTCGTGGAGGACGAGCTTGAGCCACAGCTCGGTCGTCTGGTGCTGGACGATGAAGAGCATCTCGTCGTGGTGCTCGGGGTCGCTCACGGGCGCCTGAGCGGCGAGCAGCGTGTCGAGGTGCAGGTAGGACCCGTACGTCATCTGCTCGCGCAGGTCCGTGACGATGTCGGACTCGAGCGGTCGCTCGTTGGTCGCGGGCAGCGGTGCGTCGGCCATGGAGCGAGCGTATGTCACGATCGTGACGAGCGACAGGATCACGAAACGCCGCTATGACACCACTGTCGTTATGACTTAATCATTCAGACAGCAGGTTAGGCTATGTCCCAATGATTCAGTCATAACGTCGGGAGTGGCAGTGGAGCCGATCTATCGCATACCGGAGACCGATCTCGAAGATCTCGGTGTGATCGCCGACGTCCACGCGCTCCGCGAGTCCCTCGCCGACGCGCTCCGGGTCCCCCGTCGGTGGTCGAACGGGATGCGGCGCACGACACAGGCGCGTGCGATCCAGGGATCCAACACGATCGAGGGCTACACCGTCTCCGATCAGGACGCGGTCGCCGCCGTCGACGACGAACCGCCCATGACGGCTGACCAGCGGACCTGGGCAGAGATCATGGGCTACCGCAGGATGATGACGTTCATCCTGCGCATGACACCTGACCCGGGATTCGTCCTCACGGCGCAGACCCTCCGCTCCCTGCACTTCATGCTGCTCGAGCACGACCTCGGAGCAGATCCCGGTCGGTTCCGCCCCGGCGTGGTGTACGTACGCGACGAGACGGCGGACCGCACCGTCTACGAGGGCCCTCCGGCCGACGAGGTCCCCGGGCTCGTGGACGCGCTCGTCCGGACGATCCGGCACGACGGAGCGGATGCGATGGTCGACGCCGCGATGGCGCACCTCAACCTCGTGATGATCCACCCATTCCGCGATGGCAACGGACGCATGGCACGGGCGCTCCAGACGCTGGTCCTCGGTCAGGACCAGGTGCTCGAACCCACCTTCTCGAGCATCGAGGAGTGGTTGGGGCACAACACGGACGACTACTACCGGGTCCTGGCGGTCACGGGAGAAGGCGCGTGGAACCCGCAGAACGACGCGGCTCTCTGGATCAAGTTCATCCTGCGCGCGCATCACATGCAGGCTCAGACACTTCGCCGCCGATTCTCCGAGGCAGAGGCGACGTGGCGCGCGCTCGATGCCATCGTCGCCGAGCACGGCGTGCCGGAGCGGAGCGTCGACGCACTGTTCGACGCCGCGCTCGGCTACCGCATCACCCGGCCCTCTTACGCCAAGCGCGCGGCCCTCGAGGACCAGACCGCCACCCGCGACCTCCGCCGGCTGGTCGACTCCGGGCTGCTCGACGCCGTCGGTAACACGCGCGGGCGCTTCTACGTCGCGAGCGAGGTTCTTCGCACGCTACGGAACGACGTCCGTGCCGGACGCGAGGCGCTCGTCGACCCCTACCCCTGGATGCCTGCCGAGCTCCGTACCCGGGCCGGGCGCTAGTCGATCAGCCGTCCGCCTCGGCGCGGCGCTCCTCCTCAGCGACGGACTCGCCCGTCGGGTCCTCGGCGACGTGGTCGTCGAGGAACGCGCCGCCGAGCGGGCCGTCGCTCAGACCGACGAGACGCCAGCCCGACCCGGGATCCCCCTCGACCTCGATGAGGCCTGTGTTGGCCAGCGGCGTCCACGCGAGCCGGTCGACGTCCACCCCCGCGGCCCGCGCGCACACCCACGCGCGGATCGCGGCACCGTGCGACACGACGACGGCGGTCTCCCACCCGGTCTGCGCGACGCTCTCGAGGGCGTCGTCGTAGCGACCGAGGAACTCGGTGCCGTCGGGGCCGCCGGGCATGCGGCGCCCGGGCTCGCCGCGACCCCACGCGAACACCGTCTCGAGGTAGCGCATGTGGTCGTCGTGGTGGGCCGACATCTCGAGGTACCCGGCGTCGACCTCGCGCAGCCCGTCGAGCACGAGCGGCTCGGCACCACCTCGACCGCCACCTCGAACCCCGTCCAGACGCTCGACCAGCGGAGCCGCGGTGAGGGAGGTGCGCACGAGGGTCGAGACCGCGACCCCCTCGACCACACGGTCCGCGAGCGCGTCGGGGATCGCGGCGGCCTGACGGGCACCCAGCGCGGTGAGGCCGGGCCCCGGCAGGGCGGTGTCGAGCAGGCCGGCGACGTTGGACGGGGTCTGTCCGTGGCGGACGAGCAGCAGGCGCATGGTTCTCCGGGGTTCCGCGATTTTCGACGGTGGTCTCCCGCCACCCTACGAGCCGTTCGCGTGGCACGCTGGCGCCATGTCCCGCCGCGAGCTCGTCGTGCTGGGGACCGCGAGCATGGTCCCGACGCGCACCCGCAACCACAACGGCTACGTCCTGTTCTGGGACGACGAGGCGATCCTCTTCGACCCCGGCGAGGGGACGCAGCGGCAGATGACGCTCGCCGGCGTCTCCGCGACGGACCTCACGCGCATCGCGATCACGCACCTGCACGGTGATCACAGCCTCGGCCTCGCGGGTGTGTCCCAGCGCATCAGCGGCGACGCGGTGCGGCACACGATCGGGGTGACGTACCCGGCGTCGGGCCAGCGGTGGGTCGACCACCTGCTCGACGCGAGCGCGCACTTCCGCCGCGGCCACCTGGAGCTGCAGCCGCTCACGACGGCCGGCGTCGTCCCGCCCGTCTCCGGCCGCCCGGACCCGGGCTTCACGCTGCGCGCCGAGCGGCTCGACCACACGCTCGAGGCGATGGGCTACCGGCTCGACGAGCCGGACGGCCGCTCGCTCGATCCTTCGCTGCTGGACCGGTTCGGTCTCGCCGGACCCGTGGTGGGCGAGCTGCAGCGGACGGGCGTCGTGAGGGCCCCCGACGGCCGGACCGTGACGCTCGACGAGGTGAGCCGACCCCGCCCCGGACAGTCGTTCGCGTTCGTCATGGACACGCGCCTGTGCGACGCGGTGCACCGGCTCGCGGCGGGCGTCGACCTGCTCGTCATCGAGTCGACGTTCCTCGACCGCGACCGCGACCAGGCCGAGCGCTGGGGCCACCTCACCGCGCGCCAGGCGGCGACGGTCGCGGCCGAGGCGGGCGTGCGGTCGCTCGTGCTCACGCACTTCTCGCAGCGCTACCCCGACCCGACCGAGTACTGGCGCGAGGCGCGCGAGGTGTTCGACGGCGAGCTCACCGTCGCCGCCGACCTCGACCGCGTGCGCGTGCCGCCCCGCCGCCACCCCGCCTGACACGTCGGAGGACCACGCCTCTACCTCGCGAGGTAGAACCCTGGTCGGTCGAGGTAGAGGCCTGGTCCCACGAAGTAGAGGCGTGGTTGCGCGAGGTAGAGGCGTGGTTGCGCGAGGTAGAGGCGTGGTCGTGCGCGACGGCGGTCAGTCGCCGCGGGCGCGGCGCGTCTCGCGGTCGTTGGCGCGCTGGATCGCCTCGACGAGCTCGTCCTTCGTCATCGAGGACCGGCCGTCGACGTCGAGCCGGCGCGCGACGTCGAGCAGGTGCTCCTTGCTCGCGTTCGCGTCGACGCCGCCCGCCGTGTCGGCGCTCGAGTCGAGGCCGCCCTCCTCGGCGCGAGCGTCCGACGGTCCGGGCTCGTCCTTGGGCTCCCAGTGGTCGCCGATCTTCTCGTGCGTGTGCTTGAGCGCCGCGAACGCCACGCGTCGCGCGCGCTGGTCCGAGCCGTACTGCTCCATCGCGGCGTCGAACGCCTTGGCGAACGTGCGCTGCGCCTTCTCGTCGGAGCGCTGCAGCGTGCTCGGGATCTCGGACTGCTTCGCGTCGCCGTCGCGCGTGGTCTTCGGCACGGGTCACACCTCCTGCTGTCCGACGGCGGTCGCCGCCTCCCCCGAGCGTCTCGCCACGGGCGGCGGCTCGCTCGTCGAGCAGGCGCGAGCCGGCCGCGTCCGGCCTACGCTGCGCGGGTGTCGAGCGTGCTCCGCTTCCGCGGCCGCATCGCCGGCTGGGGCACCGCATCGGGGACGCGTGTCGTCGTCGGCCGCTGGGACGCGTCGCCGTTCGGCGCGTTCGCCGACGTCATGGTCGAGCGGCCCGACGGCGAACGGCTCCTGCTCGCGCCGTCGCGTCAGGTCGCGGACCTCGTCGCGACGACGTACCGCTTCGACCGGGTTGAGATCACCCCGGTGACGGTGACGGACCTCGACGCCGAGACGGTACTCGACCGACCGGAGCTCTACCCCGACCGACCAGACCTCTACCTCGCGCGACCACGGTTCTCCTTCGTCGGACCACGGTTCTACCTCGGGAGACCAGGGCTCTACCTCGCCGGGGTCCGGGCCTGGCGGGTGGTGGCCGGGCCCCTCGAGGCGACGATCGTCGTCGGGCGCCGGACCGCCCTAGGACGGGCGCTGCGCGTGCTGCCACAGCGCATCACGACGTCGCGGCACGCCACTGCGCTCACCGATCCGGTCGCGCGGGTGCTGCTGCGCGGTGTGCGGACGCGCGGCAGCGCGGGGCCGGGGCGCGTCGAGCACTACGGCGCGACGGACGTGCGCACGATCGTCGCCGCGCGCACGGCGTGGGCGGGCGAGCCGCTGGGAGACCTGCACGACGTCGACCCGCCCGTGCGGTTCGGGTTCGGATCGACGCCCCGGCACCCGGCCGTGACCGACGTCGTCACGACGATCGTCACGCGCTGAGGTCGAGGAAGCGCGCCGAACCCGCGGTTTCCCGTCAGGCGGCAGTCGTCGTCACGCGCTGAGGCCCCGGCAGAGCGCGCCGAACCCGGGTTTTCACGTCAGATGGCAGCTGTCGTGACGCGCAACCCGGGTTCGGCGACGAGCGGTGACCCAGGTCCGGTCAGACGCCGCGGGCGGAGAGCCAGCCGGCCAGACGGTCGGGGCGGTCGGTGATGATGCCGTCGACGCCGAGGTCGACCGCGGCCGCCCAGTGCTCCGGCTCGTTGAGCGTCCACACCGAGACCTCGCGGCCGTCGTCGTGGAGGCGCTGCACGATCCCCGGGTCCTCGAGGAGGAGCGTCCCGAGCGGGTTGCACGTCACGACGTCGAGCTTGTCGGCCCAGGCGAGCACGTCGTCGTCGAGCGAGGCGACCAGGAGCCCGCGGCGCAGGCCCGGGTCCGCGTCGCGGAGCGCGGCGACCGTCTCGGGCCAGAAGCTCTGCCCGACGACGCGGTCCGTGAGGGCTGCGAACCGCAGCGGCCCGGTGACGCGCCGCACCTGCTCCACCGTCCACGACCCCTTGAGCTCGAGCAGCAGGTCGATGCCCGGCCGCCGCTCGAGGAGCGCGATCACCTCGGCGAACGTCGGGACGCGCTGCCCCGCGAACGCGGGCGAGAACCACGACCCGGCGTCGAGGGCCCGGACCGCCGCCCGGTCGAGCCGCGCGACGGTCCCGCTGCCCGACGTCGTCGCGTCGACGGTGTCGTCGTGGATGACCACGACCTCGCCGTCGGCGGTGAGCTGCACGTCGAGCTCGATCGCGTCGGCGCCTGCGCGCCACGCCGCCTCGAACGCCGCAAGGGTGTTCTGCGGCGCGACCGAGCTGTTGCCGCGGTGCGCGACCACCCGGGGCCGGGCCCCACCGCGCCCGGTGGCGCTCGCCGCGCCGGTGCCCGGGGCCGTCCCCCCGGCCCCGGTCACAGGTACGGCTCCACGTTCTCGGTGTACGCCGTCTCGATGCGGGGCGTGATCGACTCGAACGCCGTCGCGGGGTCGACGCCCTCGATGACGATCTGCTCGATCGCCTCGTTGAGCAGCGCGTCGGCGCCCGGGACGAACACGCGGACGTCGTCCTGGATGCGGGCCTTGTCGGCGAGCTGGTCGACGGCGGTGCGGAACTGCGGCGTCGCCTCGTAGATGGCCTTCATCGTGTCGGACTCGACGGCCGACGTGCGCACCGGCATGTAGCCGGTGTTCTGCGAGAAGTACGCCGTGTTCTCGGTGTTCGTGAGGAACGCGAGGAACATCGCCGCGGCGAGCTGCTCCTCGGGCGACTTGGACGACGGGATCGCCAGGCCGGTGCCGCCGGTCGGGGTGCCGCCGCCCGCGGGGCCGTCGGGCAGGTAGGCCGTGCCGACCTCGAACGTCGCGGCGTCGAGCGCGCCCTTGAGCGAGCCGGTCGAGCCGATGGTCGAGGCGATGAGGCCGGACGAGAAGTCGACCATCGCGTCGTCCGCCGACAGCGTCGCGACGCCCTTCTCGTGGAACAGGTCGTGGAGGAACTGGCCGCCCGCGATCGACTCCTCGCTGTCGAGCGTGAGCTCGAAGCCGTCGGAGTACGCCCCGCCCTGGCCCCAGATCATGTTCTCGAACCACCACGCGCCCCACGACGGGCCGGTGGACAGGCCGAACGTCGAGCCGTTCGCGGGCACGAGCGGCTTGAGGGACGCGTCCCACTGCTCGAGCTCGTCCCACGTCTCGGGGCCGCGGTCGGGCAGGCCGGCCGCCGTCCACAGGTCCTTGTTGTAGTAGAACAACGGCGTCGAGCGCGCGTAGGGCACGGCCCAGTGCTGGTCCTCGTACTCGTAGTCCGCGTAGAGCGCGGGCTGGTAGTCGTCGGCGTCGGCCTCGACGAACTCGAGCACGTCGTCGAGCGGCATGATCTGGTCGTTGAGGTGGTAGCGGAACCACCACACGTCGGACGCGATGACGACGTCCGGCAGCTCGTCGGTCTGCGACGCGGCCTGGAAGCGCTGGGCGACCTCGTCGTAGTTGGCGCCCGCCGTGACGAGCTCGACCGAGATGCCGGACTCCTCCTCGAAGCGGTCGATGAGCTCCTGCTCGATCTCCTGCGACGTGCCCGGGTGGTTGCTCCACCAGGTGATCTCGGTCGCGGGCTCGACGGTCGACCAGTCGACGGCCTCTGCCGTCGCCTCGTCACCGTCGGTGGCGGCGCCGTCGGCTCCGGCGACGCTCGGCCCGGCGCACGCGGTGAGCGTGAGCGCCGCGACCGCGGTCAGAGCGGTGGCGGCCGCGCGGGCCCGACGGCGGCGCGCGGGTCGCCCGACGGGTGCGGTGAGGCGGTGGGACACAGGTGCTCCTTCAGGTCGTGCACCGGGTCTCGGTGCGCTTCGGGGAACCCGGACCGTGCGAGGCGGGCCGGGGAGTCTGGGGGTCGAGGGTCGGGGTGCGCGACGGCGTCGGCCGGGTCAGCCCGTGACCGCACCGGCCGTGAGGCCCGCGACGAGGCGGCGCTGCAGGACGAGGAAGACGACGAGGATCGGCAGCGTGACGACGACCGTCGCGGCGAGCAGCACGCCCCAGTTCGTCATGCCGTCGGTGTTCTGCAGGAGGGTCAGGCCGACGGGGAGGGTCATCTTGTCCGGCTGGTCGATGACGAGGAACGGCCACAGGTAGTCGTTCCACTCCGTCACGACGGACACGAGCGCGACGGCGGCGAGCGTCGGCGTGCTCATCGGCACGACGAACCGCCAGAGCTTGCGCCAGTGCCCTGCGCCGTCGAGCTCGGCGGCCTCGAGGATCGACCGCGGCAACGTGAGGAAGTGCTGGCGGAACAGGAACGTGCCGAACGCGCTCGCGAGGCCCGGCACGAGGATGCCCTGGTAGGTGTTGAGCCAGCCGAGGCTCGCGACGAGCGTGTAGTTGGGGATGATCGTGATCTGCGGCGGGATCATGAGCGTCGCGATGACGAGCCCGAACACGACCTTCTTGAACGGGAAGTCGAGGAACACGAGCGCGTAGGCGCACGTCAGGCCGAGCGCGACCTTGAGCCCCGCGCCGACGACGGTGATCCCGACGCTGTTCGCCAGGAGTCGGCCCAACGGGATCGAGTCCGCAGCCTGGGCGTAGTTGTCGAGGTTCAGGCTGCCCGGGAGCCACTGCAGCGGGACGGTGTACAGCTCCGCGGGGGTCTTCAGGCTCGCGAGCACCATCCACAGCAGCGGGGCGCCGAGGACGACGGTCGCGAGGACCAGGGCGAGGTACCCGCCGGGCTGGAGCCTGCGCCGTCGGGCCTGCGAGGTCCCGGCGGCGCGCGGGGCGCGCACGGCCGGGGTGGCGGGTGCGGCCTCGGGTCGCCCGGTCGTGGTGGGCGCGACGGCGCTCATGCGTAGTGGACCTTCCGCTGGACGAAGCGCATCTGCACGGCCGTGACCGCGAGCAGGACGAGGAAGAGGATCGTGGCGACCGCCGACGCGTACCCGGCGCGACCGTTGACGAAGCTCTCCTCGTAGATCGAGTACATGAGCGTCGTCGTGGACCCGAGGGGCCCGCCCTGCGTCATCGCCTTGATCGTGTCGAACGACTGCAGCGACGCGAGGAGCATCGTCACGACGAGGAAGAACGTCGTCGGGGTGAGGAGCGGCAGGACGATCGAGCGCAGCCTCCGGGCCGACGACGCGCCGTCGATCGCGGCCGCGTCCTGCAGGTCCTGCGGGATCGACTGCAGGCCCGCGAGGTAGATGAGCGCGACGTACCCGAGGTTCTTCCACAGGTAGACCACGACGATCATCACGAGCGGCCACGGGCGCTCGGTGTACCACTGCGGCGACGCGACGCCCACCCAGCCGAGCAGCTCCTGCACCAGCCCGTAGCGCGGGTCGAACATGAACAGCCACAGGATCCCGACGGCGAAGCCCGACAGCACGTACGGCGCGAACGCGACCGTGCGCGCGACCCCGCGGCCGCGCAGCTTCCGGTTCAGCAGCAACGCCAGGGCCAGGCCCAGGACCATCGCGCCGCCGACGGTCGCGAGGGTGAAGACGAGCGTCGTCGTGACGATCCGGCCCGTCGTCGGCGCGGTGAACCACTCGACGTAGTTGCCGAGCCCGACCGGCCGCGCGACGGGCGACCCGAGGTTCCACTGCAGCGTCGAGAGGTAGAAGCTCTGCACCAGCGGGCGGTACACGAACACGAGCAGCAGCACGAGGTTCGGGCCCGCGAGCAGCAGTGCCCACAACAGGTTCCGGCGACGGCGGCGCGCTGCGAGGCGGCTTCGGTGCAGGGCCTGGGGCTCGTGCGGGTCGCCCGCGTGGGGTGGAGCACCCGCGGCGCGGGGCGCCCTCGGGGTCACGACGGTGGTCACAACGGCAGTCCGCTCGTCCGGTGATGAAGTGGTCGGCCGCGCGTTGTCGGGGAAGCTTCACAGGTCGCCTCCGCGCCGCAGCCTCTCGGAGCATAGGAACGCGCAGCGGGTGCTCTGGGAGGAATTGTCCGTTGTGGTGATCAGGCTTCGAGCAACGTTCACCTGCGCGCATCGCGCTCGTCATCGGGACCGTCGAGATGCCGCCTCCTGGACATCTCGGACGTCGTTGTCCACAGAACGGGACGAGCGGTTCCGTCGCGCACGTGATTTCGCTAGGTTCTGGGGCAGTTCGCGCGACGACGCCGGAGCCACCGCGGCTCCGTGCCGCCGTCGCTCGTCATCGACCTGCAGGGGGTCCCGTGAGTCGTCCCGTCCGTGTGCTGTCCCGTGCCCGTGCCCGACGGCGGTCGCTCGCCGTGGGTGTCGCCGTCGCCGTGGGGCTGGTGGTCGCCGGCTGCACCGGCGACGCCGATCCCGACCCATCACCGTCGACGTCGGTCGAGGAGCCGGTGTCGCCGTCGCCGACCGAGACGCCCGAACCGGAGCCGACCGAGACCGGCCCGGTCAAGCCGGAACGACCGGCGGCGATGGACCGCGACGACGCCGGAGGTGCCGCGGCCGCTGCGGAGTACTTCCTCGAGCTCTACCCGTACGCCATGACGACGGGAGACACAGCCGAGTGGGAGTCGATGTCCCTTCCCGAGTGTGAACCATGCAGTGGGTTCATCGAGCAAGCCCAATTGATCGCCGAACGCGGCGACGTCTTCTCGGGTGGTGTCGTGGAGGCGACCGTTGAGGATCCCGGTCGGTTTTTGCGTGACGAGGCGACAGGAATGACGCCGCTCGACGTCGAGTACACACAGACCGAGATCCTGATCGAGGACGGCGAGGGTGCGGAGCTCTTCTCATCCTCGACCACGACGGAGCACCGACGAATGGAGCTCGGACTTCGTAACGGCTCTTGGGTCGTTGTCACTATCGCGCCGATCCCCTCGTGAACGCGAAACCACGTGCTGGTGCACGTCTGCGCGCCCTGACGGTCAGCTTGGCCGTATCACTTGCCTTGACTCCATCGACGAGTCACGGGATCGAACTCCAAACGGATTCCGCACCGAATCCTGGCTACACGGACATCGGGGGCGAGACCCTCACCGACAAGGTTCTCCTCGAAGCTGAGAAGGCGACAGTCGGTGGCGGCACCTACGAAACTGACGGCTCTGCCGCAGGCGGCCCCGCGACGGAGAAGTACTTCCGGGCCGAGCAGACCACGTGCTCTGTGGTGAACGCGCTGGACGACCCGACTTCTGACCTGTCCGGCCGATGCACTGAGTGGGAACGCCAGCTCACCGAAAACCTCGAGTGCGATGCGAACTCGTACTACCTCGGCGCCCTGTACCGCCAGACCCGTGAGATCGGCGCGGACGGGACGCCGGGCGAGTGGTCGGCCGCGGGCGATCCCGTCGCGGACCAGTCCTGCGTCGCCCCCGCCGACCTCGCCGGAGAGGCCGAACGCGCGCTCGCCACGTTGACCCTCACCCCGTCACCCATCGTCGTGCAACCCCCGGACGGGTGGACGCTCGTCAACGTCCCGACCATCACCTACACCGAGCCCGGCGAGCAGATCCTGGACACCACGCTGCTCGGCATCCCGGTCCAGATCCGCGCCGTTCCCGACACCTACACGTGGGACTACGGCGACGGCACC
>NZ_JBZGBY010000042.1:0-23591 GCF_059159975.1 Cellulosimicrobium sp. BMG9.22 | reverse complement strand
GCACGCGGACCCGACCACAAGAACCGCCGACCCAGCCCGAGTACCGACGCCCCACCCGCGGACCCGACCACGAACCAGGGTTCTATCTCGGCGGACCGGGGTTCTATCTCGGCAGGGCAGGGTCAGGTCCCGAGGGCGCTCGGGTCCATGTAAAGGACCTCCCACTGGTGGCCGTCGAGGTCGGCGAAGCTGCGGGAGTACATGAACCCGCCCTCCTCCTGCGGGTCCTTGACCGGCGTCGCGCCTGCGGCGAAGGCGGCGTCGGCGAGGCGGTCGACCTCCTCGCGGCTGTCGGCGCTCAGCGCGTTGATGACCTCGGTCGTCGTGGTCGCGTCGGCGATCGACTTGTTCGTGAACTGCTTGGCGAACTCCTCGGTGAGGAGCATCACGTAGATCGTGTCGCTGATGACGATCGACGACGCGTTCTCGTCCGTGAACTGCTCGTTCACCGTGTACCCGAGCGCCGTGTAGAACGCCTTCGACGCGTCGAGGTCCTTGACGGGCAGGTTGACGAAGATCTGGGTGCTCATGGTGTCCTCCGACGGTCTGTGCGCCGTGCGCCCGGCGCTGTGGGCAAGATGCCCGGTTCGTGATGTCGTCGGGGTAGACGGCCCTGCTTGCTGGAACTCATCGGTGCCGCCACGAGCGGACGGTGCGGGCTCCGGGTCGTGCTCAGACCAGCACCTCGCCGTCGCGCGCGACGACGCGGCCGCCGGCGACGACGAGCGCGCGCTGCGGCGCCCGCACGACGGCGTCGGGCACGTTCTTCGCGTCGACGAGCACGACGTCCGCGGGGGCGCCGACGACGAGGTCGTGCACGTCGCGCCCGACGAACCGCGCTGCGTCGGACGACGCGATGCGGGCCGCGGTGACGAGCTCGTCGTCGTGACGGAACCGCGACAGCCGCGCGAGCTGCGTCGTCAGTGCGAGCAGGTCGCCCGTCCCGTACGGCGACCACAGGTCGCGGATGCCGTCGGTGCCGAGCCCGACGGCGACGCCTGCCGCGCGCAGCGCGTGCACGGGGAGGGGAGCGGCGCCGATCGGCGCGACCGTCGTCATCGTGATGCCGGCCTCGCCCATCGCGGCGACGAGGTCCGCCTGGCGCGCCGCGGGCACCTCGCCGACAGCGAACCCGTGCGCGACGTTGACCTTGCCCTGCAGCCCCGCGCGCAGCGTGCGGTCGATCATGAGCTCGACCTGGAACGCGCCGAGGTCGCCGCCGTCGTGCAGGTGCACGTCGATCCCGACGCCGCGTCGCTCGGCGATCGTGAACAGCCCGTCGAGCTGCCCGACGGGGTCGCGGTCGATCGACGCCGGGTCGAGACCACCGACGTGCTCGGCACCCGCGGCGGCGGCCCCGTCGAGGAGGTCGAGCACCCCGGGGCGGCGCAGCACGCCGTCCTGCGGGAACGCGACGATCTCGGCGTGCACCGCCCCGTCCAGAGCGGCGAGCGCCTCGCGCACGACCGCGATGCCGCGCAGGCCCAGGCCCAGGTCGACGTCGACGTGGGTGCGGATCGCGGTCGTGCCGTGGCGGACGAACTCGCGCAGCACCGCGAGGGTCACGTCGACGCCGGGGATGCCGAGCCCGTCGCGGTGCGCGCGCTCGTGCGCGATGCGCCCCTGCGTCGTCGCCTCGCCGCCGTAGCTCACCCACGGCTTGCCCCACCAGCTCTTGTCGACGTGCGCGTGCGCGTTGACGAGCCCCGGCAGGGCGAGCAGCCCCTGGCCGTCCATGACGCCGTCGGCCCCGTCGCCGCTCGGCCTTCCGGTGTCCGACGGCGCGGGCGCGGCCGGGTCGTGCGGCGTCACCGCGGCGATGCGCCCGTCCGCGACGTGCAGGTCGACCCGCTCGCCGCCCCACGGGCGGACGTCGCGCAGGACGGTGACGATCTCGGGGGCGCTCTGCGGTGCGGTCATGCGGCGGGTCCTTCCGGGAGGGGGACGACCACCTGCGGTCGCCCGGGGATCTGGATCTCGTACGTGACAAGGGTGGCGAGGTCGACGACGGTCGCGCCGTCCCACGCCTCGGCCTGCGTGTAGCCGCCGGCGAGCACGGCCTGCGGCGAGCCGGTGGCGGGGTCGGTCCACGTCGTGACCGTCTCGTGCCGGCGCGTCAGGGGAGCGACGCGCTCCTCGCCCGTCGCCGGGTCGAGCACGGCGACGTTCGGACCGCCCGCGGCGTTGCCGAACGGGCCGTTGCCCACGACGACGACGCGTCCGTCGGGCGTGCGCGCGACGCCGTGCTGGTGGCTGTCGGCGGCCGACGGGACCGTCGTCGTGGTTCCGGTCGCGGGGTCGAGGCGTACGAGCACCCGACCCTGGTAGGGGAGCAGGAGCGTCCCGTCGTCGTCGAGGACGGCGTAGTGCGCCTTCTCGAACGACGCGAGGCCGCCCTCCGTGCCGAAGGGGGCGACGTCGATGCGGCGGGCTTCGAACGTCGCCGTGTCGACGACGTGCACGGAGAACGTGTCGTGGTCGACCGTGTAGGCCTCGGTCCCGTCGGCGGAGACGAGCACGTCGAACGGTCGCAGCCCGACGGGCGTGCTCGCGAGGACCTCGCGCGACGCCACGTCGATCGTCTCGAGCGTCGACGAGTCGCCGCGGTGGACCGCCACGTACACCCGGTTCCCGTCGGGCGACACCGCGATGCCCATGCCGCCCCGGCGGTACTCGCCGAACGCCACGCGCGACGGCGTGTCCCGGTAGGGGAGCAGGTCGACGCGCTCGCGCGTCGTGAGGTCGACGACCGCGACGCCGCGAGCCGTCGAGACGTACGCGCGCATCGTCGGGGCGTGGACGGCGATGCCCCACGGCGCTGCGCCGACCTCGATCCGGTCGATCACGGCGCTGCCGTCGCGGACGGTCGGGTCGACGACCGCGAGGCCGTCGGACTCCGACTCGGTCGCAAGCAGGTAGCGCGGCGGGACCACGGCGGGGTCGTCGCGCCTCACGCCAGGCTCGGTCTGGTCGTCCGGTGCCGGTGCGCCGGTACCCGGTGCCGGGGTCGGCGTGCTCGGTGTCGTTCGCGTGGCATCGGGAGCGACATCGGACGTGACGGCACCGGTCGAGGCCCCTGGAGAGCACGCGGCGAGCAGGAGGACGGCGAGGCTCGTCGCCCAGCCGGCGCCGGGGTGCCGCGCGCGGGTCGGTGCGCGGCTGGTCCCGGTCGGAGTCGTGTGCGGAGGGTTCGCCACCATGGCAGAATGGTATACCAAACGTTGCTCACGTCGGATCCGGGAGGATGGCGCCATGGCACCCCGCTCCGCCGACCCCGCGTCGTTCGAACCCACGGCGTTCGAACCCGAGGCCCAGCGCGTCGCGCGCGTCCTGCGCGACCAGATCGTCGACGGCGACCGGGCGCCCGGTAGCAGGCTCGTCGAGCGCGACCTCGCCGACGAGCTCGGCGTGAGCCGCGTCCCCGTGCGTGAGGCGCTGCGGGCGCTCGTCGCCGAAGGGCTCGTCACGCCGCGCCCCCGCACGTGGGCCGTCGTGCGCACCTTCACGCCCGACGACGTCGCGCACCTGCTCGAGGTGCGCGGCGCGCTCGAGATGCTCGCCGCGCGTCGGGCCGCCGAACGCCGGGCACCGGCCGACATGACCGCGCTCGCCGACGCTCTCGCGCGCGAGGACGACGCTGCCGCGCGAGGCGACGCGACCGGTGCGCGCCGCGCTGCCGCCGACTTCCACGAGGCGCTGCTCGCCGCCGCCGGCAACTCCGTGCTCGACGAGCTCACGGCGGTCACCGCGAGCCGCTCGCGCTGGCTGCTCGGCCAGCACGAGGACCTCGCAGGCATCGCGGACGAGCACCGCCTCCTGCTCGGCGCGATCCGCGCGGGCGACGCCGACGCTGCGGCGCGACGCGTGGTCGCCCATCTCGAGACGTCCCGGAGGGCCCTCGCCGCGCGCACCACGACCGGCTGACCGCCGTCAGACCGTGGCGTTCCCCGCGCGGGACTCCAGGACCACGACCGCCGTCTCGGTGGGCCGGCGTGCGGCGAGCCCGTCGAGCCCGTGGTCGTACGTGCTCCACCGCTCCCACAGGCGGGCACGCTCGGCGCCGTGCGCGGCGCGCGCGTGCACCGCGCGCGTCGCGCCGTCGAGGACGACCGTGGTGTCGGGGTGCGCCTGGAGGTTGAGCCACCAGGCGGGCTCGGGCGCGGCCCAGCCGTTCATGGCGAGGGTCACGAGGTTCGGGCCGTCCTCGAAGTAGGCCACGATCACCGCGTGCTCGCGGCCCGTGCGGCGCCCGACCGTCCGCAGCAGGAGCGTGCCCCACTTCTGCGGACGGGGCTTCCAGAGGCCGCGGCGTCCGCCCGTGAGGCGGTAGTACCCGCGGTGCACCACCCACGCGGAGCGCACGAACCAGCGCGGCGGGACCCGCGGCGGGCGGTCGGGAGCTGCGGCAGTGGTCTCGGACATGGTGACCCGTCCCGTCTCGAAGGGCGTCGAGGAGAGGTCGACGCGCCCACGGTCCCGCTCACGACGCGAGGAGTCAATGCTCCAGCACGACGTCGTCCGGCGACTTGTCGCGCCGCCACCCCTTCCACACGGGGTGCCGCAGCTTCCCGAACGGGATGTCGTCGCCCTCCCCGTCGCTCGGGTCCTGGCCCGCCGTCGTCCACTCCGCGTAGACGACCTCCGCCACGCGCCGCGGCGACACCCAGCGCGCGTCGCGCGCGTCCTCGCGCGGCACGCCCACCGCAGCCGGCGTGGTGCGCTCGATCCGGCCGAGCTCGGTGACGAGGTCCCGACGCTCCGCGTCCGTGAAGCCCGAGCCAACGCGTCCCACGTAGACGAGCCGGTCGCCGTCGGGCACCGCGAGCAGGAGCGAGCCCACGAGGTGCCCCCGGTCGCCGTGCCCCGGCCGCCACCCCACGACGACGACCTCCTGCGACTGCGCGTGCTTGAGCTTGAGCCACAGCGACGAACGACGGCCGGACGAGTACGTGCCCTCGCGGCGCTTCGCGACGACGCCCTCGAGCCCGAGCCGCCTCGACGTCTCCATCGCGGCGTCCAGGTCGCCGTCGAACACGGGCGGAACGTGCACCGGCGCGCGGGTGTCGCCGAGCACGTCCTGCAGGATCTCGCGGCGCTCGTCGTACGGGGTCTTCGCGAGCGACCGGCCCGCCGTCTCGAGGACGTCGAACACCATGACGTCGACCGTGACCTTGCGCCGCGCCACCGCGACGTCCGCCGGCTTGGCGATGTTCGCGCGCTGCTGCAGCCGCCGGAAGCTCGGGCGGCCGCGCGCGTCCAGCGCGACGATCTCGCCGTCGAGCACGACGGGAAGCGCCTCGGCCGGGACCTGCTCCGCGAGCGACTGCAGCTCCGGGTACGTCACCGTCATGTCCTTGCCCGAGCGGCTCACGAGCCGAACCTTCCCATGGGACACGTGCGCGAGCGCCCGGAACCCGTCCCACTTCATCTCGAACGCCCACGCGTCGCCGTCCGCCAGGTCTCCCGCGGTCCCGACGGACGCCAGCATCGGCCGCCAGTCGGTGCGGGCCGGCGTGGGCTCGTCGTGGTCGGGTCGGCTGGCGCCCTGGTGAGACGACGACGAAGCGGGGGGCGGGGAGGGGGCGCCGGGTCGTGGCGGGTCTGGCGGGAGCGGCGAGGAACGAGCCGCGGATGGTAGACCCGGCGCCCCCTCCCCGCCCCCCGCGCCGCGACCCCGACCCCGACCGTCCGACATGCCCTCCGTCTTCGGCGCCATGAGGTGGATGAGCCAGTTGTTGTCCTCGCGGCCGTCGCGGCCGCCCGTGTGGATGAGCGCGAGGCGGCGCGTGCCGTGCTGCTCGCCGTGGAGCGTGACGATGACCTCCTTGCCGTCGCGCCACTTCTCGAGCTCGTAGGTGCCGGCGTCCCAGATCGTCACCTCGCCCGCGCCGTACTCGCCCTTCGGGATCTCGCCCTCGAAGGACCCGTAGGCGAGCGGGTGGTCCTCGGTCTGGACGGCGAGGTGGTTCTTCTTGGGGTCGGTCGGCTCGCCGCGGGGCAGCGCCCAGCTCACGAGGACGCCGTCGTGCTCGAGGCGGAAGTCCCAGTGCAGGCGGCGGGCGTGGTGCTCCTGGATGACGAAGCTGTTGCCCTCGCTCGGGGGCGGTGCCTCGTCGGGGACCGGCTCGGGCGTGCGGTTCGCGTCGCGCATGGAGCGATAGGTGTGCAGGCGGTCCGGCCGGTCGCCGGGACGGTCGCCGTCGCCGTCGCCGTCGCCGTCGTCGTCGTCGTCCCGGGCGGCGCGGCTGCGTCGCGTGCGTCCGCCGCTCGTGCCCGACGACGCCGCGCCCTTGCGCTCGAACGTGGCCATGCGCTCGGGCGTGGGTTCGAGGGCGGAGAGGTGGCCCTGGGTGAGCGCGGCGAGGGGGTCGCCGATCGTGCGGACGCGCTCGACCACCTCGCCGGAGTCGAGGTGGCGCAGGTCCGGGTCGTCGAGCTCGTCCCACGTGCGGGGCGCGGCGACCGTGGGGTGCTCGCGGCCGCGCAGGGAGTAGGGGGCGATCGTCGTCTTGTTGCCGTTGTTCTGGCTCCAGTCGACGAGCACCTTGCCGCCGCGCAGCGACTTCTTCATGTCGCTCACGACGAGGTCCGGGTGCTCCGCCTCGAGGTAGCGCGCGAGCTCGTGCGCGACGGCGGAGACCGCGTCCGCGTCCTGCTTGCCGTCGAGCGCGGCATAGAGATGGATGCCCTTGGAGCCGCTCGTCACGGGCAGCGGCTCGAGCCCCATGCCCTGGAGGATCTGCCGGGCGTGGCGCGCGACCTCGGCGCACTCGGGCAGGCCGGCGCCCGGGCCGGGGTCGAGGTCGAGGACGAGCCGGTCGGGGTTCAGGTGCGTACCCGTGCGCCCGAACTGCCACTGGGGCACGTGCAGCTCGAGCGAGCCGGTCTGCCCGAGCCACGTGAGCGTCGCGAGGTCGTTGACGAGCACGTAGTCGTTCGCGCTGTTCTTGTGCTGGATGCGGCGCGTGCGCACCCAGGACGGGACGCCCTGGCCGGCGTTCTTCTGGAAGAAGACCTGCCCGCCCGTGCCGTCGGGCCAGCGCTTGCGCGTCGCGGCGCGGTTCGCGCAGTGGGGGAGCATCACGGCGGCGACGGCGGCGAGGTAAGCGAGGACGTCGGCCTTCGTCGTGCCGGTCGCGGGGTAGAGGACCTTGTCGAGGTTCGTGAGCCGCAGGCGGTGGCCGTCGACGCTCACCGTCTCGCCCACGCTGCGGCTCGAGGAGGTGGCCATGGGGCCCATCGTGGCGCGCGGGAGGCGAGGTCGCGCGCCGGGCAGGCGCCGGAGTCGGTCCAGGGTCAGGGACCAAGGGCCCATCCGGGGGACGGCCGCGGGAACTTCCTGGCGCTCCCGACCGTGGACACTGGAGGAGGTGGCCGGTCCGTCCGGCACCGCCCCACCGACGGCAGGATTCGAGAGGAACACCGTGACGCACCTGACGACCGACGACGTCCCGCTCCCCGCGGAGATCGGTCCCCGCGTCCGCGACTTCCGGCGCCTCATGATGACGTACAAGTTCGGCATCGACGAGGTGATGACGAAGATCACGGTCCTGCGCGACGAGTTCCGCCACGTCCACGACGACAACCCCATCGAGCACCTGGGGTCGCGCCTCAAGTCGCTCGACTCGATCGTCGCCAAGGCGAGGCGCAAGGGGATCCCGCTCGCCCCCGACGCCGTGCGCGAGCAGATGTTCGACATCGCGGGCGTGCGCGTGACGTGCGCCTTCGTCTCCGACATCTACCGCGTGCGGGACCTGCTCGTCGGCCAGCGCGACCTCACGGTCCTCGAGGAGCGCGACTACATCGCCCGGCCCAAGGACAACGGCTACAAGAGCCTGCACCTCATCGTGAAGGTGCCGGTCTTCCTGTCCGACGGCGTCGAGGACGTCGTCGTCGAGATCCAGCTCCGCACGATCGCCATGGACTTCTGGGCGAGCCTCGAGCACAAGATCTACTACAAGTACCAGCGCGACGTGCCGCAGCACCTCACCGACGCCCTCAAGCTCGCCGCCGACGTCGCGGCGACCCTCGACACGACCATGGAGCGCATCCACGACGAGGTCCGCGGCCTGGACGGCGGGCCCGAGCCGGTCGAGAACACCGACGCGCTCGTCACGCCGCGCGAGATGATCGAGACCTTCATGCGGACCGCCCAGGTCGCCGACGAGGCGTTCCACGAGCGACGCCACGACGGCTGAGGCCGCCGCCGCCGTCGCTCAGCTCCAGCGGAAGAACCGTGCCGCCACCAGCGAGCAGACGACGACCGTCCCGCCGAGCGCGGCGAGGTGCAGCGTCTCCACGGGCTGACCCGCCCACGCGTCACCGAGGGCCTGCACCGACGCGCCGAACGGCAGCAGCTCGCCGATACGGGCGACCGGCTCGGGCAGGTTCGACACGTCGCCGAACATCCCGCCCGTCGCACCGAACGCGAAGAACGCGACGAGGCCGATCGCGAGGGCGGCGTTCGGCGTCGGCGAGACCGCGGCAACGAGCATCCCGACGGCGTACATCGCGGCCGCCGAGAGCGCGAAGACCCCCACCGCGACCCACGGCGAGGCGGGCGGCCGGGCGTCGAACGCCGTCGTCGCGACGACGAGCGCGAGCGCGACGCCGAGCGCGGTCTGGACGACGCTCACCACGACCTGCGCCACGAGCACCATCGCGGGCGACGCCGGCGTGACGGACAGGCGCCTGAGGACCCCGGTGCGGCGGTAGGAGGCGAGGAAGCTCGGCATGTTGATCACGCCGACGATGCCGACGACGATCGCCAGGACGACCGGCACGACGAACACGTCGAACGCCGTGCGACCGTCCGAGCCGGCGACGACGATCTCGGTCGCGTCGCTGATCCCGTACATGACGAGGATGAGCAGCGGCATTCCGAACGGCATGACGAGGCCCGCGGTGTCGCGGACCACCATCTTGGCCTCCGCGGCGACGAGCGCCGCCCACGCGCGCGGGCCCGGACCGGGCGTGGCCGGGATGGACCGGCCGGTCCGGTCGGTCCGGTCGGTCCGGCCGGTGGAGGTCTGGCTGGTGGTGGTCATCGAACGGTCTCCGTCTCTGGGGTGCGGTGAGCGGTGGCGTGAACGGGGGTGTCCTCCGCCAGCGAGCGGCCGGTGAGCGCGAGGAACGCGTCGTCGAGCGTGGCGCGCTCGAGGCGGGTCTCGGTCGCGACGACGCCCGCACGCACGAGCGCGGTGCTCACCTCCTGGAGGAGCTCGCCGCGGCCGGTGACGACGACCTGCTCCCCGCGGACCTCGACCTCGTCCACCGCGGGCACCTCGACGAGCGCCGCGTCGAGGAGCGTGGCGGGGAGCGGTTCGGCGACCCGGAAGCGCACCCGCTGGTCCAGATCCGCAGTCGCGACGAGGCCGGCCGGGGTGTCGTGCGCGACGACGCGCCCGCCGTCGAGCAGCGTGACGCGGTCGCACAGCCGCTCGACCTCCTCCATGAGGTGCGAGACGAGCAGGACGGTCGTCCCGCCGTCGCGCAACGACTCGACGACGCCCCACACCTGACGACGTGCCTGCGGGTCGAGGCCCGTGGTGAGCTCGTCGAGGATCACGACCCGCGGGTCGCCGACGAGCGCCACGACGATGGCGACCCGCTGCTGCTGCCCGCCCGAGAGCTTCGCGTACCGCACGTCGCGCTGGTCGCGAAGGCCCAGGGTGTCGATCAGCTCGTCGGGGTCGCGGCCGGTCCGGTAGAACGCGCGGTAGAGGTGCGCGAGCTCGCGCACGGTCAGCGCGTCGTGCAGGGACCCGGACTGGAGCTGCACCCCCAGCAGCCCCCGCACCGCGGCCCGATCGGCGAACGGGTCGAGCCCCGCGACCCGGACCGACCCGCCGTCGGGCCGGCGCACTCCGGCGACCATCTCGACGGTCGTCGTCTTGCCCGCACCGTTGGGACCGAGGATCCCCAGGATCTCGCCTTCCGTGGCGACGATGCTCACGTCGTCCACCGCGACCTTGAAGCCGCTCTTGCCGGGGTACTTCTTCGTCAGGTTCCTCGCGTCGACGGCTCTCGTCACGTCCTCGTCCCTTCGTCCGCCCGGTGCCTCGACCGGTCTCCGCCGGGTCTGCCGGTCGCCACGATGGCGACGCCGCGGCGGTCCGGGGGCGGTCTCGACGCTAGGGACCGCGAGGTGCCGGGCGCGCGTGCCGGTCGTCACCGGTGCCGACCGTGACTTCCGGCACGTCGCGCCGCACGCCGCGGTCCGTAGGCTGGAGGGATGCGACGCAGGGATCCGGAGCTGTGGGCAGGTGTCGCGATGCTCGTCGTCGTGCTCGGTCTCGGTGCGCTCGTCCCGCTCGTCGCTCGCGACGCGATGACGATCCCGGTCGGCGCGTGGCTCACCGTGTTCGCGGCGTTCGTCGCCGTGACCGTGGCGCTCGTCGTCGGCGCTCGGTTCGCGACGCCACGCGCGTACGCGCTGCTCACCATCCAGGTCGTGCTCGTCGGGGTCCTGGTCCTCACCGCTCCGGGCGCCGGCTGGCTCCCGATCCTGCTCGTCGCGGTCGCGGCCCTGAGCGTGTACGTCGTCCCGGCGCGCGTCGCCGCCGTCGTGGTCGTGGTCAACGTCCTCGTCGTCGCGGTCTCGGTCGGTGTGCGCAGGGACCTCACCGAAGCCGTGCTCAGCGGGGCGATCTACCTGCTGCTCCAGGTCGCGAGCGTCGGCTCGACCCTCGCGCTCCAGCGCGAGCGCAGCATGCGCGAGCAGCTCGCGGCGGCGCACGTCGAGCTGCGCGCCGCGGCCGTGCTGCGCGACGAGTCGACCCGCTCCGACGAGCGGCTGCGCGTCGCGCGCGAGCTGCACGACGTGCTCGGGCACCAGCTCACCGTGCTCGCCCTCGAGCTCGAGACCGCGAGCCACCAGGACGGCGACCGTGCGCGCGAGCACGTGCTGCGCGCCAAGGACGTCGCGCGCGAGCTCCTGGGCGACGTGCGCGCGACGGTAGGGGAGCTGCGCCGCCGGGCGCCCCGCCTCCGCGACGCGATCGAGGCGCTCGTCGAGCGGGTGGGCTCCCCCCACGTGCACGTGCTCGTGGACGACGACGTGGCCGTCGACGAGGAGCAGACCGTCGTGCTCGTGCGCGCCGTCCAGGAGATCGTGACGAACACGATCCGGCACGCCGACGCGACCGAGCTCACCATCACGGTCGCCGCCCGGGACGGCATGGTCCGCCTCGTCGCCCAGGACGACGGGCGCGGGGCCTACCGCGTCGAGCCGGGCAACGGCCTGCAGGGTCTCACCGAGCGCGTGCGCGCCCACGGCGGCACCGTGCAGCTCGACGGCAGGTCAGGATTCCGGGTCGAGGTCGACCTCGCGCCCGAGCCCGAGCCCGTGCTCGTCGTGCGCGAGGCGGCACGGTGAGCGACCCGGTGAGCAGCCCCGGGAGCGACTCCGTGAGCGGACCGGCGATCCGGGTCCTGCTCGTCGACGACCAGACGCTCGTGCGCCAGGGGATCCGGAGCCTGCTCGGGCTCGCGGGCGACGTCGAGGTCGTGGCGGAGGCGGAGGACGGCATGACGGCGCTCGCGGCCGTGCGCGAGCACGCGCCGGACGTCGTGCTGCTCGACCTGCGCATGCCGCGCCACGACGGCATCTGGGCGCTCGAGGCGCTGCGCGAGAGCGGTCTGGACGTCCCCGTGCTCGTGCTGACGACGTTCGACGACGACGAGCTCGTGCTCCGTGCGCTGCGCGCGGGAGCGCGCGGCTACCTGCTCAAGGACGTGACGCTCGACCAGCTCACCGGTGCGGTGCGCGCGCTCGCCCGCGGGGCGACCCTCGTCCAGCCGTCGATCACCGACCGGCTGCTGCGTGCCGTGCGCGCCGGAGCGGCCACGGTGGAGGACGGGTCGGACGGCGCGATGCCTGTGCCGGTGCCGGTCCAGGAGCTCACCGAGCGCGAGCTCGAGGTGCTGCGCCTCGTCGCCGCCGGGTACTCCAACCGCGAGATCGCGCACGCGCTCTTCCTCGCCGAGGGCACGGTGAAGAACCACGTGTCGACCGTGCTGCTCAAGCTCGGGTCGCGGGACCGTACGCGCGCCGTGCTCCGCGCGCTGCACGAGGGCATCCTCGGCTGAACGGGCGGCACCGGCGCTCAGACGACGGTCTCGACGCCGATCCGCACCCGGTCACCGACGTCCACGCCTTCGGCACGGCGCACCGCGGCCTTGACGGGCAGGACGTACGTCTTGCGCCCGGCGTCGGGGAAGATCGACGTCGACCAGCGCTGCGCCCCGAGCGTCACCTCGACCTTGACCGAGCCGAACCCTGCGGGCGGGAGCGGCAGCTCCGCGATCTCGTCGCTCACGTCCTCGGGCAGCGCGGCGAACACCCAGCTGTCGGTGCGTGCCTCCCACCGCCACAGCTCGGTCTCGAACTCGAACCTCGTCCCTGCCACGAGTCCATGGTGCCGCGACCCACCCACACGCGCGTGCGCCGTCGGGCCCGAGAACCTGGAGCCACCCGCTCGCGCACGGGCGCGCCGCGCGCCACCATGGTCGGATGAGGGCCATCTGGAAGGGCGCCATCACGTTCGGTCTCGTCAACGTCCCCGTCAAGGTGTACTCCGCGACGGAGGACCACGACGTGCCGCTGCACCAGGTGCACGACAAGGACGGCGGACGCATCCGCTTCCGGCGCGTGTGCGAGATCGACGGCGAGGTGGTGCCGTACGAGCACATCGACAAGGCGTACGACGACGGCGAGAGCACCGTCGTGCTGACGAAGGACGACTTCGCGGCGCTCCCGGCCGAGCGCAGCCGCGAGATCGAGGTCGTCGAGTTCGTCCCGAGCGAGCAGATCGACCCGATGCTGCTCGACCGCAGCTACTACCTGGAGCCGGACTCGACGTCCAACAAGGCGTACGTCCTCATGCGGCGCACGCTCGAGGAGACCGAGCGCACCGCGATCGTGAAGTTCGCGCTGCGCCAGCGCACCCGCCTCGCCGCGCTGCGCGTGCGCGACGACGTGCTCGTGCTCCAGACGCTGCTGTGGGCCGACGAGGTGCGCGAGGCAGCGTTCCCCTCGCTCGACGACGAGGCGAAGGTCACGGAGAAGGAGCTCGCGATGTCGTCGCAGCTCGTCTCCAGCTTCGAGGCGGACTTCACGCCCGAGGACTACGAGGACGAGTACCAGGCCCAGCTCCGCCAGCTCATCGAGGCGAAGATCGAGCAGGGCGACGCGCTCGACACCGCCGAGACGTTCGGCGAGCAGGCGGAGGAGGGCGAGGGCGCCGAGGTCATCGACCTCATGGAGGCGCTGCGCAAGTCCGTCGCGTCGTCGAAGAGCTCACGCTCGGGGGGGTCGTCGTCGACGGGATCTGGCTCGGGTCCGGGCACGACGGCGAAGGGCGGCTCGACCCGCAAGGCCGCCTCGTCGTCGGGGTCGGGCACCCGCTCGAAGAGCAGCACCACGAAGGACAGCCCCGCGAAGACGCCGGCGAAGAAGACTGCGAGCCGCACGACGGCGTCGAAGGAGAAGTCTGCCGCGGCGAAGACGACGCGCAAGAAGGCTTCCGCGTAGGCAGCCGCCACGACCGCCGGTCGCACCCAGGTCCCGGCGGGCGTGCGGCCGATGAGTTGGGCGCGCTCAGCGCGTCGTACGGATGGGCGGCCGGCCGGCCGAGACCTACGAGGAGTGGAGCAGACGATGCGCGCGATAGTCCCGAGCCTGTGGTTCGACGGCAACCTCGAGGAGGCCATCACCTTCTACGCGAGCGTCTTCCCCGACGCGAAGGTCGGCGACGTGTTCCGTCAGCCCGACGGGACGGCCGTCTCCGCCGACTTCGAGCTCGCCGGGCAGCGGTTCGACGCGATCAACGGCGGACCGCAGTTCCCGTTCACCGAGGCGGTGTCGTTCGTCATCGAGTGCGAGTCGCAGGAGGAGGTGGACCAGTACTGGGCCGCGCTCACCGGCGACGGCGGCCAGGAGTCGCAGTGCGGGTGGCTCAAGGACAAGTACGGGCTGTCGTGGCAGGTGGTGCCCGTCGAGTTTATGGCGATGCTGCAGGACCCCGACGCGGCCAAGGTCCAGCGCGTCGTCGACGTGATGATGACACAGGGCAAGCTCGACCTCGTCCCGTTGCGGGCGGCATACGACGGCTGACTCCGGAACGCCCCGGTGCCACAGGTGGTTCGTGGGGGATGTCCAGGCAGACCCCAGGTCTGGTTGAATGCGCTCGACATCTCCGCCGACGGCGTCCGCCGTCCCTCGTGAAGGACCACGAACCGAGTGAAGAAGCTCCTTGCCGGCGCCCTGGGGACGGTGCTGGCCCTCGGCGGGCTGGGCGTCGCCACCGCGACCCCCGCAGCCGCCGCCACCCAGTACGTCCAGGCCACCTGCAGCACCATCGACATCTGGCTCAACGAGTACCCGGACGGGTCGTCGTACACGTCCGTCCTCGACGGCGAGGCCGAGAGCACCACGTTCGCCGGCTCGGCCGTCGTCTGGCGATCCGTCGACTGGTCGACCCCGCACGACTGGAGCATCGACGTCGACTCCTCGGACGGGACCGAGGGCGACTTCTCCGACAGCGGCACGACGACGCCGTGCGAGACCGATCCCGACGTCACCGCCTGGACGGCCGCGTCGTGCGGCGAGCTCGTCTCGTCCGTCACCAGCTATCCCGACGGGTCGCGCATCGTGACGACGATCGACGGCGAGGTGCGAGAAGAGGTCTCCGCCGCCCTCGCGTACTGGGGGACGTGGACCCTGGACTGGCGGGTCGCGCACGACTGGTCGGTCGTCCTCGACGCCCCTGACGACTCGCTCGACCGGACCTGGTCGGGAACCACCGAGCCATGCCTCTCGGACCCGAGCCTGCGTGTCGACGTCAACGCCTACTGCGAGACGCTGTCGGTGTCGGTCGACGGGTACCCGGCAGGCACGGCCGTCACCGTCCGGGTGGGAGACGAGGTCGTCGACCAGGGCGCGACCGACGAGAACCGGTACTTCTTCGGCGAGTGGACCATCGACGGGACGACCGGTCAGCCATGGACGGTCGAGCTCGACGCCACCGACGACACGCTCGACCGGACCGATTCCGGAGTCTCCGAACCCTGCTGGGTCCCGCCGACCACGGTGGAGCCCGTGACTCCCGCCACCGTGACGGACTGCTCGGCGACGCCGGACGACGTCGTGCTGCCGGACGACACCGAGGCGGTCGCGTACGCACGCACGGACGCGGGCATCGTCGCGTCGCCCGCCGCGGGATACGAGCTGCCCTCCTGGTTCGACCAGTGGCGCACCCACGGCGAGGGTCAGCTCGTGCTCGCGTGGTACTCGGTCGTCCGGCCGCGGTGCGACCTCGAGGTCGTCTCCGTCACCCCGGTGTGCGACGCGGGTGCACCCTTCGTCGACGTCGTCGTGACCCCGCCGCCCGGCGCCGGCACGGAGTCGCTCGAGATGGACTGGGTCGGGCCGAACGCCGGATACGACGTCGTCTACGGGAGCGGGGGCTTCGGACAACCGTTCACCAGCCGCCGGCCCTGGCCGTCGCTCATCACGAACGGCGACGGTACGTTCTCCCCGCACCACACGCCGGAGTGGCGCCTCGACGACATCGACCTGTCGTTCGGGACCTCGGTGTGGGTGGACGGCCACACCTACTCGCGGTACTTCGGTGCGCTGTGGGAGGACGCGCCGATGACAGACCCGTGCGCCGACGATCCGGGGCCGCACTTCACGGTCGAGGCGCGCGGTCGCTGGATCGGTGGAAGGGACTACCTCACGGTGCGGGTCCTCAACGAGGACGACGCTGCGGCCGACATCAGCGTCGTGACGCCGTTCGGCAGCAAGGAGTTCGCGGACGTCGCACCGGGCGCGAGCGCCTACCAGGCCTTCGCGGTCCGTTCCTCGGACGTGCTGGACGGTGACGTCGTCGTGACGGTGACCGCCGACGTCGACGGCGTGCCGGTCACGAGGGAGCGGTCCGTCCCGTTCTGGCTGGGCTGACAGCGACCCCGGCGTGCGAGGGCCCGGCGGCACGTCGAGACGTGCCGCCGGGCCCTTGGCGCACCCGGGGTCGCGGCCCGGCTCTCAGTCGGTCGGCGCGGCGCGGCGCAGCGCGACGAGCTCGCCGAGGAGGGCCAGCAGGTCGTCGACGTCGTCGCCCGGGCGCGGGGCGCGGAAGGTGAGGTCGTTGCTCGCGGATGACTCGCCGTCGTCGGGCGGCAGCGCGTCTCCGGTGGCGGCTTGGCTGAGCAGGCCGCCGTCGAGCGCCGCGTGCGCGTAGAGCCCGTCGCTGAGCAGCACGATCGCGCGCGCGACGACGGGGTCGCCGACCTCGTCGAGGACGGCGCGCGTCCACGCGTCGTGCGCGCCGTCGAGCGCGGCGCGGGCACGCGGGTAGGTCCCCTGCGCGAGGCGCGTGACGGCGAGGTACGCGAGTTCGAACTCGGTGTCCACGAGCGTGGACGTGCGGATGAGGTAGTCGACCGCGCCGGCGGGGGCGGCGCGCATGGTCTCGACGTCGGCGGCGGTGAGCTCGCGCAGGTGCTCGGTGAGGCCGTCGGCGAGCGCGTCCTTGGACCCGAAGTGGTAGAGCAGGCCGCCCTTGGAGACCCCGGCACGCTCGGCGACCGCGTCGAGCGTGGCGGCGCGCTCGCCCTGCTCGACGAGCAGGGACGCGAACGCGCGCAGGACCTTGGCGCGGGCGGCGGGGGGTGGCGGCATGGTGTCGAGGGTAGTGGCGCGGGCCGGCCGTCGCGGTCGGCGCAGTGCCGGAGATCAGGGCGTGCGGTGGGAAGCATCACAGCGCGCCCCGGGATGACGATGCCGTGTGATGTCGTTACTATACCGTCTGGACGGTAGGAAGTTCGGCGCCATCGCGTCGCCCCGACCGTCGGCATCGTGGAAGGACCCTTCGCCGTGACGACCCCCGTGACGACGACGCCGACGCACCGGACCGCCGGAGCGCAGGCCGCGCACACCACCCGTGGACCCGCCCGCGGCGCCGCCCGCCGCTGGCTCGCGCTCGCGGTGCTCATGCTCCCCGTGCTGCTCGTGTCGATCGACAACACCGTGCTGAGCTTCGCGCTGCCGCAGATCTCCGAGTCGCTGCGTCCGAGCGGGACGCAGCTGCTGTGGATCATCGACATCTACCCGCTCGTGCTCGCCGGGCTCCTCGTGCCGATGGGGTCGTTCGCCGACCGCATCGGCCGTCGTCGCCTGCTGCTCGCGGGCGCCGTCGGGTTCGCCGCGATGTCCGTCGTCGCCGCGTACGCGACGAGCGCGGAGGCCCTGATCGTGTCGCGCGCCGGGCTCGGCTTCTTCGGCGCGATGCTCATGCCGTCGACGCTGTCGCTCCTGCGCAACGTCTTCACCGATCGCGAGGAGCGGCGTCTCGCCATCGCGATCTGGGCGGCCGGGTTCGCGGCGGGCTCGGCCCTCGGGCCGATCGTCGGCGGGTTCCTGCTCGAGCACTTCTGGTGGGGCTCGGTGTTCCTCCTCGCCGTCCCCGTGCTCGTGCTCCTCCTCGTGCTCGCGCCGTTCTTCGTGCCCGAGTCGCGCGACCCCGCGCCGGGGCGCATCGACGTGCTGTCGATCGTGCTCGTCATGGCGACGATGACGCCCGTCGTCTACGGCATCAAGTCCCTCGCCAAGACGGGCGTGAGCACCCTCGCGGTCGGGAGCGTCGCCGTCGGGCTCGCGGCGGGCGCGCTGTTCGTGCGCCGCCAGCTGCGCCGGCCCGACCCCATGATCGACGTACGCCTCTTCACGCGCGGTGCGTTCAGCGGCGCCGTGCTCGTCAACCTGCTCTCGGTGTTCTCGCTCGTCGGGTTCCTGTTCTTCGTGTCCCAGGACGTCCAGCTCGTGCTCGGCCTCACGCCGATGCAGGCAGGCCTCGCGCTCCTGCCCGGCCTGATCGTCATGGTCGTGGCGGGGCTCGGTGTCGTGCGGATTGTGCGTCGCGTGCGGCCCGCGCACGTCGTCGCCGTCGCGCTGCTGTTCTCCGCCGCCGGCTACGCGATCGTCGCGGCAGGCGCGGGGGAGAGCACGCTGGTCCTGCTGATCGTCGCGTTCGTCGTGCTGTCGCTCGGCGTCGGCGCGGCCGAGACCGTGTCGAACGACCTCATCGTGTCGTCCGTCCCCGCGGAGAAGGCCGGCGCGGCGTCCGCGATCTCCGAGACCGCGTACGAGGTGGGCGCCGTCCTCGGCACCGCGGTCCTCGGGAGCATGCTCACGGCGTCGTACCACGCGAACGTCGTCGTCCCGGCGGGCGTGCCCGCGACCGACGCGGTCGCCGCCGCCGAGACGCTCGGCGGCGCGACGCAGGTCGCGTCCACCCTGCCCGGCGGCCAGGCGCAGGCGCTGCTCGACTCCGCCCACGCGGCGTTCGGCAGCGGCGTGGGGACGACGTCGCTCATCGGCGTCGTGCTCATGCTCGTCGCCGCGGGCGTGGCGCTGGTCACGCTGCGCGGCGCGAAGTCCTGACGCCGCGGGGTCCCGGCGCTGTCCCCCGGCGCGGCGGTCGCGCCGTCACCGGCCGTGCAGTTGGCGACGCGGGGCCCGATCCGGAAAGGTGGGCGGTGATGAGCCGTCCGCACCGCACCCCGCCCCGCTGGGTCCGCTGGACCCTCGGTGTCCTCCTCGCGCTCGTCCCGTGTGTCGTGTGGGGCGTGACGACGGCGACCGCCGAGCGCAGCCTCGGGCCGCACGAGGCGCTGTACGAGGTGACGACCAACGGTCTCGTGACCGTCGACCTCGGCCCGCTGGGCACGCTCCAGATCGACTCGCCGCTGCCGATCAACCTCGGCGCCGACGTCACGGTCCAGGAGATCCCGGCCGACCTGACGGCCGTCGGGCAGGCCGACACCCTCGAAGGGCTCGAGCAGGACCTCGAGGACTACCTGCGCTTCTTCGGCGGCCCGCAGGAGACGATCGGCTCCGTCGCCCGGGCCCTCGTCGTCGACGCGCTGCGCCGCACCGGCTTCGCGGTCCTCGTCGTCGCGGCGGCCGGGGCGGGGCTCTACCTGCTGCTCGGCGCGACGCGGCGGCGCGAGCTCACCGCACGCGTCGCTCCGCGGACCTACGAGATCACCGCGAGCGTCGTCCTCGTGTCGCTCGTCGCCGCGTCTCTCGCCGCGAGCGACCCCGGAGCGACGCGCGGACCCTCCCAGCGCGCGTCCGCCGTCTTCGACGGGACGCCGCTCGAGGGCGCACGCATCACCGGTCGGCTCGCCGGCGTCGTGGACACGTACGGCGCACTGCTCATCGACCTGTACCGCGAGAACGAGGACTTCTACGACCGCGCAAACACGAACCTCGTCACCGCCTGGGACCGGCGGGAACGGATCCAGCGGCTGACCACGCCGCGGCCCGCCGCCCCGGTGACCGACGAGGACCAGGTGACCGACGAGGACCCGGCGGACGACGCCACGACCGACGAGCCGGCCGGCTCCGAGGGCGACACCGACACGGCGCCCGGTGGTCCGGCGTCGGGCACGGACGCCGACGAACCGGCCGCAGACGGGGAGACTGGGCGTACGCCCACCGCCGAGGAGGACCTCGTCACGCTCGTGGTCGTGAGCGACCTGCACTGCAACACCGGCATGACGCCGCTCATCCGCACGGTCGCCGAGCGCTCGGGGGCGTCGGTCGTGCTCAACGCGGGCGACACGACGATGAACGGGACGACCGTCGAGTCCTTCTGCGTCGACTCGTTCGCGTCGGCCGTGCCGGAGGGCGCGACCATGGTCGTCGCGGACGGCAACCACGACAGCGTCGAGACGTCCGCGCAGGAACGCGCGAACGGGCAGACCGTCCTCGACGGAAAGGTGGTCGAGGTCGAGGGGATCCGGATCCTCGGGGACCGCGACCCGCTCGAGACGCGCCTCGGGCTCGGCAGCCAGCCCCCGCGCGAGGAGACGCCCGAGCAGTACGCCGCGCGCCTCACCGAGCTCGCGTGTACGGAGCAGGAGGACGGCGAGGGCATCGACATCCTCATGATCCACACGCCCCGCATGGGCAACGAGGCCCTCGACTCCGGCTGTGTGCCGAACCAGATCTCCGGGCACATGCACACGCGCTCCGGCCCCGAGCGGATGGGCGGAGGCGTGCGGTACGTGAGCGGGAGCACGGCGGGCGCGGTGAAGGACCAGCTGCGGATCGGTCCGCTCAAGGGGACGGCCGAGATGACCGTCCTGCGGTTCGACCCCGAGCTGCGGCGCATCGTCGACTGGCAGCTCGTGCAGATCGGCATCGACGAGTCCGCGAAGGTCTGGCCCCGCATCGCGTGGCCGACACCGTCCGGCGTCGCGTCGCCCGACGAGTCCGACGAGTCCGACGAGTCCGACGAGGGCGTCGAGGTGCCTGGCGGCGAGGTTCCCGCCGGCGAGCCGGCCGACGTGCCAGCCACCGAGAGCTGAGTCGTCGCGCGTCGGTCCTCGCGACAGCGTGCGCGAGGCGGCAGGATGGGGCATATGAGCAGGTCCACGCGCTGGGTCGTCGTGTCGGTGGTCCTCGCGCTCGTCGTGGTGCTCCTCGCGCCGTTCGTGTACACCCAGGTGCAGGAGGGCCGGACCCCGCCCCCGCTCGGCCTGCAGTCGCCGGGGGAGGAGACGGCGCCGACCGAGCCGGCCGAGCCGGGGCCGTTCGACGTGGACGGCGAGTGGGTGGTCGGCCCCGGCTCCGAGGCGGGTTTCCGGGCCGAGGGGACCGACGGCCCGGAGGACGACGCAGAGCTGCTCGGGGTCACCTCGGACGTCGACGGGACGTTCCGGGTGCGCTCCGGAGAGCTCGAGTCCGCGAACGTCACCGTCCAGGTGGCGAGAATCAGGACCGGCTCGGCGACCGTTGACCGGCAGCTCCGCCAGGCGCTCGAGACCGACCTCTACCCGACGGCCCTCTTCTCGCTCACCACGCCGCTCGACGTGAGCGAGCTCGAGACGACGACGCAGCCGGTCGAGCTCGAGGCCGTCGGCGCGCTGACCCTGCGGGAAGAGACCGAGCCCGTGACCGTCGCGCTCGAGATCCAGCGTTCAGCGGAGGGTATGGTCGCGAGCGGGGCGATCGGCGTGACGTTCTCCGACTTCGGGATCGCCGTGCCCCCCGACGCGCCCGTCCAGGTGCGCGACGAGGGGACGGTCGAGGTGCGGCTTGAGGTCGTGCGCGCGCCGTCGTCCTGAGGCACCGTCCGGGGGCGGTGACCTAGGGTGGTGGGCGTGGACCGCCCGACCGACCTCACCGCCGTCGCCCAGGACTACCTCAAGGTCGTCTGGGCCACGCAGGAGTGGACCGACGAGCGGGTGACGACCAAGCTCCTCGCCGAGCGTATGGGGGTCGGTGCCTCGACGGTGTCCGAGACCGTGCGTCGGCTCAGCGCGCAGGGGCTCCTCGAGCACGCGCCGTACGGCGCGATCACTCTCACCGAGCGGGGCCGCGCCCTGGCGCTCGCCATGGTGCGACGGCACCGCCTCCTCGAGACGTACCTCGTCTCCGAGCTCGGGTACGGCTGGGACGAGGTGCACGACGAGGCGGAGGTGCTCGAGCACGCCGTGTCCGACCTGCTCATCGAGCGCATCGACGCACGGCTGGGGCACCCGACGCGCGACCCCCACGGGGACCCGATCCCCGGGTCCGACGGCGCCGTCGTCCGCCCGGCGGCCGTGCCGCTCTCCGACCTCGTGGTGGGAGACCGGGGGACCGTGGCACGGATCTCCGACGCCGACCCGGACGTCCTGCGCTACCTCGCCGAGATCGGTGTCGGTCTCGACACGGGCGTCGAGGTGCGGGAGCGCCGGGAGTACGCCGGCATCCTGTCGGTCGTCTGGAGGCCGCCGGTTCCGGGCCCGGAGGGCGGCCCGGCCGAGCCCGCAAGGGGTGCCGTGCCTGCGAGCGCACCCTCGCAGCTCGGGCTCCGCGCGGCCGACCACGTCTGGGTCGTGCGCGCCGACGTCGGCACCTAGACTGGCGGCTCCACCCTGATTCTCGTCGTCGACGGCGCCGACACTCCTCGAATCGATTCGACCTCTCGATCCGAGGACGCTCGACGACCGACCGACGCACCGAGGACACCATGACCGACCGCTCCACGTCACCGACGGGCGTCCCGCCCGCCGCCCCGACGGACGCCCCCTCCGCCGCACCCCGCACCGCACGGTCGCGCGTCCCCAGCGGCGCGCTCCTCGCGCTCGCCATGGGCGGGTTCACGATCGGCACCACCGAGTTCGCCACGATGGGGCTCCTGTCCGACATCGCGACCGACCTCGACGTCTCCATCCCCACCGCCGGGCACGCCATCACGGCGTACGCGGTCGGCGTCGTGGTGGGTGCGCCGCTCCTGACCGTCGCGGCGGCGCGCGTGCCGCGCAAGACGCTCCTCGTCGCACTCATGGCGTTCTACACCCTGGGCAACCTCTTCTCCGCGACCGCCGGGAGCATCGAGACGCTCGTGGCCGGCCGGTTCCTCGCGGGGCTGCCGCACGGCGCGTTCTTCGGGGTCGGCGCAGCGGTCGGGGCGGCCGTCGCCGGACCGGGCCGCCGAGGTCGCGCCGTCGCGACGATGATGACCGGCCTGACGGTCGCGAACGTCGTCGGCGTCCCGCTGTCCACCTTCGCGGGCCAGCAGCTCGGGTGGCGCGCGGCGTTCGTCGTGGTCGGCGTGCTCGGCCTCGTGACGCTCGCGGCGCTGTGGTGGCTCATCCCCGCCGGGGCCGGGAACGAGTCCACGAGCGTCCGGCGCGAGCTCGGCGCGCTGCGCAACGGTCCGCTGTGGGTCGGGTTCGTGGGGGCGGCGGTCGGGTTCGGCGGGATGTTCGCCGTCTACTCGTACGTCGAGCCGACGATCACCCAGGTCACGGGCCTGGCGACCGGCGCCGTGCCGTTCGTGCTCGCGATCTTCGGCGTGGGGATGACGGTCGGTACGGTCCTCGGCGGGAGGCTCGCCGACCGCTCCGTGATGCGCACCGTCTACCTCGGGTTCGCGACGACCGGCCTCGCGCTCGTGCTCTTCGCGCTCACGGGCCACCACCCCGTGCCGGCCGTCCTGTCGCTCTTCCTGCTCGGCATGACGTCCCAGGTGCTCGGTCTGTCGCTGCAGACCCGGCTCATGGACCTCTCGCCGTCCGCGCCGTCTCTCGGCGCCGCGCTGTGCCACTCGGCTCTCAATGTCGGCAACGCCAACGGCGCGTTCCTCGGCGGCCTCGTCATCGCGGCGGGCTGGGGCTACCTGGCACCCGCGTGGACGGGCGTCGTCCTCACCGTCCTCGGCCTCGGGATCATCCTCCTCGTCGGCCGCCGCCCGGCCGGCGTCGTGGTCGCCACCCTGCCCGACGACGCCCGCTCACCTGCCGAGGATCAGCTCACCTCGCCGAGCTAGTCCTCGGCGCTCGGGCCGGGTCGGGCGGCTCGTGGTCGGGTCCGCGTGCGGGGTGGCGTCGGTGCTCGGGCTGGGTTGGGCGTGCTTGTGGTCGGGTCCGCGTGCGGAGCGGCGTCGGTGCTCGGGCTGTCCGCGCCGTCGCCCTGGTCCGTCGGGCGTGGGTCTTGGGAGCGCGGCCTTGACGCCCTTAGCATCCGACGCCGCCCCACCCGCTCAGCCAGCACCTCACCCCGGGCAGACGCCCGGGCCCCGGGCCGGCCC
>NZ_JBZGBY010000041.1:0-24428 GCF_059159975.1 Cellulosimicrobium sp. BMG9.22 | reverse complement strand
CGGTTCTACCTCGACCGACCACGGTTCTACCTCGCCGCGAGCTCCGACGCCGGGACGGGCTCGGCGGTGGGGCGGCCGTCGCGGTAGGCGGTGATCGACAGGGTTCGCAGGCGCGACGAGCGGCCCGTCGGGTTGTCCACGAAGCCGACGGCGGAGATGTACGGCTCGATGACGTGGATCTTCTGCAGCGGCGTGACGATGAGCAGCTGCAGCCCGAGCCGCCGGAAGAGCTCGAGCGCGAAGCGCGTCGACTCGTCCGACCCGCGACCGAACGCCTCGTCGATGACGACGAACCGGA
The DNA here is from genome assembly GCF_059159975.1 of Cellulosimicrobium sp. BMG9.22. Lineage (NCBI taxonomy): Bacteria > Bacillati > Actinomycetota > Actinomycetes > Micrococcales > Promicromonosporaceae > Cellulosimicrobium > Cellulosimicrobium sp. BMG9.22. The sequence continues at coordinate 24,130 of NZ_JBZGBY010000041.1, read as the reverse complement.
ACGCCGTGGAGCGCACGGCGCCCCAGTCGAGCTTGAACTGGTAGGCGAGCGACGCCGCGAGGATCGTGTACGCGAGCTTCTCCTTCTGCCCGCCGGACTTGCCGCCGGAGTCGGAGTAGTGCTCGTGCTCGGAGTCGTCCGCGCGCGAGCGCTCGGAGGCCGACAGCACGAACCAGTTGCGCACGTCCGTGACGCGTCGGCGCCACGCCTCGTCGAGGTCGGTCATGCCCTCGCGGCCGCGGAACCGCTCGACGAGCGCCTTGACGCGCAGGAACCGGTCCTCGGAGTACGACAGCGCGCCGCCCCCGTCGGCCAGCGACCCGTCGCCCTCCGCGAGCGCGCGGTCCTCCTCGGCGAGGATCCCGTCGCCGTCCGTGCACGCGCGCAGGTCCTGCTGGAACTCGCGCACCTCGAGGTTCGGCGTGCGCGACATCTCCAGCCGGATGTACCGGCCGGGGTTGTAGTCGATCGCGCGGAGCGAGTCGTTGATGGTGTCGATGCGGTCGCGGATGACGTCCGCCTGCTTGGCGAGCTCCGCCGCGAAGCCGGCGATGTCGCGGATCGCGTTGGTGTTGAGATAGGCCTTGAAGTCGGCCTCGAAGCGCGGCAGGTCGTCGCGGACGAGCCGGTCGTGGATCTCGCGGTAGCCGTCGGCGGAGCGCACGTCCGCGTCGAGCTCCGCCGTCTCGACGGGGTAGGCGGAACGGAAGACCGCCATCTGGCCGGCGATCCGCGTGCCCAGGTCGGCGCGCTCGCGCTGCGCCTGCTCGGCCTCGGTCGTCAGGCGCGAGCGCACGGCGTTCTCGACGGCGTCGAGGTCGGCGGCGCGTGTCGGGGCGCCGGGCGCGCTGGTCGCACGCGCCGCGCCATCGGCCGGGGGTGCGTCGTCCGGCACGGGGACCGCCGCAAGCTCGCGCTCGAACTCCTCCGCGAGCGCCGCCGTCGTCTCCTCGTCGAGGGCCTCGCCGGCCCCGTCGAGGACGGCTCGCGCCCGATCACGCGCGGCACGCGCCTCGTCGAGCGCGTGCCGGTCGGCGCCGAGCGTCGCGACGACGCGGTAGCGCTCGGCCTCGAGCTCGCCGTGGCGGCGGGCGTTGTCGTCGAGGAGCGCCGCGATCCGCCCGAGCTCGTCGCTCGCCTGCTCGAGGCGCCGCTTCTCCTCGGCCAGCTCGGCGATCCGCGCGGTCTCGGCGCCGCGGTCGAGCTCGTCCCAGTCGCGGTAGACGTCGAGGCGGCCGAGCGCGGCGGCGCGCGCCTGGAGTTCCGCGCGCGCGGCCGCGGCCTTGTCGCGACGGCGCGCGAGGGCGTCGCGACGCGCCGTGACCTCGGCCGCCTGCTCGAGCAGGGCGTCGATCTTGGCCTGCGTGGACCAGCCGAGCACGTAGCCGCGGCGGTCGTCGACGGCGCGCGTGTCGTTCTTCTCGTGGTGGTCCGGCGCGTGCTTGACCTGGCCGGCGCGTGTGACGGCGCGCGGCAGGCGGCGGAACGCGTCGAGGTCGGGCGCGCAGGCGTGGTCCGCACGGCGCTCGAGCTCGGCCTCGACCCACGCGGTGAGCGACGGTGCGTCGTCGAGGCGGCGCACGTCGAGCAGGTCGGCGAGGATCGGGACGCCGTCCTCGCGGGGCACGGGGCGCCGGGCCCGGACCCGCTCGGGGACCCGGTGGTAGACGAGCCGCAGCCCCAGGTGCTCGCGGTCGACCCACGCCGCGACGTCGTCGTAGTGCGCCGCGGGCACGAGCAGCGAGAGCGCGAAGCCGCGCAGCACCCGCTCGGCGGCGCCCTCCCAGTCCGCCTGGTCGGGGCGCACGGCGAGCAGCTCGCCGACGAACGGCACGTCGCCCGGGGCCAGCCCGACGCCGGCGCACAGCCGGTCGCGCACCTCCAGGTGGGTGCGCGGCAGGTTGGAGCGCCGGTCGGCGAGGCTCGCGAGCTCGGCCTTGACGTCCGTCGTCTCCTGCTCGACGGCGCGCAGCTCGGCGGCGACGTCGCCCACTCGCTCCTCCGCCCGGGCGAGCTCCTCGCGCACCCGGACGGCGGCGTCGTCGGCCTGCCGGCGCAGCGCGGCGAACGCCTCGGCGTCGACGAGCGCGTCCGCGACGCCGCGCGCCGCGCCCGCGGCGAACCCGGGGTTGTCGGCGCCCGTGCTGCCGAACCCGGGGATGTCGCCGGGTTCGGCGCCGTCGTGACCCACGACCGCTGGGTCGGCGTGCTGGGTGGGCGCGTCGCCGAGAACGAGGCCGGCCGCGGCGGCGTAGCCCGCGAGCTGGGCGACGCGGCGCTCGCGGGCCGCGCGCTCGACCTCGCGCCGCGCGACCTCGCCCTCGATCGCCGCGAGCCGGTCGCCGCCGTGCCCGGCGCGCTCGAGCTCGAGCCGCTGACGCTCGCCGGCGAGCAGGCCGAGCTCGTCCCCGACGCGGGCCCGCCGCGACTCGCCGTCGGTCACGCGCTCGTCGAGCGCCCCGATGAGCCCGTCGAGGTCGGCGACCCGCCGCGACGCCGTGAAGGCACGCAGCGCGTCGCGGCGGGTCACGAGGGCCGCCGCCCGCTCCCCCAGCGCGTCGTGCGCGTCGCAGTCGGCCAGCAGCGGCGCGAGGCGGTCGATCTGCGCGGTGGCCCGCACGACGGCGTCGTGCGCGCTCGTGAGGTCGTCGAAGTGCGCGACGAGCCGGTCCGTCCAGCGGTCCGCGTCGAACGGCTCGAGCATGTGCTCGCGCACGAACTCGCCGAGATCGCCGACAGACTTCATGGACACCGTCTGGTGGAACAGGTCCATCGCCTGCTCCGACGGGATGCCGAGCAGGCGGCGGAAGTCGCGCCCGTACTCGGGGAAGTGGTCGCGCACCTGGGCACCCGACTCGCGCAGCCGACGGCGCAGCGCGGGCACGTCCCCGCCGAACCCGGCGAAGTCCTCGGTGATCGTCAGCGGCCGGTCGGCCGAGACGAAGAAGCGGTCCGGCTGGCCCGACTGACCGGGCGCGAGCCAGAACACCTGCGCGAGCGTGACCTCCTGCTCGAACCCCCGGTTCGCGAACCGGCCGAGCACCACCGAGTACGTCCCGCGGTCGCGCAGACCCACGTGCCGCGTCGCACCCGTCGCCTCGTCGCGCTCGGACTTGTAGTGCCCCGCGACGTACGACCGCAGCGACCGCTCGCGCGCCCCCGCGCCCGCCGCCTTGTTGTACGAGATGCGGTGCGACGGGACGAGGAGCGTCGTCACGGCGTCGACGATCGTCGACTTGCCCGAGCCGATGTCCCCCGTGAGCAGCGCGTTGCGCCCGTCGAGGTCGAACGCCCACACGCGCTGGTCGAACGTGCCCCAGTTGAGCACCTCGAGCCGCTCGAGCCGGAAGCCCGCGCGCGCGTCGAGGTCGGCCGCCGGGTCGTGCAGCTCGACCGGGCTGAACAGGCCCTCCATCACGCCACCGTCCTCGTCGTCGTCGCCGTCGTCCCCGGGGCCGTCCGGGTCGTCCCGTCCCGCGGGCCGCCGTCCGACGCGAGCTCCAGGTACTGCGCGAGCCGCGCGTCGAAGTCCGCGAGCCACTGCGCGTCGACGAACGCCTTGAGGATGCGCCGCACCTCGTAACGGCGGGCCTCACCGGTCGCTCCGGCGTCGCGGTCCGCCCCGGGCGTCGAGCCCTCGGGCACCGCGCCGTCGGGCGCGTCGGGGTCCGGCCGGCCCGCCGGCCGCAGGAAGCCCAGCTCGACCACGCGCCGCACGAGCGCGTCCACGCGGTCGACGAGCCGCGCCTCGTTCGTCGCCGCGCCCGCGTCCTGCGCGAGGAACACGCGCAGGAGGTCCACGATCTCCTCCCGCGTGACGACGAGGCGCGTGCCCCCGCCCTCGGAGTCCGCCTGCGCGAGCCGCTTGCGCAGCAGCGCGAGGAGGAGGCTCACGTCGAACGGCAGCTCGCGGCGCGGGATCAGGCGCGGGACGCGCTCGTCCCGCTCGTGCTCCGGCTGCGAGCGCAGGTACGCGTACCCGTCGCCCTCGTCGACGACGACCTGCAGGCCCAGCATCGCGACGGCGTCGCGCACCTGCGCGTCGCGCGCGAGCAGGTCGCGCCACAGCGCCTCCCCCTGCTCGCGGTAGACGACGCCCTTGAGCAGCGACGTCACGACGACGGATAGCTCCGGGTCGCGCGCGGTGCGGGTGGTGCTCACGGGGTCTCCTCCGAGATGGCGGGGGCGTCGGGCAGGACGGGGTCGTCGGTGCGTGCGGCGCCCGGCTGGGCCGCTCGGGCGTACGTCACGCGCGGCAGGCGCGCGACGCGCAGCACCGGGTCGGGCGGCGCGTCGTCGTCGGCCGCGGGCCCCGCGGGCGCCTCGCCCTCCCAGCGCACCTCGTCGGTGCGCTCGTCGTCGTGCACGACGGCGAAGCGCGGGTCGTCGAGCGACAGGTACGTCACGAGCTCGGCGAGGCCGTGCTCGAGGGGCGCGGTCGCGAGGACGTCGGCGAGCGCGACCTCGGCCGGGCCGCCCGGGACCGCGAGCGCCGCCCGGACCGAGCGCGCGAGGCGCTCGGGGTCGACGTGCACCTGCTCGTAGAGCGCCGCGACCTCGAAGTCGTCGTCGCCCTCCTCGACGTGCTCGGAGTCCAGCCGGGTCGCGGGGCGGGGTGTGAAGAGCGGCCGCTCGGTGGGGAGGACGACGTCCGGCGCGACGGCGTCGACCGGCATCCCGGGTGGTCCGCCCGCCGGATCTCCCCGCTGCGCCCCGGCGCCGGCGTCGCGCGCGGCGAGCGCCTTGGCCTCGACCCCGCGCAGGATGTCCATGACGCGGCGGTTCTCGAGCCACACCTGGTCGTCGAGGAACCGGCGCAGCTGCTCCGAGAGCGTGCGCACGGTCGCCTGGGTGCGCTCGCCGGCGTCGAGCCAGTCGTAGTGGACGCGGCGCAGGCGGCGGTGCTCGGCTGCCGCGGGGGCCTCGGTCTCGGGGCGCACGGCGTCCGGCGCGATCGCGTCGAGCGACTGGACGCGGTCGACGAGCGCGGCGAACTCCTCCTGGCGGCGCCGGTCGAGCAGGAAGTCGTAGAACGCGTGGAACGAGCGGCCCTGGTCGGACTCGGCGATCGCCGTGCGCGAGCGCACGACCTCCTCGAGCAGCTCGCCCTTGGCGCCGTCCCAGCCGGTGATGCGCTCGCGCAGCCCCCGGTCGAGAGAGCGGAAGTTAGCCTCGACCTCGCGGAAGTCCGAGAGCAGGTCGGCGGCGGTCTGCGTGAGCTGCTGGTAGCGGTCGCGCTGGGCCGCGGCGTCGAGCACGGCCACCCGCCCCGCACGCACCTGCGCGATCTCCTCGTCGAGGGCCGCGCGCCGGTCCTCGAGCTCGCGCAGGCGCTCCGCCGGGTCGGTCTGCGTGCCCACGGCGAGCTGGCGCAGGAGCTCGAAGACGGTGTTGAGCCGCGACTCCGTGCCGACGAACCCGCGGCTGCGCAGCGACGCGACCCAGCGCACCGCCTGCTCGACGGCGGGCGTCGCGTCGTAGTGCGGCTCGCTCGAGCCGGGCGGGTACCACGCGCGCAGCCACCCCTGCTCGGGGTGCGCCCAGTGGTCGACGTACGCCTGCGGGGTGCGCGGGTAGCGCGGTTCGGCAGCGCCGTCGTCCCCGACCGTGCCCCGCGTCGCCCGCGGGCGCGGGTCGATGGCCCACAGGTGGTCGTCGAGGCGGGCGACGAGCTCGCTCTCCGGAATCGCCCGCACGTTGTCCTCGACGAAGACCGTGCCGAGGAACGACACCACGAGGGGCGCGGTGTCGGCGCGCAGGAGCCGCCACGCCGCGCTCGACCGTCGCAGGGAGTCGACGTCGTCGTGCAGCACGCAGGTCCTCTCGGGCGGGTCGGGGCGCGGATGGCGCGAACAGATCCTAGGTCGGATCGGTCGGGAGGCTCGGCAGCGCCACGGCCGGACGGCGGCCCGTCGAGCATCGGGAGCGATCATCCCGAGCACGTCCCTGCGTGCGGCCGAGCACGATGTTGCTCCCGGAAAGCGGACGAGAACGACAGCAACCTCGTGCTGGGCAGTCGGACGGTCAGGGCGCCGGGGCGAGGAAGCCGTCGCGCACGAGGCCGCGGACGGCGGGAAGCAGCTCGTGCGCGAGGTCCTCGGCGGGCACCTCGAACAGCGACGCGATGGCGCCGACGAGCTGCCCGACCGTCAGCTCGCCGTCGCTCGCCCCCACGAGCGCCGCGAGCCCCGTCGACGCCTGGACCGCGCGCCCGAGCCCGTCGCCCTGGCGCAGCAGGACCACGGTCGGGTCGGGCGCTCCGGGCGTGTGGAACCGCTCCTCGGTCACGTCGGGCGCGACGGCGAGCCGCTCGTCCGCGAGGGCCGCGTCGTCGCGCGAGCCGAGCCAGTCGTGCGCCGCAAGCGACGCCGCGAGGTGGGCGCCCAGCGGCTGGCGCAGGGACCCGGTGTGCTCCTCGAGCCGGTGCAGCGTCGGGCGGGCGCCGTCGAGCGGCCGGCGGAGCGTGACGATCCCGAACCCGACGGCCTCGACGTCGCGCGCGGCGAGGTCGTCGAGCCACGCGCCGTACGCCGCCTCCCACGCGGCGGGCTCACGCTCGGGGGTCGTGCCGCCGTCGCGGATCCACGTCTCGGCGTACTCCGCCGGGTCCAGCACCTCGCGCTGGACCACCCAGCCGTCGAGGCCCGCCGCGTCGAGCCACGCCCCGACGCGCTCGGCCCACGGCTCCCCCCGGCGGTGCTCCCAGTTGCCCAGGAGCTGCGCGACGCCGCCGGGCGCGAGCACGGACCCGACGCCCGTGACCAGGTCGCGCACGACGTCGTCGCCCGCACGACCGCCGTCGCGGTACTCGTACTCCGGGAGCGCGTCAGGGCCGCCCGTGCGCGGCGTGATGACGAACGGCGGGTTGGACACGACGAGGTCGAACAGCTCGCCCGCGACCGGGTCGAGCATCGAGCCCTCGCGCAGCTCGATCCTCGCGCCGGGACCGGGGTCTCGCGCGGCGTCGGACGCGACGTTCACCGCGGCGTTGAACGCGGCGAAGCCCAGCGCGCGGCGCGAGATGTCCGTCGCGACGACGGACCGCGCGTGGCGCGCGGCGTGCAGCGCCTGGATGCCGCACCCCGTGCCGAGGTCGAGCACGCGCCCGACGGGGGTGCGCACCGTGACCTGCGCGAGCGTCAGGGAGGCGCCGCCCGCACCCAGCACATGGTCGGCCGCGAGCGGTCGTCCCGTCGCCAGCTCGCCGAGGTCGGACGCGAGCCACCAGTTCACGGGCCCGACGGCATCAGCGGTCGCGTAGGGGCGCAGGTCGACGAGCGCGCGCACCGCGTCGTCGGCACCCTGCCCCGCGGCCTCGACGAGCCCGAGCCGCGCGGCGCCGTCGGTCCCGGTGCGGCCGAGCGCCGCGTCCAGCGCACGGCGCGGGACATCGTCGCCCAGGAGGAACAGCGCGGCGAGCGTCCCGGCGGGGTCCGACGACGACATGCCGCTCGGGCCGTCGTCGCGCCGCGGTCCCTGGGCGGCGAGGGCCCGGCGCGCCGGCACCGCCTGCTCCCGGTGCAGGGCCGCGGACGCGACCGGGCCGAGCACCTGCTCGACGCCGTCGACGGTGAAGCGCGACGCCTCGAGATCTGCACGCAGGCGGGCGGTCACGGCGGCCGGCGCGAGTGGGTCGAGTCCCTCCCCCGGGGGTGCGGGGCTGGACCCCGGCGCGGGCACGCCCTCGGGGCGCGGGCGGACCGGGGCAGGCGACGGCTCGGAGGCGGGCATGAGTCCATCCTGGCCGATCACGCGCCGGCCCGCGGGCGAGCGCGCGGGCAGCACGGTGCCGGCGCGACGAGAGGTCCGCCGGACACGCCGGACCCCGGCTCGCGCGCAGGCGGGCCGGGGTCCGGGACGAGCGTCGGGTAGGTGAGATCAGCAGTTCTGCGTGCCGTAGGTGGCGACGTTCTGCGCCGAGGTCTGGAACGACTCGTCCGTCAGGACGCTCGTCATCGCCGACATGTCGGCGCTCGCCGGGTCGTCGACCGCCGTGGCCAGCGTGTCGGTGATCGTGCGGAACGCCCCCGCCACGGTGTCCCAGTCGGCGCTGATCTCGGCCGGGGCCTCGGCTGCCTCGAGCGAGGCGGTGAAGGTCTCGAACTCCGCGACCGCCGCGGCCGGGTCGCTCGTGTCGATCTCTCCGAGGGTGCTCTGGGCGTCGAGCATGGTCTGGTAGGCGGTGCAGAAGTCGCCGGAAGCCTCCGCGGGCTCCTCCTCGGTCGTCTCCTCCTCGGCCGGGGTGGTCTCCTCCTCCGCCGGCGTGGACTCCTCGGCGGCGGCGCTGGTCTCGGTGTCGGTGCTCGCGTCGTCGCCGGAGCCGCCGCACGCGGCGAGCCCGAGGACGAGCAGGGCGCTCGTCGCGAGGGCGGTCGTGGTCTTCGTGATCGTGAGTCGGGTGCGCATGCGGCCATGGTGACCTACGAACCGGCCCGGCGCGGCCTCAGATCCACGATGTGGGTACTGCTCCCCATGTGTCGCACGCCACCCGGGCAGGGACCTTGACGGCGTCAGGGCGTGCAGCCGGCCCGGAAGAACTCCGTCACGCGCTGCGACGCCTGCGTCAGTGCCGCGGTGTCGATCTGACGGCCGACACGGTCGATCGCCCGGGAGAGCTCGCCCGTGTCCTCGGCGCCGGCCACCTCGACCTCGTCCGCGATCATGGAGAGGTAGGTCCTGACGACGGCCCAGTCCGCCGCGACCGCCGCGGGCGGGGTCGTCGCGGCGAGCGTGTCGCGCGCCGTCGTGAACCCGGCGACGAGGTCCTCGGGGTGCTCGACGCTGAGGTTGACCTGCGCCTTCGCGGCCGCCCCCCACGCGACCTCGGCCTCGCGGCACACGGGGTCCGGCGCGGCGCCCGCGGCGTCGTCGCCGGGCTCTTCCCCACCCGTGGCGGCGGGATCGGTCCCGGTGCCGGCGCCCTCCTCGGGCGACGTGCCGTCACTGCCCGGCGCGGTCGCGTCGGTGCCCGTCGGGCCCGCCGCGCCCGCCGGCGGGGACACGACGGCGGCCGGTGCGGACGTCGGCAACGACACGACGTCGAACGCCCCGCTGACCACGACCGCGAGGCACAGTCCCGCGACGACGACGAGGACCGCGCCGTGGGCGACCGCGCGCACCGGGCTCTGCATGGCACCTATGATCGCGCCTCGGGCGACTGCCGAGAACCACGCAGTGGCGCGGCACATTACTTACTGACCGGTCACTCAGTTTCCGCTATAGTGGTCGACGCCGCGAGCCCGTCGCGCGGGCGACCGACCGCGTCGAAACGATTCGGCTCTCCGTCCACGTCACCGCGGCCCGACCGTCGCTGCCGCCGTGAGAGGACCCCACGTGAGCACCCTGCCGTACCTCGACCCTTCCCTTCCCGTGGCCGAACGCGTCGAGGACCTCCTCGGCCGCATGACGCTCCCGGAGAAGGTCGGGCAGATGCTGCAGCTCGACGCGCGCGACGGCGTCGGCCCGGCGATCGAGGAGCGGCACGCGGGGTCGCTGCTGCACACGTCCCCCGAGAACGTGCTCGAGGCGCACGCACGCACCGAGCGCACGCGGCTGCGCATCCCGCTGCTCGTCGCCGAGGACTGCATCCACGGGCACTCGTTCTGGGTGGGCTCGACGATCTTCCCGACCCAGCTCGGCATGGCGGCGACGTGGGACCCCGAGCTCGTGGAGCGCGTCGCGCGCGCGACCGCCGTCGAGGTCGCCGCGACCGGCGTCCACTGGACCTTCTCCCCCGTGCTGTGCATCGCCCGGGACCTGCGCTGGGGCCGGGTCGACGAGACGTTCGGCGAGGACCCCTACCTCATCGGCGAGCTCGCCTCCGCGATGGTGCGCGGCTACCAGGGCGACGGGATGGACGACCCGACCGGCGTCCTCGCGACCGCGAAGCACTTCGCCGGGTACTCCGAGACGCAGGGCGGCCGCGACGCGAGCGAGGCCGACATCTCGCAGCGCAAGCTGCGTTCGTGGTTCCTGCCGCCCTTCGAGCGCGTCGCGCGCGAGGGCTGCGCGACGTTCATGCTCGGCTACCAGTCGATGGACGGCGTGCCCGTCACGGTCAACGGGTGGCTGCTCGACGACGTCCTGCGCGGCGAGTGGGGCTACACCGGCACGCTCGTCACGGACTGGGACAACGTGGGCCGGATGGTCTGGGAGCAGCGCATCCAGCCGGACTACGTCCACGCGTCGGCCGCCGCCGTGCGCGCGGGCAACGACATGATCATGACGACGCCGAAGTTCTTCGAGGGCGCGCTCGAGGCGGTCGCGCGCGGGCTCGTCGAGGAGACGGCGATCGACGCCGCGGTGCGCCGCATCCTCACGCTGAAGTTCCGGCTCGGCCTGTTCGAGGACCCGCGGCGTCCCGACGTCGCGCGCCAGGAGGCCGTCATCGCATCGGCCGAGCACGCCGCCGTCAACCTCGAGGTCGCGCGCCGCTCGCTCGTCCTCCTCGCCAACGACGGCACCCTCCCCCTCGCGGACGACGGCCGGGCCCGGACGGTCGCCGTCGTCGGGCCCAACGCGGACGACGACCACACGCAGCTCGGCGACTGGGCCGGCGCGTCGGGCCAGGCCGACTGGCTGCCCGACGGCCACCCGCGCGAGATGACGACGACGGTCCTCGACGGCTTCCGCGCCCTCGCGCCCGAGGCCTGGACCGTGACGCACGCGCGCGGCGCCGACGTCCTCACGCTCGAGCCCGACCCCGAGGGCGAGCTCTTCCCCGACGGGCAGCCGCGGCCCCAGGTCGTGGTCCCGGCCACGGCCGACGACGCGCTGATCGCGGAGGCCGTCGCGGCGGCCCGGGACGCGGACCTCGTCGTCGCCGTCGTCGGCGACCGCATCGAGCTCGTGGGCGAGGGGAAGTCGACCGCGACGCTCGAGCTCGTGGGCGGCCAGGGCGCGCTGCTCGACGCGCTCGTGGCGACGGGCACGCCGGTCGTCGTGGTCGTCGTCGCGTCCAAGCCGCTCGTCCTACCGCCGTCGGCGCACGACGCCGCCGCGATCGTCTGGGCCGCGAACCCCGGCATGCGCGGCGGGCAGGCCGTCGCCGAGCTCGTGCTCGGGCTGATCGAGCCGGAGGGGCGCCTCCCCATCTCGTTCGCGCGCCACGCGGGCCAGCAGCCGACGTACTACAACACGATCCGCGGCCAGCACGGCGACCGGTACGCCGACCTCACGCAGCGGCCCGCGTTCGCGTTCGGCGAGGGCCTGAGCTACACGACGGTCGAGTACTCCGACCTGCGCGTCCTCGGGTCCGTGCACGGGCCCGACGACGTCGTGCGCGCGCAGGTCACGCTGACCAACACCGGGACGCGCCCCGTGCGCGAGACCGTGCAGGTGTACGTGAGCGACACGGTCACCTCGGTGACGTGGGCCGAGAAGGAGCTCAAGACGTACCGCAAGGTCGAGCTCGCCCCCGGCGAGACCGCGACGGTCGACCTGGCGGTGCCCGTCGCCGACTGCACGCTCGTCGACGCGCAGGGTCACCGCGTCGTCGAGCCGGGCGAGTTCGAGCTGCTCGTCGGGCCGTCGTCGCGCGACGAGGCGCTCCTGCGCGCGCCCTTCGCCGTCAAGGGCTGACACGGGTTCGTCCACAGGCCGACGGACGGCGGCCGCCGCAGCCGCCGTCGCCCGCTAGCCTGTCGGCCGACGACAGGGGGCGGCATGCCGGCGAGAGGCACGGATCGATCGAGGACGGTACCGGGGGCACTGGCGGGGGCCCTGGGGATCCTGGTGCTCGCGGGGTGCGCGCTCGACGCGGGGACGGCCAAGGCCGACCGCTTCGAGGCGGACTGGCGCGACGAGCCCGACGTCGAGGAGGCCTCGGCGTCCGGGTACAACACCCTGCCGTTCCTCGGCGGGGCGAGCGGCACGGTGACGCTGCGGCCCGGCACGTCGACCGAGCGGGCGCGCGAGGTGTTCGACGAGCTCGTCGACTACAGCCGGAGCCACGACCAGGTCAGCGCCGCGCTCGCGGTCGACGGGTTCGTGCTCGAGACACGTGACACGGACGACGCGAACGACCAGGTCGTCGCGCTCTGGGGCGCGCTCGACGACGACCCCGCGGTCGTGGCCGCCACGCTCGGGCGGTCGGACGTCTCGGTCACGGTCGACGATCCGTCGCGCTGGGACGCGGTGGTCGAGGACCTCTCCTCCCCGGGCGGGAGCCTCGAGCCCCTCGACGCGTACGACTCGACCGTCTCGACCGTCGACCAGACGCTGGTCTCCCGGACGGACGAGTACAGGCAGGTGGCGGAGCAGCTCGCCGCCTACCGCGCCGTTGCCGAGCAGTACCCGGTGACGGAAGCGTTCCTGGAGACCGACCAGGTCACGCTGCGCGTCGGCCTCGACGCCGACCGTGTCCCGGCGCGGGACGTGGCGATCGCGGCCTCCGGCTGGGACGCCGGACAGGTCCTCGTCCACGGCGGCATCGTCACGCGGCCCGACGGCGCGGCCTCGGACGAGTACGCCCGCGTCGATCCGCTCGTGGCGCGCTACGAGCGCACGCCCGGGGTCACCGGCATCGTCGCGCGTCCGCGCAGCCTCACGCTGACCGTGACCGACCTCGACGTCGCGGCGACCCTCGAGCAGGCGGCACGCGCGGACACGTCGCTCGACGGTCTCGAGGCGCTGCACCTCGACGTCCGCGACGTCGCGGCCGACGGGACCGTCGTGACCGACTTCTCGTTCGCCGTCGCGGGTCGCCGCGTGAGCCCGCTCGGACCGGAGAGCGTCCGAGAGCTGCTGGTGACCGTCCCGAACGTCGACGGGGTGACGGCCACGGCCCCGGCCGTGGCCGTGACGATCGACGACCCCTCGCCCGACGACGTCGCCGCCGTCGCTCGCTGGCTCGCCGCGCGTGTCGAACCGGGGACGGACGTGTTCGTCTCCGGTCGCGGGGCGTTCACGATCGACTTCGTCGCCCGCGCGCAGCCGGTGCCCACGGAGCCCGGGTACAACCAGCACACGATCGACGAGGAGGTGTTCCTCGACGCGTGGGAGCGCTCCTGGGAGGACGCCCGGGGCTGACCCCGCGCTCCCTCCCAGGAGCGTGACGCGTCAGGCGCCGGTGGGCACGCGCTCCGGCTCGAGGTCGGACACCTCGCGATCGACGCGCGCGGCGCGCAGCCGCGACATGATGACCGCGCCGAACGCGATGGCCGCCGCGACGACGGCGATGCCGATGCGCAGGCCGTGGTTCGCGTCCGCCGGGACGCTCATGATCACGACCGCCGGGGCGATGAGCACCGACACGAGGTTCATGACCTTGATGAGCGGGTTGATCGCGGGCCCGGCGGTGTCCTTGAACGGGTCGCCGACCGTGTCGCCGATGACGGTGGCCGCGTGCGCCTCCGAGCCCTTGCCGCCGTACGCGCCGTCCTCGACGATCTTCTTCGCGTTGTCCCACGCACCGCCGGAGTTGGCGAGGAAGACGGCCATGAGCACGCCCGCGCCGATGGCCCCGGCGAGGAACCCGGCGAGCGGCCCGACGCCGAGCCCGAAGCCGACCGCGATGGGCGCGAACGCCGCGAGGAGACCGGGGGTGGCGAGCTCGCGCAGCGAGTCGCGCGTGCAGATGTCCACGACCTTCCCGTACTCCGGGCGCTCCTGGTACGTCATGATCCCGGGGTGCTCGCGGAACTGGCGGCGGACCTCGAAGACGATCGCCCCGGCGGCACGCGTCACCGCGTCGATCGCGAGCCCGGAGAAGAGGAACACCGTCGCGGCGCCGAGGATCACACCGACGAGGGTGATCGGCGAGATGATCGAGTACTCGAGCATCGACGTGACGAGCCCGCCCCCGACCTCCTGGACGTCGGCGATCGCGTGGCTCACCGCGTCCGCGTACGACCCGAAGAGGGCCGTGGCCGCGAGGACCGCCGTGGTGATCGCGATGCCCTTGGTGATCGCCTTCGTCGTGTTCCCGACGGCGTCGAGGTCCGTGAGGATCTGCGCGGCCTCGGGGTCGCCGTCGCCCGCCTCGCCGACCGACATCTCGTAGATGCCCTGCGCGTTGTCGGAGACCGGGCCGAACGTGTCCATCGCGACGATGACGCCGACGGTGGTCAGCAGGCCGCAGCCGGCGAGCGCCACGAGGAACAGCGCGAGCCACACCGAGCCGCCGGCGAGCAGGAACAGTCCGCAGATCGCGGCGGCGATGACGCCGGCCGTGTAGACCGCGGACTCGAACCCGACGCCGATGCCGGACAGGACGACGGTCGCGGCACCCGTGCGCGACGTCGCGGCGACGTGGAGGGTGGGCTTCGACGTCGTGCCCGTGAAGTAGCCCGTGATCCACAGGATGATGCCCGCGAGGACGATCCCGATGACGACGGCGAGGCTCGCCACGACGCGCGGGTCGGCCGCGATCCCGGACAGCTCGCCGAGGTCCGCGGTCCCGGTGAGCGCGGAGAACGACGACGGCAGGTAGACGAACGCGGCGACCGCGGCGAGCACCGCGCCGATGAGCGCGGAGAGGTAGAAGCCGCGGTAGATGGCCTTGAGCCCGTTCTCCTGGCCGCGCACGCGCGTGATGAAGACGCCGATCACGGCGACGAGCGCGCCGAGCGCGGTGACGATCAGCGGGAAGACGAGACCTTCCTCGCCCATCGCGGCCTTGCCGAGGATGAGCGCGGCGACGAGCGTCACGGCGTAGGACTCGAAGAGGTCCGCGGCCATGCCCGCGCAGTCGCCGACGTTGTCGCCCACGTTGTCCGCGATCGTCGCGGCGTTGCGCGGGTCGTCCTCGGGGATGCCCTGCTCGACCTTGCCGACCAGGTCGGCCCCGACGTCGGCCGCCTTGGTGAAGATGCCGCCGCCGACACGCATGAACATCGCGAGCAGCGCGGCCCCGAAGCCGAACCCCTCGAGCACCGCCGGGGCGTCGCCCTTGTAGACGAGCACGACCCCCGCGGCGCCCAGCAGTCCGAGGCCGACCACCGACATGCCGACGACGCCGCCCGTGCGGAACGCGATGCGCGCCCCCTCGGTGCGTCCGCCCGGCCGGGTCGCGGCCGAGGCGACGCGCACGTTGGCGCGCACCGCGAGCCACATGCCGAGGTAGCCGATCGCGGCGGAGAACCCGGCGCCGAGGAGGAACGCGATCGAGCGCCCCCAGCGGATGCCGCCGTCGCCGGGCAGGAGGAACAGCAGGCCGAACACGATCGCGGCGAACAGCGCGAGCGTGCGGAACTGCCTGCTCAGGTAGGCGCTGGCGCCCTCCTGCACCGCTTGCGCGATGTCCTGCATCTTCGCGGTGCCCTCTTGCGCGGCGAGCACCTGTCTGCGCAGGACGAACGCGAACCCCAGCGCGACGAGGCCGATCACCGCGATCACCGCGACGATGGTGAGACTTTCGGTACCGAGCGTGAGCATCCGTCCTCCTTGACGACTGCGACGACCACCGCACCGGGCCCCTGCCGGTGCGATGGGAGGAGTCTACGCACGTGTGGCGTGCGTCACGACCGTTCGTGCAGGACGTCACAAGCGCGGCGACCGCAGGGCGGATCCGGCCGCCGTCCACACCGGGCCCGCGGGTGAGATCCCGCGGATCCGTGCCCGCACCCCAACCAGACGCTCGACCCGGTCGTTGAGAGGGGTGAGAGTGGAACCAGGGCCGGGAGGCGAGCGCGATGGCGCGATGGGAAGACGTGCTGGACGAGATCGTCCGCACACGGCGTCGTGCCCTCGTGGGCTACGCCTACCTGCTCACGGGGAACGTCACGGAGGCCGAGGACCTCGTGCAGGACGCGCTCTTCCGCACGTTCCGCCGCGGTCGCGCAGCGACCGACTTCGCCCTCGCCGAGAGCTACGTCCGGCGGGCCGTCCTCACGGGCTTCCTCGACGGGACCCGGCGCCGGCGCCGGTGGGACGGCGTCCGGCACCTGCTCGCCCCGCCCGACCCCGCCGAGCGCGGGGACCCGATCGAGGCGCGGCTCGACGTCGTCGAGGCGCTCGACGTGCTCTCACCGCGCGAGCGGGCGTGCGTCGTCCTGCGCTACTACTCCGACCTCACGGTCCGCGAGGTCGCGGACCGGCTCTCGTTGAGCGAGGGCACCGTCAAGCGCTACCTGAGCGACGCGAACGGCAGGCTTGCCGCGCGGCTCGGCCCGATCCGGGCCTCCGACGACGACCTGGCCGTCACGCCGTCGGCCACCCCGACCACCACCGTCCAGCGAGGTGCGCGATGAACCGCCCCACGGGCTCCGGCCCGCTCGAGCTCGACGCCGCTCTCCGTGCGATCGCCGACCAGGTCGCCCCTGCGCGGGACGACGCCGCTGCCGCCGATCGGCTGCGGGTCGGCGTGCGCCATGCCCGACGGCGCCGCGCGGCGCTCGCCGGTGTCGCCGCCGTGCTCGCCGTCGCTGCGGTCGGCGTCGGCGCGAACGCGGTGCTCGTCGACGACCCGCGGCCTGTCCTGCCCGCTCCCGCCCCGAGCCCGGAGCCGACGCCCACGCCGACGTTCCGCGCGACGTTCCCCGCGCCCGTCACGACCGACGCGCTGCGCTGCCAGGCGCCCGCGCCCACGCCGACCGGGACCGACCTCCTCGCGACCGCGACCATCGTCGACACCGACGTCTCCGTGGCGTCGCAGAGCCTCGTGGACGTCGCGGCGCGCGTCACCCTCGACGACGCCGCGCGCGTGACCGTCCTCGACCCCGCCGCGCTCGCCGCGTACGTCGTCGCGCAGGACGGCGTCGTCGTCTCGTCGCTGTTCCCGCTCCGCGACGGCGCCGTCCCTGTCGACCTCCCGGACGGCGGCATCGTCGACCTCACCGTGCCGTTGGACTCGTTCGCCGCGTGCGACCCGGACGGCGTCGCCTCGCACTCGCCGTCGCTCCCGCCCGGCGACTACGAGCTCGCGGTCGTCGTCCCGTGGGTCGTCTCGTCGTACGCGCTCGAGCGCGACGGTGCCTGGGGCGCGCCGGTCGGCGCTGCCGACGGCGATGCGCTGCTGTTCGACGGATGGCTCGTGTCCGCTGCGGTGCCCTTCACGATCGCGCCGGACCCTGCGGCCGCGGAACCCGAGCCGCCCGCGGCCGACCCCGTCCCGGGGGCGTTCCCCGGTCCCACGACGACGTTCCCCGCCGCACCGTCGTACGAGGAACTGCAGTGCGGGATGCCCGCCCCTGCCCCGACGGGGGACGAGCTGCTCGCCCGCCTCGAGGTCCCGGCGTCGATCTCCGTCGCCGCCGGCGCGGAGGTCCCCCTCCCCGTCCGGCTCGTCGGCCTGCCCACGGCCCGGACCGAGACGGTCGACTTCCGGTGGATCCGCGCGTACGTCGTCGTGCGCGACGGCGTCATCGTCAGCTCGACGATGCCGGCCACCGACTCCGACGGCGTCGCCGCGCTCGGGCCCGGCGAGGCACAGGCGCTGGACCACGTCGTCGCGACGGCCGAGGCGTGCGACTGGGGAGCGCCGTCCGGCACGCACCTGCCTCCCGGCGAGTACACCGTGCAGGTGGTCCACCCGTGGATGCTCGCGTCGTACTCGCTCCAGCAGCAGGACGGGTCGTGGGGTGCCGAGAACGTCACGCCCGACGGCGGAGGCGTCTACAGCGGCTGGCTCGTCTCCGCCCCGGTCGCCCTCACGGTCGCCTGAGGCTCGACCCCGGGAACGACGCTGTGGCGGCGCAAGGGCCGAGAAGTGAGCTTCCGCCCCGGATCCGGCCGATTTCGGGGCGGATACCCACGTCTCGGCGAGAGGGCACCCAACGGTTCTGGCGCGGCGGACGTCATGATCTGTGGACGGGCGGTCGACGGGCACGGGAGGAGCGAGGGTGACGCACTGGGACGCCGAGCTGAGCGACCTCGTCGCACGGCGCGGCCGGTCGCTCACCGGGTACGCGTACCTGCTGTGCGGCGACGCGCAGCACGCGGAGGACCTCGTGCAGGACGCGCTCGTCAAGGTGTTCTCGCGGCTGCGGCGGCCGCCGCCGGCGCGCACGGGTGCCGTCCGGACCGTCGATCTGGACCCCACGGCAGGCGGGCATGCCGAGATCGCGTCCACCGAGGGGTACGTGCGCAGCGCGATCCTCACGCTGTACCTCGACGGCTACCGGCGCCGACGCAGGTGGACGGGTGTGCGGCACCTCGTCGCGACCGACGACGCCGTGCGTGGGCCGGAGGCTGCGGCCACGGCCCGCGTGGACGTCGCCGCGGCCCTCGCCGCCCTGACACCGCGCCAGCGGGCGTGCGTCGTCCTGCGGTACGTCGAGGACCTCACCGTCCCGCAGGTCGCGGCCGCCCTGGGCAGCGCCGAGGGCACCGTCAAGCGTCACCTGCACGACGCGATGGCGGCGATGCAGGACGCGTTGCAGGCGACCGACGACCGCACGACGACACGATCCCCACAGCCACGAGGCGGGAGGCGAGCACGATGAGCACTCACCACGCGCGCGACGACCGGGACACGACGCCCGACGAGGGCGGGGCCCTCGCCCGGGCGCTGCACGACCTGGCCGACGACGTCACCGGCCACTCGTCCGACGGCGCCGCGGGCGACCTCTCCGCAGGTCTGCCCCTCGTGCGAGCGCGGGTCCGACGCCGCAGGGCCGTGAAGAAGGCCGTGCTCGGCGCCGCCACGCTCGGGGTGGCCGCCGTGCTCGCCGTCGGCGTCTCGCAGCTGCCGTCGTGGGACACCGCGCAGCCGCTTCCCGGCGACCCGACCGACAGCGCGACCGACAGCAGGAGCGACGGCACGCCGACCAGCGCCCCGGACGAGCCGACCTCCACCGGTGAGGCCGACGCGGTACCCACCCCCGGTTTCCAGCCGTCGTGGCTCGGGGGCACCCCGGTCTCGTGCGGGATGCCCGCCGACGACCTCGCGGCGCTCGCCGACCCCGGCCTGACGCTCACGACGCGCGGGCTGAGCACCGAGGCCCCCGACGTGGTCGACACGTCGCTCACGAACACGGCCGACGAGAGGTTCTCGGGCGTCGTCGCGAGCGTCGGCCCCGTGGCGTGGGTGCGCGACGGCGTCGTCGTCGCGGTGGGGCCGAACGCCCTGGAGTCTCCGCTCCAGCTCGAGCTCGCCCCTGAGCAGGCGATGAACCTCGGTGCCCAGGCGGTCCCGACGGACTACTGCGCTCCCGACGGCGACGGCCGGTTCACGACCCCCGTCGCCCCGGGCGACTACGACCTCGTGCCGTACCAGGGCGTCCTCACGCAGTCCGGCGCGGAGTACGCCGCGTGGGCCGTGGGCGAAGGTCTCGCCGTGACGCTCGACGCGGACGGCACGATCACCCCTCGCGGCTGACGACGCCCCGCCCGGCGGTGGCGTCGGCGAGGCGCGCGACGACGTCGGGGCGCGTCATCGGGAAGAGGTGCCCCTCCCCGGCGAGCCCGACCCGCGCGGTCGCGAGCCGTTCGGACAGCTCGCGCTGCTCGCGCAGGAACCGCACGCTCGCGCGCAGCCCGGTGACGAGGAGAGGGCGGGCATCCGGTGGGACGCTCCGTCCGGCGTCGAGCAACGCACGCACGCGGGGCGCCTGCTCCCAGCTCCCGAACCACTCCCCGGCGAGCAGCGGCCAGGCGTCCCGGGTTCCGTAGCGGGCGCGGACGACGTCGCGGGGCAGGGTGTCGGGTCGACGCGCGACCCCGCGGACCGCGGTGCGGCGCAGTGCCGGTCCGGTCGCCGCGAGCGCCCCCGCCAACCGGTGGGCCGTCGTCGTGCCCGCCCGCGCGAGAGCACGGCCCGTGTGGAGCGCCGGCACGTGCCGCTCCCACGGGCTGGTCGGGTCGAGGAGCACGAGGCGCCCCACCTCGCCCGGGTGGCGCAGCGCCCACTCGATCGCGGCGAGCCCGCCCACCGAGTGCCCGACGATGCCGACCGGTCGGGACCCGTCGACGCCGAGCGCCGCCCGGACCACGTCCACCGGCCCCGTGACCGAGGTGCGCCACGCGTCGAGGACGCGCACGTCGTCCACCTCGCCGGCGGAGCGCAGCGCCCGGGCGAGCGGGCCGAAGTCCTCCGGGGTGAGCGCGAGGCCCGGCAGGACGACCCACACGACGGGACGAGCGTCGGCAGGGGCGTCGCGAGATGGCACGACGACCACCCTACGGAGGGTGCGGGGCGTGCGTAGGGTGGAGCCCGTGCCGACGCCCACCTCCCCCGCCCCGACCGACCCCTCCGTCCACGACCGCGCCCTCGCGCACGCGAGCGACCTCGCGACCTTCGTCGAGGCGGCGCCGTCGTCGTACCACGCGGCCCACGAGGTCGCCCGCCGCCTCGAGTCCGTGGGCTTCGTCCGGCTCGACGAGACCGCGGCCTGGCCTTCCGGGGCGACCACGCCGGGTGACGGGGCCGCGGGCGGGCGCTACGTCGTCGTGCGCGACGGCGCGGTCATCGCCTGGGCGGTGCCCGCGGGCGCGAGCGCGACGACGCCGTACGCGATCCTCGGCGCGCACACCGACTCCACCGGGTTCAAGCTCAAGCCGCGGCCCAGCGTCGCGCGCGAGGGCTGGTGGCAGGCGGGCGTCGAGGTCTACGGCGGTCCGCTGCTCAATTCGTGGCTCGACCGCGAGCTCGAGCTCGCGGGGCGCGTGGTCACGGCCGACGGCGTCGAGCACCTCGTGCGCACCGGGCCCCTCCTGCGGATCCCGCAGCTCGCGATCCACCTCGACCGCGCGGCGAACGACGGGCTGACGCTCGACAAGCAGCAGCACACGCAGCCCGTGTGGGGGCTCGCGTCGGCGGCGGGCCCGGCGTCGTCGAGCACGGCATCGGACACGACGAGCGGGGTCACGGGTGGCGACGTGCTCGCCGAGCTCGCGCACCACGCCGGGGTGCGGGCGAGCGAGATCGGGGGGTACGACGTCGTCGTCGCGGACACGCAGTCGCCCCGCGTGTTCGGGGCTCGCGACGCGTTCCTCGCGTCGGGCCGGCTCGACAACCTCATCTCCGTGCACGCCGGGCTCGTGGCCCTGATCGAGGCCGCGGGCACGCCCGACCGTTCCGTCGAGGGCGACGTGATCCCCGTGCTCGCCGCGTTCGACCACGAGGAGATCGGGTCGGAGTCGCGCTCGGGGGCGTCGGGCCCGTTCCTCGCGGACCTGCTCGACCGTATCGCCGCCGGGCTCGGTGCGAACGAGGAGGAGCGGCACCGCGCGCTCGCGGCGTCGCTGTGCGTGTCGAGCGACGTCGGGCACTCGGTGCACCCCAACTACCCCGAGCGTCACGACCCGGCGAACCGGCCGCTGGCGGGCGGCGGGCCGATCCTCAAGATCAACGCGAACCAGCGGTACACGACCGACGCGCACGGCGCCGCCGCGTGGGCGCGCGCGTGCGCCCGGGCCGGGGTGCCGAGCCAGGAGTTCGTGTCGCGGAACACGGTGCCGTGCGGCTCGACCATCGGCCCGCTCACGGCGACGCGCCTCGGGATCCGGACCGTCGACGTCGGCGTCCCGATCCTGTCCATGCACTCGGCGCGCGAGCTCACGGCCGTCGTCGACCCCTGGTTCCTGTCGCGCGCCGTCGTGGAGATCTTCCGCGGCTGACCCGACCCGCCGCGTGGGCCGTCGGTGGGAGACTCGGAACGTGCCGAACGCCCCCACGACGACCCACCTGCGCCCGACCAGCGCGACGCTGCTCGACGTGCTGCGCGCTCGGGGGCGGCGCGACGAGCGCGTGCTGCACGTGCGCGAGCTCCCCGCGCGTCCCGGGGCGCAGGGCGACTGGCCGACGTGGGCCGACGCGTCGCTCGTCGCGGGATACCGGGCGCTCGGCGTCGAGCGCCCGTGGGAGCACCAGGTCGTCGCGGCCGACGCCGCGTGGTCGGGCCGGCACGTCGCGCTCGCGACGTCCACGGGGTCGGGCAAGTCGCTCGCGTTCTGGCTGCCCGCGCTCACGTCGGTCCGGGCGGACGCCGCCGCCCGCCTCCTGGACCCGGGGCGCATCGAGTCCGTGGCGCGGCGGGGCGCGGTGCTCTACCTGTCGCCGACGAAGGCGCTCGCCGCCGACCAGCTCTCCGGCCTGCAGCGGCTGCTCGACGCCGCAGGGGCGAGCGACGTCCGCGTCGCGACGTGCGACGGCGACACCGGCCAGGACGAGCGGCGCTGGGTGCGCGACCACGCCGACGTCGTGCTCACGAATCCCGACTTCCTGCACTTCGCCCTCCTGCCGAACCACCGCGGCTGGTCGCGGCTGCTGCGCGACCTGCGTTACGTCGTCGTCGACGAGGGGCACGCCTACCGCGGCGTGTTCGGTGCGCACGTGTCGCTCGTGCTGCGGCGCCTGCGCCGGCTCGCCGCCCACTACGCGAAGGACGGCGACCGGCCGCCGACGTTCGTCGTCGCGTCGGCGACGACCGCGGACCCGGCGACGAGCGCGGCCCGTCTCGTCGGGGTCGAGCCCGACGACGTCGTGACGGTCGCGCGCGACACGTCGCCGGCCGGCGAGAAGACGTTCGTGCTGTGGGAGCCGCCCGTCGTGGCCGGGTTCGAGGCGACGCTCTCGCCCGAGGAGCGCGTGGACGACCCGACGGTCCCCACGACGGTCGACGAGGCGCCCGAGCACCCGCGCCGCAGCGCTACCGCGGAGGCCGCGGACCTGCTCGCCGACCTAGTGATCGCAGGCGCGCGCACGCTCGCGTTCACGCGCTCGCGCCGCGGCGCCGAGTCGGTCGCGACGCAGACGCAGGACCACGTGCGCGTCGTCGACCCACGGCTCGTGCGCCGCGTCGCCGCCTATCGCGGCGGCTACCTGCCCGAGGAGCGGCGCGAGCTCGAGGAGGCCGTGCGCACCGGCGACGTGCTCGGTCTCGCGACGACCAACGCGCTCGAGCTCGGCGTCGACATCTCCGGGCTCGACGCCGTCCTCATCGCCGGGTGGCCGGGCACGCGCATGTCGGTGTGGCAGCAGGCCGGACGCGCGGGACGCGCGGGCGCGGACGGCCTCGTCGCGTTCGTCGCGCGCGAGGACCCGCTCGACACGTACCTCGTCCACCACCCGGAGGCGATCTTCGACGCGCCGCTCGAGGCGACCGTCTTCGACCCCGCCAACCCCTACGTCCTCGCGCCCCACCTGTGCGCCGCGGCCGCCGAGAACCCCCTGCGCGCCGACGACCTCCGCGCGTTCGGCGACCCGGCCGCCGTCCGCGGGCTGCTCGACGTCCTCGTCGCCCGCGGGGCCCTGCGACGCCGCGCGTCCGGCTGGTACTGGACCCACGCGCAGCCCGCGACCCGCATGACGGACCTGCGCGGCTCCGGCGGCACCCCGGTGCGGGTCGCCGAGGCACGCACGGGCCGCCTCCTCGGCACGGTCGACGCCGCCTCCGCCGACGGGTCCGTGCACGACGGCGCGGTGTACGTCCACCAGGGCGCCACCTACGTCGTCGAGCACCTCGACCTCGCCGACCACGTCGCCCTCGTGCGCCGCCAGGACGTCGACCACGGCACGTGGTCCCGGTCCACGACGGCGATCGAGATCGTCGACGAACCCGACGCGGGCGACGTCGCCGCCGGCCGCGACGTCGTGGAGCGGACCTGGGGACCCGTCGGGTGGGGGTACGGGCCGGTCGACGTGAGCTCGCAGGTCGTGAGCTTCCAGCGCCGCCGCCTGCTCGACATGCAGATCCTGGGCACCGAGACCCTCGACCTGCCCGAGCGGACGCTCCCCACGATGGCCGTGTGGTGGACCGTCCCCGAGTCGGTGATCGAGGAGGCCGGGGTCGACGCCGACGAGCTGCCCGGTGCGCTGCACGCCGCGGAGCACGCGTCGATCGGGCTCCTGCCGCTCCTCGCGACGTGCGACCGCTGGGACCTCGGCGGCGTGTCCACCGCCCTGCACGCCGACACCGGCGAGGCGACCGTGTTCGTCTACGACGCCTACCCTGGCGGGGCAGGCTTCGCGGAGCGCGGGTACGAGCTCGGCGCCACGTGGCTGCGCGCGACACGCGACGCGATCGACCGCTGCCCCTGCGCCGACGGCTGCCCCGCGTGCGTGCAGTCCCCCAAGTGCGGGTCGTACAACGCGCCGCTCGACAAGGCCGCCGCGGTCCGGCTCCTCGACGCGATCCTCGCCCACGCCCCCGCAGAGAACCGCGGTCTGCCGATGTAGAACCGTGGTCGGCCGAAGCAGAACCGTGGTCGTGTCGGACAGCGCGTGGTCGCCTTGGGTGTCGGGGTGGGT